>CP034928.1:1361324-1701655 GCA_004102645.1 Candidatus Bipolaricaulis sibiricus | reverse complement strand
AACGAGGAGCGACCGCACCACGGGTACCGGACCCAGGGACGCACTCCGGCCGAGGTGTTCTGGGGAGCGGCGGCTCACGCGTCAGACAAGGAGGCCTAACGTGTCAACAGCATTGCGGTACTGGACACTCTAGCCCACCCGACAACGGAGTCCACAAAGGGATCGCATCTTGCTGGAGGCTCATAGACGTACTCATCCATGCAGCTGGTGTGAAGCGCGACCGTCTCGAGGCGAGGCCCCGTGACGCTGGTCAGGCTTGTAAGACTCCCATAGAGAGGCCCACGGTGGCCAATGCACACCAGATCTCCGTCGAGGTCGAATGCCGAGATGTGTACCTGCGGCCTTCTTGGGTCATCGGTCGGACGGACAACAGTGGTGACGATGGGCCTAACCCATCTGCCATCGCACGGGCAGGGGCCCATACAAGACTGCCCGTGCAACCCCCTGACTGGAAGCATAATCAACCCTTTCCTTCCAGTCAGGTCACCTGCTCCGCCGAGTGGGATGACCACTTCGTAGCCATGCCGCACACAAACAGTCGCCACACCACTACGCACGTAGGCATCCACATCCGGCCCAGTCAAGAAGGAGGACTCCGACCCAGATAGGAGGAAGGTGGTCCAGGGGATTGGTCCCGACCATGTGGTCACGATGGTCTCGAAACACCACGGGCGAACATCGCACGTTGCTCGAACACACAGCTTCGTGATTGGCCCGAGGACCGGGTGCGTTTCTGAGAGGTGGAAGCCGGTTAGCGAGCTGCATCCTGGACAGAAGCTGGGACAGCTCCAACTGAGAACCCCCAGCACTCCCACGACAGCCATGCTGGCGAGGAACCGCATCATGGTGACCTCCTTGTCACCACGTTGAGGAGTGTGACACCACTCCGTAGGTCCAGTGATGCGACGACAACGATCTCCCTTCTGCCATCCCGCTCGATGGTGACCCCATCAACAACAACTCCCCGCACAGGGATCGAGGTTGAGATCAAGCCGCCGCTCTCACCCTGAACGTGCAACACACCCACCGAGTTCTGATCTCGGTCGAAGGCCACAATCCTCCACAGGCCGTCAGGAGTGCGATCGACGGACAGAAGTGCCTTTGCGAAGAAGAACCCCCCCGAGTGGACAGCACCCAGTTCGGTTGGCGGTTCGAGTCCCGGTCTGCGCACGCAGGGCATCAGATAGACTCCCATGATAGGTGGTATCATCAGTGCAGCTCCTTGTTCAGGAAGGAAGATCCTCCGAGTAAACACCACGTCTTCGCACCCGTCCCGATCGACGTCCCCGACCAAGATGTGCCCCAGCGCAGTATCGAAGCTCGTGCTGACCGGGCCTGTTTGAACCAGTGGAGACAGGTCCCAGCAGTCTTCCCCGCAGGAAACCAAGAACCTCAGAGCCTGCACGTAGTCACCCTGGTCGGTCAGACAGGGTCCCACGACTGCAACCGTGTCCTGCGTCAGCGTGGGGTCAACGCGGCCGATCGCACAGGTCATGGGGATCAGTATGCACTCGTCTTCGATCGGGGCACCCTCTGGCCCGACAACCTCCACGGTGTGGGGGTCTGACCATACTCGACCCCCCTGATTGTAGAGGACGCGAATCGCGAGGTTCTGAGGGTCGTTGTAGGCCAGGTCGACCCGACCATCGCCGTCGAGATCGCCGAGGAGGATCGACAGGGGCGGAAGAAGACCGGCTTCCACACGCCTGTCGTCCATCCCGAAGGAACCATGGCCATCTCCCCACAAGATGACAAGGTGTGTCTCGAGGGTGTCCACCTCCAGGCCGACAGGAGCCCCAGCCGCGAAGGTCAAGACAGCCACAGCGTCTTGGTTCCCGTCACCGTCGATGTCAACGCCCGAGGCGATGGCGTGTGCGAACAGGTAGCGACCGGGTGCCTCGAATGTACCGACGAGCACTTCCTCCTGCCATCCATGCTCGGCTCCCGGGAGAAGGAAGAATCGAACAGCGTAGTCACCCGAGGGCGGCTCAAAGAAGGCTGGACGGTTGAGGTCTGTGATGATCATCAGATCAGTGATACCATTCCCGTTGAAGTCGCCCGCAAGCAGGCCTACGGGCTCGCCAATCTCGAGCCGGGAGGTGACAAGCGCCGGGGGTAACCAGTCCTTAGGGAGGTCGAAAGCCCAAGCACTCGGCCCAGCCAGACAGACAGCCACCAGGATGAGGATCGAGGCTGCAAGCTGCCGAACCGACCGACCCTCCAGGGTTCCCAGCGCAGGACCGTTGTGCATCGAGCTCCTCGCAACACTACGACGCCCTCCTCGTACCCTAGGCCGGTGCATCAAGACCTCCTTTGATCACAGAGCTGGCCACGCTTTCTCGTACTCCGTGCTGACCGCTGACGTGCCATTGCCCTATGCAGCTCACTTCAGAATGGATCCGTAGCGGGTCCACCAACGATGCCAGGTTGATGACATGACATCTTCCGGCCAGGACTGGATCCAAAGCCAGTTTTGCGGATGTACAAGGGACGATGTCTAGCACGGGGCTTCTTGGCTGGCTCCACTGCGCGTGGTTCCTGAGGACCCACAGCTCCCCGTCGTGCGTTGCCACCACGAGGTCGGGAAGGCCATCCCCGTCTCCCGCTGCCAGCGCCCTCACCCCAAACCGCCCCCCGCCCCGGCTCACGGGCTTCCGCACCCCCACGAACACGGTCAGGTAGTGCTTGGCGATCTCCGCGTCGCGGAGCGAGAGGACGTGGAGGTAGTCCCCGCCCACGATCAGCTCGGCGCGGCCATCCCCGGTGATGTCGGCCACGACCATCGCCCGCGGCGTGTCCACCGGCGGCTGCATCACCGCCCCCGGAAGGAGCACCACCGGCGAGCCCTCAGGCTCCCACAAGGGAAGTGCCCCGCCGAACGCCGGCACAAGCCGCTCAGGAGACGCTCCGCCGGCTCCCACGGCCACGGCGAGCGCCACGGCCACCACGATGCCCAACCGTCGGCTGTCCCTCATCTGCCACCTCCGGCCACTTGGATCGGCCCGAACGTAGTGTAGCGTACCCCCCCCCGCCGCAGTCAAGCCTTGCTCCGAAGTGATCGCCATCTCCCTCCGGACCGGGTTCCTGAGGACGGGATCGTTGGAACCGGCCCCAGCGAGATCGGCTCCCAGTTCTCGGTGATCCGGCGACGATCAGGCCAACCAACCGCCCAGTAGGCGAAGGCATACCACCGGCTGTGGGAGGACGGTACGCTGGAAGGGAGATGGCGATCGCCGATCTTGGTCCTCAGGGAGAACGGGCGATCTGGCAGGCGGCGGAGCTGCTGGTCCTGTGCTTCGCCCACATCCCCAGCGGGCGGGCCGCACTGGGCGCAGAACGCACACAAGGCCACGTGCATCCGGATCTTCTTCCCCTCGGGCAGCTGCGCGCCATTCGTCACGCGCTCATGTTGAACCTCACCCCAAGGCGTCTGGGCCCCTGTTAGCAGACGCGAGGGCTGTGCCTATCATCGCGGCGAGGAGACGGCGATGATGCTGGACGTTCGGGTCAAGGAGAAGCGCGAGAGGATCCTGCGCCTCTGCACAAAGCACGGGGCACGGAGCGTGCGCGTGTTCGGCTCTGTCGCGCGTGGGCAGGCTGATCAGGGGAGCGATGTCGACTTCCTGGTGGAACTCGAACCGGGGCGCACCCTGCTCGACCTCGGCGGGCTTCAGCAGGAGCTTGAGATCCTGCTCGGCTGCCGGGTGGACGTGGTGACGGTCCGCGGTCTGAAGTCGCGCATCCGGGACAGGGTCCTCCGCGAGGCCATCCCGGTATGAGAGACCTCCTGCGGGCGCCCTCGGGCAGCTCCTTCCTGACCGGCTCCCCAGCCGTCTTTCGCGCGCCGATCAGCCCGACTCGCCATGCTCGAGCACCCGCACGAACTCCTGAGTGGACATGATCCTGATCCCTTGGTAGCTTCCCAGAGCCTGCAGGTGGTGGTCTTTCGAGACGATGACGTCCGCCCCGCCCGCCAGGGCAGCTCCCAGCACCATGTCGTCATCGGGATCCTCTCTGATCACCCGGACCTCGGGCCATGCTGTGACAACCTGCTGACCTACGCCCCGCAGCGCGCGGATGAACGCCCGGACTTCGTCGTCGGCGTAGGGATAGCGGGAGCGGATTCGCTTGTACGTCATGAGCACGCGTTCCGTCTCCTCGAGGATCGCCTCAGATAGGACGAGCCGATAGTCACGCCCGGCCCGGAGCAGGACCCCGCGGTTGATCCCGTCCGGTTTGAGAAAGGCTGCCGCAAGGACGCTTGTGTCAAGAACGGCGGCGAGCACGGGCATCTCTCCTCACCGTGCGGATCGCTTCGAGCACGTCCCTCTCGACCTCTTCCTCTGAGACCTCGCCAGGCTGGCGGATCCGCTCGAGGATCGCCTCCAGTTGCGCCAAGGCCCTCTCATCGGGCTTGTCGAGCACCACCTTCGGCTTGAGCACGATCTGGTTGTCCTCTTCCGTGACCTCCAGGTAGTCGCCTTCCGCGAGGTCGAGCCGCTTGCGGACCTCGGCCGGGATCGTGACCTGAAACTTCCGCTTCACCCGCACCACCGGCATCCCGCACCTCCTCGTTGCGTAGGAAAGTCGTACTGTCCGACCTGATGATAGCCGCGAACCCTTCCGAGGTCAATCCCGCGTCGCGTTGCACAGAGGAGACCGCTGTCAGAAGGCGCCTCCCGCATTCCCAAGAGAGGAGGAATCGGGAGGGAGAGGAGGAAGTCCGGGTTCTTGGCTAGGGAGTTCACCGCAATCTCCAGACCCAGACGTTCATCTCAAGGCTCACAAGCTGGCCAGCCTTCGCCCACAAGACCCTAAGAATGAAGGTCCCGACGCCTTCCCACTGTTGGCAGCGAACGAGCCCGCGCCTATCATGGCGGCGAGGAGGGGACGATGAGGGAGCGGTCGGGTTGGCAATGGTGCTGGTCGTGGGGTTGGCGGGGACGTGTCTGGCCGGGGCGATGTACCGGAACGACTCGGGCGCGGTGGCGCGGGCGGTGCGGATCGAGTTCTCCGAGCCCGCGGAGATCACCTCGATGTGGCCGAGCTTCCCGCAGCGCGATCCCCAAGGCCCGGCCGCGGTGATCGTCCTGAGCGGTGGGGAGGTCGCTGTCGGGGGCTGGTTCAGCTTCACCTGGCGGCCCGACACCGCCCGGCTGGTGAGGATCGAGTGGTTCGCCAGCCCACCGTCGTCCGCTCGGCCCAACCTGGGGTTCTCCGATCCGAAGGCGAGGCCGGAGGTTCATGGCGAACTCCTCAACCCGGCCTTCTTCGCGCATCCCGCCTACGTGATGCAGGGCGTGTCCGATCGGGACAAGGTCTTCGCCCTACCCCTCCACGGGGTACCCGAGCTCGCGTTCTACCCGGTTCTCGGCGATCTCCCCGTTTCCTCTCTCACGTGGACGTTCGAGGTGAGCCACCCGGAGGGGATCGGTACAGCAATCGAGGACGGGATGCTCTACATCTGGGGGCACAACCCCGAGTGGCAGGGCTACGGAGAGGTGGCGCTGCACGTGAGCGCCCCCGACGGCCGCAAGAGCTGGGTAGCGATCCCAGTGGTGGTGTTCTGCGGTGACCGGACGCTCGTGAACCCTCAGGGGAAGAAGGACTACTTCGTGCCGTGGGGGGTGATCCTCGACATCAACCGGATCCTGTCGACTGAGGAGCACATGCGGCAGTACAACAAGCCCGACCTTGGGCTTCTTGACCGGACGCTGCGGTTCTCCAGGTGGAGACCGATGGAGTTTCGGAGGGACGTTGACCTGGCTTCGATGTGGATGAACGAATTGGTGTTCCCGCCATGGGGACAGCGTACCCAGCTAGCGCTGGTGGACGTCTATCTGGCGGAGCTTCTTGGTGTCGGCACAGACGGGGTTCGCATGTGGAACGAGTACTACATAGAGAGCAGGGAGGCTACAGACATCCGCGCCTTGTATGACCTAGGAGCCTCGGCGGGCCCGACTAAGCGCGATCACGAGGAAGCCTACATTGTCAACGAGGCACACAGGCTTGGCATGAGTGTGATGGTGGGAGTGGTGGTCTCTGTTGGTAGCCACGGCGGTGAATGGACAGAGTTGTACTCAGCTTCTCCTCGTCCGCTAGGGGAGTTCCTTCACAACTTGTCGCAGCTGACGTTGGAGAGGCTGGTCTTCTGGGCTCAGCTGGGGGTAGAGACTGTAGATCTGTTCCCTGCGGTCAGCTCAATCCATCAGTACAGAAACACAGCCCAACAGGCCTCTGCCCTCAACCAGGGCATCGAGGATCTCGCGAAAATGGCCCGCCGGATCTACCCGGGCCCCTTGTTCCACGGGACTCATCACAAGCCTGATTTCTTCCCAGGCCAGTCGAGCTTGCGAGCCCCCTTCTGGGATTCTTTCGATGTGATCGGTCTGTCTGGGTGGGCTCTGGACCCATTGGCAGATGTGGCCCGGCCTTCGCTTGCACAGATGGTCTTGGGATGGCAGGATCTCATTGGGCAGGTCTTTCAGCCGTTTCAGAGATATCATAACAAGCCCTTCCTGATGTGGGAGAACGGGGTGGTGGCGGTAGAGGGATGCGCTGTCCACGGACTCGTTTGTCCCCTTACAGATACTTACGATCCGACTAAGCCTAGCGTCGGTGATATGGCTTTGTACTATCACTCCCATGCGATCGCCTTTCGTCAGATGGAGGGGTACTTCGGCCCGGGCTGGTATAGCTACCCCGTGTCGCCGTGGTATGCAGGGGGGCGCAGGGAGACACACACGTCCACATTCCGTCTGAAGGCGGAGGACGTAGTCCAGCAGATCTTCTTGGGGTACACACGCCCTCAGGTCATCGTGATTGACGGCAGTTTCAAGGACTGGGAAGGAGGATATGTTGTCATCAGAGACCCTCAGGGCGACAATAGAGGGCCAGACGACATAGTTGGAGTCAGCTACACACAGGATGAGACCTATCTGTTCTTCATGGTTGAGTACGTTTCTCCACCGACCGATCCCGCTAATCTTGATCTACTCTTCGACATCACGGGTAACCGGTTTCCGGACCTGACACTACGCTTGTCCAATCAGCATTCCAGGGATCGTGACTGGACAAGCGGAGGGAGCCTGTTCACCGAGGGCTCAGCGACGTGGACTGCGGTCGGGGTCTCAGACAACATCGACAGTGGAAACCGCATTGAGATCAGGCTTGCCAAGCGCTTCCTCGAGCCCTATCTCCGGGGGCCTTTGCTCCATGTGAAGGTTGCTCACCTCTCGTCTGAATGGCGTATGCATGACGAGACCCAGTGGTTTCCCATCCGTGTCGAAAGTCAGTAGTGGCGGGCCATCGCCGAGCAACAGCATGTCCTTCCCTCCAGACTGTGCCGACGTGCCGCTGCTGGGGAGGCAGTCCTTGTGATGAAGATCGTCGGTTTATCCGAAGGAAACGAGCGGGCGATCCGTCAGACGGCGGAGCTTCGGGTGCGCTGCTTTGCCCACATCCCGAGCGCCTGGCACACGCTGGAAGAAGGCCTCGCGGAGGTACGGGAGTCGCTGGGGCCGGACCGGATCAGCCGCGTCGCCCTGGACGAGAACGAGAACGTGCTCGGCTGGATCGAGGCGATCCCCTCTTACCATGGCCACGTGTGGGAGCTTCACCCCCTCGTGGTGCGACCGGACCGGCAGCGGCAGGGGATCGGCCGGGCTCTGGTCGCGGACCTGGAGCGTCTCGCCCGTGAACGGGGCGTGGACACGATCTTCGTCGGCACAGACGACGAGGACGGCCGGACGAACCTCTCCGGCGTGGACCTCTACCCGGACGTTCTCTCGTGGGCGGCGCGGATCGAGGACGTGGGAGGGCACCCGTTCGCGTTCTACCGGAAGTGCGGGTTCGTGGTGGTGGGCCTGATCCCGGATGCCAACGGGTTCGGGAAGCCCGATATCCTGATGGCGAAGCGGGTTACGAGACCAGAATAGGGCACGTCCCGCCAAACCACAAAGGACTCCAAGGGCACGAAGGTGTGGCATGGGGTACATCTACGAGAACCCTTGTTGCTCGTCGGGGACCTCAGGCGGTTGTCACCTCACCCTTTGCAGCCTTGTATGCTCACGGGTGGGAGCCGAATTGGGCATCCTCGTCGGTGAGACGGCAACTTGGTTCACCACCAAGGCACGAGGACACCAAGGGAACAGGGTCTGCGAACCCACGGGGGGCGTCGGTGCTGTTGTACTTCGTGTCCTTGGTGTCTTGGTGGTAGGGACTATCGGGACTGGTTGATGGCTCTGAGGGGGGTCAGCGAAGGAATGCACCCGGATCGGTCCTGAACTGCGGGAGGGGGACCGGTTTCTCCTCCCCGGAGGAGAGGTTCTTGAGCTTGATCTCGCCGCGGGTGAGTTCGTCCTGTCCCAGGATCGCCGCGTAGCGCGCGCTGCGGCCGGCCACCTGCATCGCCTTGCGCAGGGACCGCCCCATGTAGTCGGTGTCCACGGACAGGCCCCTCCGGCGCAAGGCCGCAAGGAGTCTCGCTCCCTCGCGTTTGGCCTCATCCCCGATCGGGACGAGGTACAGGTCGAGCGAGGATTCCGACGCCCCTTCCACGCCCTGCTGGGCGGAGAGGGCGATGGCCAGCCGTTCCATCCCGCCCGCGAACCCAACCGCGGGGGTGGGAGATCCGCCGAGGAGTTCCACCAGCCCGTCGTACCGCCCGCCGCCGAGGAGGGCGTCCTGGGCCCCGAGGTCGCGCGAGCAGAGCTCGAACACGGTGCGCGTGTAGTAGTCCAGGCCGCGGACGAGGGTTGGGTCGAACTCGTGGGCGAGCCCGAGACTGGCGAGGTGGGCCTGCACGTCGGCGAAGTGCTGACCGCATTCCGGGCAGAGGTGGTCCACGGAGCGCGGGGCCTCCCGCGACAGGGCGCGGCACCCTTCTTCCTTGCAGTCGAGAATCCGCAGGGGGTTCGTCTCCAGCCGGCGCCGGCACTCGGGGCACAGGTCTCCCGCCTGGGCCGCGAAGTAGCCCTGCAGGGCCTCGCGGTACAGGGGGCGGTCGTCCCGGCACCCGATCGAGTTCAGCCGCAGGAGAAGACCGTGGTCCGGGGACCGTTGACCGTGGTCCGTTGGCCGTGGTCCGGGGACCGTGGACCGTGGTCCGTTGTCCGTGGGTAGGCCGGGGGGTTCCGGATCACGGACCTCGGATGACGGATCACGGACCAACAGCCGTTCCATGAGGTGCCAGGCGAGGTCCATGACCTCGGCGTCGAGGGCCGGATCGAGCGACCCGATCGATTCGACCCCGTACTGGTGGAACTGGCGCTGTCGCCCGAGCTGCGGCTTCTCGTAGCGGAACATCGGCCCCAGGTAGTAGAGCTTGGCGAGGTCCCCCTTGGCGTGGAGCCCGTGCTCGACGTACGCTCGGACCACGGACGCCGTCGCCTCGGGGCGCAGGGCGAGCAGGAGGCCCTTCCGGTCGGGGAACACGTACATCTGCTTGTCCACCACCTCCGTCTCCTCTCCCACCCCGCGGGAGAAGAGCTCGGCCCGCTCCACAAGGGGGACGCGGATCTCGCGGTAGCCGTAGAGGGCGAACGCGGACCGGATCTCCGCTTCCAGCTTCTGCCAGAGCGGGGTCTCCTCGGGGAGGATGTCGCGCATCCCGCGGATGCTCTCGACCTTCATCTCCCGATCGCCCGCTCCAGGTTGATCATCTCCACAAGGGCTTCGGCGGCCTGGGCGCCCTTGTTCCCGACCTTGCCGCCCGCCCGCTCGAGGGCCTGGTCCATCGTGTCGGCGGTGAGGACGCCGAATGCCACCGGCACGGGAAGGTCGAGGTTGAGCTTGGCCAGGCCCTTGGCGGCCTCGGCGGCCACGTACTCGAAGTGGGGGGTGGCCCCCCGCACGACCGCGGCGAGGGCGAGCACGCCGTGGAACTTCTTCGACGCCCCCAGCGCGCGGACGGCGCGGGGGAGCTCGAACGCCCCCGGAACCCACGCCACCGAGATGTCCTTCTCCGCTACCCCCAGCCGGTGCAGCCGATCGAGCGCCCCGCCCAGAAGCTCCTTCGTCACGAGGTCGTTGAACCGCGACACGGCGATCCCAACCTTGAGGCCCTTGCCATCGAGCTTGCCTTCGTACACCGCCATCGTCTCCTCCTCACAGCCGATGCCCGTAGCATACCGCGAATCCACCTCGACAGATCTCACCGCCGAGCGCACGGAGATCGCCGAGGACAGCCAGCCCCAAACCCACCACGAACGGCGCCAGGGACGCGAAGGAACGATCCGGATCGGCAGCCACAGAGTTCCCTGCTCAAGAACTTCCAGATCCCGTGGTGACCTTCGTGCCCCTGGTGGGGCAGGGAGCCTGGGGTTCCTCCGGGTTCTCGGCGTCCCCCCGGTTGATCGGACTCCCGTCCCCCCACCGAGAGCGCCGAGACCCGACAGGCCCAGAGTTCGAGGGGTCGGACGGACTGGGGCTCACGGACCGCGGGCAGCGGCCTTGGGGGCTTCTCTGCGTCCTCTGCGTCTCCGCGGTGAGCGCACACGCCTCACACCTTGTCCAGCTTGTGGCCGAGCTTCTCCTTCTTCGCCTTGAGGTAGCGCAGGTTGAACGGGTTCGGCTCGACCTCGATCGGCACGGTGTCCACGATCGCCAGGCCGTACCCGGTGAGCCCGGCCACCTTGCGGGGGTTGTTCGTGAGGAGCCGGATCCGCTGTACCCCGAGGTCAACGAGCATCTGGGCCCCGATCCCGTACTCGCGGAGGTCGGCCGGGTACCCGAGCTGGAGGTTCGCCTCCACCGTGTCCAGGCCTTGGTCCTGCAGGTGGTAGGCACACAGCTTGCCCAACAGCCCGATCCCCCGCCCCTCCTGCCGCATGTAGAGGACGACCCCCCGTCCCTCGCGCTCGATGGTGGCCATCGCTGACCGGAGCTGGTCCCCGCAGTCGCAGCGCAGGGACCCCAAGGCATCGCCGGTGAGGCACTCCGAGTGGACGCGCACGAGGACCGGCTCCTGCCCCGACACGTCGCCCTTGACGAGGGCAAGGTGTTCCTGGCCAGTGAGGATGTCGCGGAAGGTGACGACCTTGAACTGACCGAACGTCGTGGGAAGCTCGGCATCGCAGACCCGCTCCACGAGCTTCTCCCGCTTCTTGCGGTACGCGATCAAGTCGGCGATGGTGAGGATGAGGAGGCCGTGCCGCTCGGCAAACCGGATGAGCTCGGGGAGCCTGGCCATCGTCCCGTCATCGTTCATGATCTCGCAGATCACACCCACGGGCTGGAGCCCGGCGAGACGACAGAGGTCGACCGTCGCCTCGGTGTGCCCGGCTCGGCGCAGGACGCCGCCGTCGCGTGCGATGAGGGGGAACACGTGGCCGGGGCGGGCGAGGTCCTCCGGCCCGCTGGTGGGATCGGCGAGGACGAGGATCGTCCGCGCCCGGTCGGCGGCGGAGATCCCGGTGGACACGCCGCGGCGGGCGTCGACGGAGATCGTGAACGCTGTCTCGTGGCTGTCCTCGGGCGGCTCGACCATCGGCCGAAGCTCCAACCGCTTCGCCCATTCCCGCGGCAGGGGGACACACAGCAGGCCCCGCCCCTCGCGGAGCATGAAGTTGATCGCGTCTGGAGTTGCCTTCTCCGCCGCCAGCACGAGGTCGCCCTCGTTCTCCCGGTCCTCATCGTCCACGACGATGATCATCCGGCCCGCGCGGAGCGCCTCCACCGCTTCCTCGACCGTCGCTAGCTTCACCGCTCCCTCCACCCAAGCACGTATTTTGCCAGGATGTCAAACTCCAGGTTCACCCGGTCCCCGACCCGGCGCGCGGAGAGGTTGGTGTGGTTCCACGTATAGGGGACGATCGCGCACCGAAGCGAGCCCTCGCTCACCGCGAACGGGGTGAGGCTGATCCCGTCGACCCCGACTGACCCCTTGTCGGCGAGGAGGGGGTCGTAGCGGGGGGCAAACGCGATCCCGAGCAAGATGTCCTCTCCTCGTCGCTCGACGAGGGAGACCTTGCCGATCGTGTCCACATGGCCAAGGAGGACGTGTCCCCCCATTTCGTCGCCTGCGCGGAGGGCGGGCTCGAGGTTCACCGGGTCCCCGGGGCGAAGGTCGCCAAGGGTTGTCCGGGCGACGGTCTCTGCGGAGAGATGGGCCTGGAGATAGTCGTCGTGCACTTCGGCCACGGTGAGGCAGACGCCGTTCACGGCCAGGCTGTCGCCCGGACGGACAACGAGCCCCTCCGCGCGGACGACGAGCCGGGAGGCAGAACGTTCGGCCACCTCTCCCAGGGTTCGCACGATGCCGGTGAACATGGCGGGGGGAGTGTACGTCTACCGTGCGTCTCCGCACAGGGCACGTTGAGGATGGGGACTCTCCCCGGTAAAGTCGCGGGGTTATGCACGCGCGCATCTTCCTCCTCGGAGCCCTGTTCCTCGTGACGTGTTCGTTGTTCGCTGCCTCCCAACCTGTGGAGATCGTTCGCCTGACGGAGGAAGGGACCGAGATCGTAGGGGTAACGACGAGTCTCCTGCAGTACAAGTTCTCCCAGACGGGTGGAACACTGCGAAGCGCCTTCGTCCACTTTGCTTCGTACGGCTCGGCGACCCTCGACGCGGTTCCCGGTTGGGGCACCGGGGCTCGACCGACGCTGGCGTTCGGAGTGAGCCTGCCGTTCGAGGTGTGGCTGGCCGAGGCCACAACGGACGCGCGCCGCTACGATGTCGAGACAACGGTTCCCGAGCCCGATCAGGCGTTGATCCGCCTCACTTACACGGGGGACGATCTGCGGGGGTCGAAGGAGTTCCGGGTGCGGTGGGATGCGCTGTACACGATGGACGTGGCGATCCAGGTCACCGCGCCGGAGCAGCGGATCCGCGTCATCCTGGGCCACCGGCCGATGGGGAACGATGCCCCAGCTCTTGTGTTCCTCTACGACGGCAAGGCGTACAGCGCGCCCCTCGCTCCGGGAAGCTACAGCCGCTTCCAAGGCCTCGGATTGGTGGCGAGCGATCGGGTCTTCTTCCTGCGCCTGGACGAGGGGAACGCTGTTCCGTTTCTCGGCGTGAACGCGGCCGGGCACCCTGTGTTTGGGCTGGAGGCTACGCAGAGGCTCGACGTTCGAGGTGTTCTCTACACTGGGCGGAACCGATACGTGCTCCTCGAGAAGGCGGGGATCGCGGTCGTAGCCCCGGTGGGGTTCTTCTCCCAGTTCCTGGTGTGGGTGATGACGTTCTTCGAGTGGCTCTACAGGTTCACTGGGAACTACGGATGGGCGATTCTTCTCTTCACGCTCATCACCCGTGTGATCACGCACCCGCTGATGCGCAACCAGTACCGTTCGATGGCGAAAATGCAGCGGTTGGCCCCCAAGTTGAAGAAGCTCCAGGAGAAGTACAAGGACGATCGCCAGACCCTGCAGCAGCAGATGATGGAGCTCTATCGCCAGGAGAAGGTGAATCCCCTCGGAGGGTGCTTGCCCCTGATCCTGCAGTTCCCGATTCTGATCCTCCTCTGGCAGGCGATCATGCACTCCGCCGAGCTCATCCACGTCTCGCCAGGGTTCCTCTGGCTTCGGGATCTGTCGCAGCCGGATCCGTACTACATCATGATCGTCCTGGCCACGGGCGCGCAGCTCCTCCAGCAGTGGCTGACCCAGCGGCGGATGCCCGAACCGCCGACGGGCGGAACCCAGATGATCGGTTGGGTGTTCCCCATCGTCATGGCCTTGCTCTTCCTCAGCTTCCCGGCCGGGCTGTGGTGGTACTGGCTCCTGGCCACGGTCTTCCAGATCGGTCAGCAGTTCATCTTCGACCTGGAGATGGCGCGCGAGACGGGGCGCCCTCCCACACCGGATGCAGCCGCAACTCCTTGAGGCGGCGCGGGCGTTCGGCGAAGGTCTCCTGCGCGTACTGGGAGAGAAGGGCCGGGTCGAGGTCTCCCTTGAAGGGGAAGGCGTGTGTGTGAACTTCCAAGGAGCCCTGCGCTACTTGCCGTCTGGGGACCCTTCGTTTCGCACGGCACTGGCGCGCCTGACGCGGCTTCATCTCAAGTCCCACTACGGACTGGACGTTCCCGTGGTGGTGGACATCAATGGGGAGCTCCTTGCCCACCGCGAGCAGCTTGCCCGCCGGGTGCAGGAGCTGGCCGCTCAGGTGGTGGCCGAGGGTCTGCGAGTCGAGCTGGACCCGATGCCCGCCGACGACCGCCGCGTGGTGCACATGGCGCTGGCGGGAATCCCCGGGATCCGCACCTTCTCTGTGGGCCGCGACCAGAACCGCCGCGTGGTCATCGAGCCTGCGGACAACTGAAACGTGGGTTGAGCACGGGCATCGCCGGGCCCGCTCGGAGAGCTGGGCGAACGGGCAGCGAGCGTGACGCCCGGCGCCATGAATCCCTCCGTCTCAAGCCCGGGAGAGCCAGAAGAGAACGCAGCTACTCAACCACTACCGCCGTCGGGCCCGGGCCCGATCCGCGGCCAGACTCCACCCGTACACGATGGGGTTGGAGACGAACAGCGATGAGTGAGTCCCCGCAATCACGCCCATGAGCATCGCCACGGCGAACCCCCGCAGGGGCGGACCCCCGAACACGAACAGGATGATGATCGGGATGAGCGTGGTGGCCCCCGTGTTGATTGTCCGGGTCAGAGTCTGTTCGATCGCTCGGTTGATGTTCTCAGCGAGCGAAGCCTTGCGAGCAGTGCGGACGTTCTCCCGCACACGATCGAAGATGATGATCGTGGCGTTGAGTGAGTAGCCGACCACGGTGAGGAGACCGGCGATGACGGGAAGATTCAGCTCAAGCCGGGCCACGGCGAACACCCCGAGCGTAATCACCACGTCGTGAATGAGCGCAACCACGGCTGCAACCCCATAGCGGAGGCGAAACCGCCACGCGATGTAGACCATCATTGCGCCTAGAGCGATGAGGATCGCTTGCCAGGCGCGGTTCACGATCTCCCGGGAAACCTGCGCGCCGATGTCGGTCACGCTGAACTCGATCGGTCTGGGGATCCCGGAATCGGCAGCAGGCTCGGTGAGCGCCAACCGCAACTGATCTTCCTGCTCGTCCGTTGCTCCCTGGATGGTCACGATCTTGCCTGGCACGGGCGTCATCCCTTGGTTGGGGATGTCCCGCTGGCCGTCGACCGTCTGAATGTACAGGCTGGGAGCAGGAGACGTGCCGGCAAGAAGTGGCTCCACGTATCCCCGGATCGCGTCGTTGGAGAGGTCGGTGCCTGGCGAGTAGAACACCGTAAGCTGGAGTCCTCCCGTGAAGTCGATTCCCGGCCGCAGGCCGATGGTCACGAGCACCAAGATGCTTGCGGTGAACAAGAGGGCCGACAGACCAGCGAAGAACTTCGCCTTGCCTAGGAAGTCGAATCGGGTCATGGACAGCCCTCGGTCACGAACGGTGGAGGGACTTGGCGAGTCGGGCCTTCATTCGCGCAGCGCGGTTGGGATGGATCACGCCGCGGGCCGCTGCCTTGTCCACCGCTTTCTGGAGCTGAGGCAACGATGCCTGGGCTTCACCCGTGTTTCCCAACTCCACCAGCTTCTGAACCTTGCGTCGCCAAAACCTGACTGCACTTCGGCGTGCGTCATTGCGCTGACGCCGGGTCAGGCTCTTGCGCTCCTCCCGTTTGGCCGATTGTTTGATTGGAATGGCGCATCTCCTCCTTCGAACGCGAATGCCGGCGGGGATGTTAGCCCGTCGCTGCTGTGGGTGCAAGGTCGAGACGAAGGTCCTCTTGCCGGCCGCGCGAATCGTGGCTAAGGTAACGCCGGTTACATTCGCTGGGAAGGAGCCCCGGGTGATCGAACAGGTACGGAAGCGCGATGGGAGCGTCGTCCCGTTCGAGACAACGAAGATTGCGTCGGCGATCCATCGCACCTTGTGTGAGGTGGGGCGCGACGATGCCGCTCTTGCCGCGCGGCTCGCCACCAGGGTAGAGGAGACGCTGTCGAGCCGCTTCGGACCGCTGTTTGGCCCACCCCATGTCGAGGAGATCCAGGACGCGGTGGAGGAAGTCCTCATGGCGGCGGGCCTGCCCGACGCCGCGCGGGCGTACATCGTCTACCGCCACCAGCACAAGCAGCTCCGCGAGATCAAGGAACTTGTCGATCCCGAGCTTGTAGGAAGCTACCTCAACGGCCAGGACTGGCGGGTGCGCGAGAACTCGAACATGGCGTTCTCCCTCCAAGGTCTGAACGTGTTCCTTACGGAGAAGATCATCGGCCAGTACTGGCTCACGAAGGTGTACCCGGAGCCGATCCGTCGGGCACACACCGAGGGCGACTTCCACATCCACGACCTCGGCACCCTAGGCCCGTACTGCGTGGGGTGGGACCTGGCGGACCTCCTGCGGCAGGGGTTCCGCGGGGCGCGGGGGAAGGTCGAATCACGGCCACCCAAGCACTTCCGCGTCGCGCTCATGCAGGCGGTGAACTTCCTGTACACCCTGCAGGGCGAGGCCGCCGGTGCGCAGGCGTTCTCGGGCGTGGACACCCTCCTCGCCCCGTTCATCGCCGCCGACGGGCTGTCCTACCGCGAAGTGAAGCAGGCTCTCCAGGAGTTCGTCTTCAACCTGAACGTCCCCACCCGCGTGGGGTTCCAAACACCGTTCACGAACATCACCCTCGACCTCCGGCCGCCGGCGCACATGGCGGGGCTGCCGGCCTTGGTGGGGGGGCAGCCGTTCGGCACGTACGGCGAGTTCACGAGGGAAATGGGAACGTTCAACCGCGCCCTCGCCGAGGTGATGGCCGAGGGCGACGCTCGGGGAAGGGTGTTCACCTTCCCCATCCCCACCTACAACGTAACCCCCGACTTCCCGTGGGACGACCCCGACCTCCTTCCGATGTGGGAAATGACGGCCAAGTACGGGATTCCCTACTTCGCGAACTTCCTCTCCTCGGACATGAAGCCGGAAGATGCTCGCAGCATGTGCTGCCGGCTCCGGCTCGACGTGCGCGAACTGCGACGCCGTGGGGGTGGGCTGTTCGGGTCGAACCCCCTGACGGGTTCGATCGGTGTAGTGACCCTCAACCTGCCGCGGCTGGCGTTCGTCGCGAAGAGCGAGGAGGAGTTCTTCGAGCGCCTGCAGGCGCTCATGCAGACGGCGGGGCGATCGCTCATCACCAAACGCAAGCTCTTGGAGCGCCTCACGGAGCAGGGGCTGTACCCGTACTCGAAGTTCTACCTGTCTTCCGTCAAGGAACAGCACGGAGAGTACTGGGCCAATCACTTCTCGACGATTGGAGTCATCGGACTGAACGAAGCAGCGTTGAACTTGCTCGGGGTCAACCTGGCCCAAGAAGAGGGCATTCGGTTCGCTCAGAGAACTCTGGGGTTCATGCGTGACACGCTCGTCCGGTTCCAGGAGGCGACCGGTGAGCTGTGGAACCTTGAAGCGACCCCGGCCGAGGGCACGGCCTACCGGCTCGCGATGCTCGAC
Source organism: Candidatus Bipolaricaulis sibiricus (assembly GCA_004102645.1). GTDB lineage: Bacteria > Bipolaricaulota > Bipolaricaulia > Bipolaricaulales > Bipolaricaulaceae > Bipolaricaulis > Bipolaricaulis sibiricus. The sequence goes on along the minus strand of CP034928.1, from coordinate 1,684,241 downwards.
CAACGGAAGAACCCGGCGATCCACTTTGCCAACGAACGGGCAGTGCGGGAGTGCGGGGCGGCGCCGTACTACACGAACTCGTCCCAGCTTCCGGTGGACTTCACCGATGACCTGCTCCGCGCGTTGGAGCTGCAAGAGGGTCTCCAGGTCCAGTACACAGGCGGGACCGTGTTCCATGCTTGGCTCGGCGAGCGACTGCCCTCGCCGGAAGCGGTCAGGTCTCTCGTCGCCAAGGTGCTGAACAGGTTCCGGATTCCCTACCTTACCCTGACCCCGACGTTCTCGGTGTGCCCCCGACACGGCTACTTGCCCGGTGAGAAGCGGTTCTGCCCGAAGTGCGACGAAGAGCTGATCGTGCTCCATCAGAAGGCTCAAGGAGGAGTCTGTGCCCACATGTCGTGAAGATGAAGAGGGGAACTTAATTCTGGAGGACGGGACCGTCATCCCGGCGAAGGAGCGGGGGCGGACTGAGGTGTACTCGCGGGTCGTGGGCTACCTCCGTCCGGTAGAGCAGTGGAACGCCGGCAAGCAGGCCGAGTTCGAGGACCGGAAGGTGTTCCGGCCCGTCTTCGGAGACGACACGACCCGCTGACCGATGCGGATTGCCCACGTCCAACCTCTCTCCCTCCTCGACTACCCGGGGAAGGTGAGCGCGGTGGTGTGGACGGTGGGGTGCAACCTCCGCTGTCCGTTCTGCTACAACGCTGAGCTCGTCCTGCCCGAGCTTGCTGGGGGTCTTCCGCGGGTCCCGTTGGGGGCGATCCTCGCTTTGTTGCGCGAGCGGGTCGGATTTCTTGACGGGGTCGTCGTTACCGGAGGAGAACCCACCCTCAACGCCGAGCTCCCCGTGTTCCTGCGGGAGCTCAAAGAGCTGGGGTTCCTCGTCAAGCTCGACACGAACGGGACCCGTCCCGACGTCCTCCGGTCCCTGCTCGATGACGGGCTCGTGGACTACGTGGCCCTCGACGTCAAGGCGCCGTTCCCGCGGTACCCCGAGTTCACCGGTCTCTGCGTGCGTCCTGTAGCGTCGGAGTCTGTCTCTGAGGGCTGCTCGATCTCGGCGCCTGTCCCCGACTGTTGTTCGGTGGCGGAGGACATGTCCGATTTCGTGGCGCGGGTTCGGGAGTCGATGGCCGTGGTCCGTGACCGCGCCCCCGACTACGAGTTCCGGACCACGGTTGCCCCTGGGATCGCTCGGGACGACCTGGTGGCGATCGCCGGCGAGATCCGCGGCGCCCGGCGCTACGCGCTCCAGCCGTTCTTCGTCCCCGCGGGGAAGCGGTTGGTGAACGAGACGTGGCGCGCCCGCGCGGCCCTTGCCCCGGATGCATTGCGGGCGCTGCTTCCCGCGCTGCAGGGACCGGTCCGCACGGAGCTACGGGCCTAGTCGAGTCCCACCCGGGCGCGGACCTCGCGCATCGTCTCCCGGGCGATCGCCCGCGCCCGCCCAGCGCCGTGGGCGAGGACCTCGTCCACGTCTCCGCGGGCGGTGAGCTCCTCTCGGCGCTCGCGGATCGGGCGCAGGGCGCCCGCGAGGTGGGTGAACAACGCCTCCTTGAGGTCGCGGTAAAGGAGTCTTCCCGCGTTGTGGTCGCGGCGGAACGTGTCCACGACCTCGGTTGGGGCCACGAGTTCAAGGAGGGAAAACAGGTTCGCCACCCCGGGGGACATCTCCTGGCCCGGGGTGAGCCCGACGTCGGTCACCGCCGACCGGACCTTCTTGCGAACGCTCTCCTCCGGTTCCATGAGGCCGATGTAGTGGTCCGGACCGGCGGACTTGCTCATCTTCCGCGCCGGATCGGCCAACGACATGATCCGTGCCCCCTCTCCGACGATCGGCTCCGGCTCGGGGAACGTGTCCCCGAACCGGAAGTTGAACCGCCGCGCGATCCGCCGCGCCTCCTCCAGGTGCTGGACCTGGTCCTCCCCCACCGGGACGTGGTCGGCGTGGAAGAGGAGGATGTCCGCGGCCTGAAGGACGGGGTAGTAGAACAGCCCGCCGTTGACGAACTCCTGGCGGGCGGACTTCTCCTTGAACTGGGTCATCCGCGTCAGGTCGCCGTAGGAGGCGACACAGCCCAAGATCCAGCACAGCTCCGTGTGCTCGGGAACCGCGGACTGCACGTAGAGGATCGAGCGTTCGGGATCCACGCCGCAGGCAAGCAGGTCGAGGGCGAGTTCCCGCCGCGCCGCGCGGAGCTCGGCCGGCACCGTGTCCTCGTTCGTGAGGGCGTGGTAGTCGACGATGGAGTAGATGCAGTCGTTCCCCTCCTGGAGCTCGACCCAGCGCCGGATCGCCCCGAAGTAGTTCCCGATGTGAAGCGCGCCGGTCGGTTGGATGCCTGAGAAGATGCGCATGGATCCCTCCCTGGGGCGGGAAGTATAGGTGGGCTCCGGTCAGGTCACAAGGCAAAGCTCTGCCAGCCAGGGCGCTCAGTGCGGTTCGCCCGTCGCGCTGGGTCCCTTGCCCGATGTGGATCCGTGCGCTGCTCTTCAATAGAGGAAGACGGCCCGGCCACAAGGGGTGACGACGGAGGATGACCGGACCGGACGCGACAACCGTCGGCTGTGCCTCCTGTCCCTCCCGCCCCCGGTGTGTTCTCTCGGCTGTGGAACCCAAGGCCCTCCGAAGGTCCGCGTCACGCGTCCAGTGGGTCCGGTTCGAGAGGGGCACGACGATCGTTCACGAGGGAACACCCTCTATAGGGTGGGTCGTCCTCTGCCGAGGATCGGCCAAGCTCACCGTGAGCGCGGAGGACGGCAAGAGGTTGCTGCTGCAGTTCTGCGGCCCGGGAGAGCTTCTCGCGGGGTCGTTCTCTGGGGCCCACTGCTTCTCGATGATCGCCGCCTCGCGCTGCGTGGTGGGGTTCGTCCCCCGCGAGCACGTCCTGGACCTTGGCCGGCGGTACCCGGAGTTGCTCGCCGCGACCCACCTGCGCTGGGAGGAGAGGGAGCGTGTTCTGGCAAAGCGCTTGGTGGACCTAGCCTACGCGAGCATCCGACGGCGCCTGGTGCGGGTGCTTCTAGACCTCGCCGAGGAGCACGGGGTACGGGAGGGTGCCAAGATGCGGATTGACCTCCCGCTATCGCTTGGGGACCTGGCGGGGATGATCGGAGCGAGCCGGCAGGCGACGTGCAAGGAAGTTCAGCTACTGCGCGCCGAGGGGTTGATCGAAGTTGCCTCGCCGCGGGTCTTCCTTGCGGACGTCGAGCACCTGCGCCAGCTCAGCTGACGAATGTCCTCCTCTCGGAAGAATCCTCGTTCTAGACCCTACTTCGCCCTCTGCGTTCGCCTCGACAAACGCCGTCGTTCGCCTAGACTGTCCAGTACCGCAATGCTGTTGACACGTTAGGCCTCCTTGGCCGGTGCGTGAGCCGCCGCTCCCCAGAACACCTCGGCCGGAGTGCGTCCCTGCGTCCGGTACCCTCGGTGCGGTCGCTCCTCGTTGTAGAACCGCAGGAACACTACGAGGAACCGCTGCAGTTGGTGAGCGCGGGTGAAGTACCTTCGTCGGAACGCCACCCGCCAGTGCTCGTGGAGGATCGTCCCCTCGGAGCCGCTCCGCGAACCCGTTCGCCCACGCGTGCCGAGGCTTCGTCCGCGAGTGGGTGATCCCCAGGTCCCGGCAGGCTTGGTCGAACTCGCCCCTGAACTCGCCTCCCCCGATCCGTGAGCACGCGCTGGAGCTTCCCCCCGCCTTGGCGAACTGGGGAACGAGCACCTCGGCCAGGAACCGTGCTGCCTCCACCGCGTTGCGGGCCGGGATCACCTTCGCCCAGGCGTAGGAGCTCGCCGCATCGCACGCCGTGATCTGCCACATCTGCCCCCCGCCCTCGAGCTTGCCGATGAAGAACGTGTCCAGGCACACCAGCTCCCCGGGTTCGTCGACAGCTACGTGCCGGGCCCCCCGGAGGGTCCGTCGCGTGCGCTCGGTGAGGAGCCCCGCGGTCTTCGCTGCATGCCCCTCCACGGCCAGGAGCCGCGCCTCACGACGTCCCAGCCCCATCCGCGGCAACGCCCGCCACACCGTGCTTGGGGAGACGTGGACCCCTTGTCGTGCAAGCTGCAACGACACCCGGTTCGGTCCCCACGTCGGCCACGCCAGCGCCGTCGCTACGATCGCCCGTTCCTCCACGAGACCCAGCAGCGGTGGTCGTCCGGGACGAGCGGACGTTCGTCGGGGATGAAGAGCATCCGCCCCGTACGCCCGGAGGCGCTTCTTCCACCGGTAGAACACCGTGCGCAAGATGCCGAGTGTCAACGCCGGTGTACTTCTGACCCACTTCGGCCGACTTGGAATTGACCCGCCCCCTCCTGTCATCGTTCCTCGCGTGCGCTTTCAGTTGCAGGCTCGGGTGAACGTCCCGCAGCCCGCCCGAACAAGCCCGCTCGTCTCTTCTCGCGCAGCCGGTAGCTCTCCCCGCGGACGTTGAGGATGTGACTGTGGTGGAGGAGCCGATCCAAGATCGCTGTCGCCACCACCTCGTCCCCCAGCACCTCTCCCCACTCAGCGAACCCCTTGTTCGACGTGAGGATGATGCTTCCCCGCTCGTACCGCGCCGACACGAGGGCGAACAGGGCGGTAGCTCCCTCCCGGCCGCACGGCCACACCCCGAACTCGTCCACGATCAGCACCTTGGGCGCGAGGTACACCCGAAGCCTGCGATCCAGTCTGTGCTCGGCCTGGGCCCGCCTCAGGTCCTCCACCAAATCGTGGGCCCGGGCGAAGTACACCCGGTAGCCCTGCTCAATTGCCCGCAGCCCCAGCGCCACCGCGAGGTGGGTCTTCCCCACCCCAGGCGGCCCCAGCAACACCACGTTCGCCGCATCCCCCACGAACGCCAGCGTCCCCAGCTCCCGCACCTGCCGCTCGTCGATCGACGGCTGGAAGGCGAAGTCGAACTCCTCGAGGGTCTTGTGGAACGGAAGGTGCGCCAGGCGGGTGCGTGTGGTGAGGTACCGCTCGCGACGCGCTCGGGCCTCGATCCCCAGGAGGTCCACCAGGAACTCGGCGTACGGGAGTTCCTTCTGGGCTGCAGCCTCCAGCCGGCTCTCCATCACCTCGGCCGCCTGGGTGAGCTTGAGTTCCTTTAGGTACTGCCGCGCCTTGGCTACGGCGATCATCGGACGGTCACCTCCTCCAGGATCCGCGCGTACTCCCCAAGCGACCGCGCCTCCACCTCCACGGTGGCCAGCTGCCGCGCCGCCGGACTCCGGCGCTTCTTCTCCTCCCCCATCGGTAGCCCGTCCCACTGCCCGGGCACGATGAGCTGCCGGCCGGGGGAGCTTGCCCGAGGGTGCACTGCAAGCCTCTCCTCACCAGCGAAGATCTGGACCGTGGTCTTGTCCGCCTGGACTTGGACCGTCTTCCCTGCCCACAGCCACGGCACTCCGTACCAGGACCCGCTCCACCGGACAAACGCGTCTCGGCCTGCCTTGCGCTCCTCACGCAGGAACGGCACCAGGCGCTCCCGGGGCAACAGGGGGCCGAGCTGAGGCCGCTCCCGGGCCCCACGGTCCACCGGCCGCTCGTGGGTCGTCCCGTGCACCCGCACGTCAGCCACGGTGGCGATCCATGCCAGAACCTGCCGGTTGAGATCCCCCAAGTCCGTGAACCGCGCCCCAGGCCAGAAGTTCCCCTCCACGTACCCCACCCCACGCTCTGTCTTGCCCTTGGTCTGAGCCCGGTACGGTCGGCACAGCTTCACCTCGAACCCCACCCGTAAGGCGAAGTCGAGAAACCGCTCGTTCCACCGAGGCTTCCCGTCCTCATCTCGGCCCACCACCACGAGCTTGGTGTTGTCGTACAGGCACCGCCGGGGGACACCGCCGAAGTGCTCCCAAGCGTGGGCGTGACAGCGGATGAAGGTCGGGGTGTCGGCCCGGTCCACGAACTCCACGTACAGGGCCCGGGACCAGGAAAGCAGGCACACAAACGCCCACACCCAGCGCTCCTGTCCGTCTGGGGTCAGGTAGCGGTAGCGCCCGAAGTCCACTTGGGCCTGTTCCCCTGGTTCCGTCTCGTAGCGCATCGTCGCCCGTGGGGCCCGAGGCAAACGATACGGCTTCACGAACTCCTTGAGGATCGAGTGGCCCCGAGCGTACCCCCGGGCGCGGATCTCCCGCAGAAGCACCACACAGTTGTCCACCCCCTCCGCCAGCCGCTGCCGGATGTAGTCCTTGTAGGGGTCAAGCTTGGAGACCCTCCCAGGTCGTGGTCTGGGCGTAGGCACCTGCGGCGACCGCAGGTACTTGCGCACCCTGTTGCGGGAGATCCCCAAGCTCCGGGCGATCCCACGGATCGACTGTCCCCCACCTGCCAGCTCGTACATCTGTTTCACCGTCCCGCCTCCCAGCATCTCCTCTGGACACCTCCCGTCCTTGCCACAGGACGAGAAGTTGCCCTGGCCAGGGGGCGGGTCAAAACCAAACCGGCGCCAGTGGGTCAGTTCTAACCCGGCGCTGACACCGAGTTCTCGACACGCCGCGCTCACGTTGCCCAGTTCCTCCGCTCGGCGGAGTGCATGGAGCCGAAAACCGTGTACCGTGTCCTCAGGGGTCATCGCGCTACCTCCCAGGTTTCTTTCGGATCCCCGGTGAGCTTGCCGCGGTGACCCTCGCTCCTGCTACCCCCTCGTACCTCCACCTGCCAACACTACTGTGAAACCGAACATTCTAGCTAGAGCGCGCGTGTTGAGCCAGCATCTGATATGTGCGTGCTAGAGGGTGCAAGGGGCTTGTCTCGGAAGCTCGCTCCCACCTTAACTGAGACGCCACCCTCATGCACCCACTCGCGTGCGCAAAGGCTTGCTTGACAGTGCAAGCGCATTTGGGGCAGACTGAGCGCGCGGTGGGCTGGTAGGGGACTCCGGACCTTTGGAGACAGGATGATCAGCTTTCGGGGAGTGGCGAAGACGTACATCGTGCGCGAGAGGGCCGGGCTCTTCCGCCGTGGGGTGCGGCGGGAGATCGAGGCCCTGCGCGGGATCGACCTCACAATCGCACGAGGTGAGTTCGTGGGGCTCCTCGGCCGCAACGGCGCCGGGAAAACCACGCTGCTCAAGATCGTGGCCACCCTCCTCCTTCCCAGCCGAGGGGAGGTCGAGGTGGACGGGATCGACGCCCTGCGCGAGCCGGCGAAGGTGCGCCGCAAGCTCGGGGTGGTCCTCGCCGGAGAGCGCACGCTTTACTGGAAGCTCACCGCGATGGAGAACCTGCTCCTGTTCGGCGGGCTCTATGACATCCCGCGGCGGGTGGCACGCGCTCGGGCCGAGGAACTGCTGGAGTTCGTCGGCCTCTCGGGCTTTTCCGACGTCTCCGTGGAGAAGTTCTCCAGCGGTATGCGCAAGCGCCTGGCCATCGCCCGGGCCCTCATGCACCGCCCGCCAATCCTCATCCTCGATGAGCCCACTACAGGACTCGATCCCCATGGTGTCGAGGAAGTATGGGAGGTGCTGCGGGCGCTGCGGGACGAGGGCACCACGGTGCTCATGGCCACCCACAACATGCTGGAGGCCGAGCGGCTCCCGACGCGCCTCATCATCATCGAGGAGGGGGAGCTTCTCGCCGACGGGACGCCGGACGAGATCAAAGCACGTTCTGGAACGCAGCGTACCGCCGTGCTGACGCTCGGCTCCCGGCCCAAGGTGGATGAAGGGCTCCACGTCCACGAACTCGGGGACGGCTCGTTTTCGCTGGCCGCTCCAGTGGACCGCTTGCCGGCGTTTCTTGCCCAAATCCAGGCCGAGGGCGTGCACCTGGTTAACGTGGAGATCGTGGAATCGGGGCTGTGGGAGGCATTCCTTCGGCTCACCGGCCGACCGTTCGACACCGGGGAGGAAGGATGAGAGGGTTTGCCGCCCTTGTGCGAAAGGAGCTCCTCGACTTTCGCGCTTATCCATTGGACCTCGTCAACCTGGCCCTGTCCCCGGGGCTCCTCGTGGCGCCGCACCTGGTGGTGGCACGGCTTTTCGGGACCGGGCCCGACTTCCAGTCGCAGGTGGCCGTGGGCCTGCTCCTTTGGTATTGGCTTTCCACCTTGTTCTGGGAGGTGGGCCACGGGATCGGCGAGGAGATGGAAGAAGGGGTATTGGAGCAGCTCTTGGTGACACCGAAGTCGCTCCTCGCCGTGCTTGGGGCGAAGGCGGTCGGCGCGATGCTCACCAACGCTTACATCAGCGCGGGGATCGTCGGCTGGCTGTTTGCCTTTGGGATTCCGCTACCCCTGCCGTGGCCGGCGTTCATGGGGGTGATGCTCCTCACGGGCTTAGGCTTGGGCGGCTTCTGCATGGCCTACGCGGGGCTCGTGTTGCTGGTCAAACGGGCGGAGAACCTGGGGGCGGGAACGCAGACCGTGCTCGGGGGGCTGGCCGGGATGACCGCGCCGCCGCAGGTCCTTCCACAGGCGGCGTGGATCATCTCGCGGGTGATCCCGCTCAGCTACGGCATCGAAGCAGCCCGCAGGCTTCTCGGGGGAGAGGTGGTCGGCGATCAGCTGCTGTGGCTCGTTCTTTCGGGAGCCGCCTACGGCGTGGCCGGTTGGGCGCTTCTGGGGCGCGCCCAAAGGCGGATGCGCGCCGCCGGGACCACGGGGGAGTTCTGACATGCGGCCGGCGCTCGCGTTCCTCGCCTACAGCCTGCGCATCATGACCCGCTACCGCTCGGAGTTCTACGGGTCGTTCACCACTCCCCTTCTCCTCGCCCTTCCCGCGCTCCTTCTTGGCTACTGGGGGGAGCAGCTCGGGTATCTGGAGGCGTTTGCCGAAGCGACCGGCACCGCGCGGTACGCCGTGTACCTCCTCCTGGGCGCGGTGTATTGGAACTACGTGGAAGCTGTGTGGTCGATCGCGTTTTCGTTGCGGGCGGCAATGCGCTGGGGCGTGTTGGAGTCCCTTCTTGTGACACGCCTTTCCCGCATGGGGATGATCCTCGCCTGGTCGGGCCGTAGCCTCCTCGGCGTGACCGTGCACTCGATCCTCGCCATTGCCCTCGTGCTGCCCTTTGGCGGATGGCCCGGCGCGGCCGCGGTGGGAGGTATTCTGCTTGTGCTCCTGTGCTCGGTGATCGGCTCCTACGGGATGGCGTTCTTGCTGTTTGGGCTGACGCTCCGCTTCAAGGACGCCGAGTCGCTGCTAAGCCTGGCTGGGAATGTGGCCCCTCTTCTCGGTGGGGTGTTCTTTCCCATCGCGTTTCTGCCGGTGTTCCTCCGCCCGCTGTCCTACCTCTTCCCCTTCACCTACGGGGTCGACGCCGTGCGCGCCCTGTGGCTGGGCACACCCGCCATGTTCCCCATGGGCCTCCAGCTCGGACTCCTGGCGACGCTGGCCGTGGCCTACGTGGCGTTGGGCTGGTGGGCACTCGTCCGCTTCGAGCGCTGCGCCCGTCGCCACGGGCTCGAGGGATTCTGAGAACCCCGGCGATCGTCCGCTCGCGGCCGTGCTTCCTGAGCCGGTTCCCGTTGGCAGGGTGTGTTCCAGCACGGATGGCTCGCCTTCAGGAGATGACGTCGGGAAGGTCGTCAGGTGCGACTCGCGAATGGTGATTATGTAGCCAGCTGATCGTCTCCCCGACAAGCCTGCGGGCCTCGCCGACAGCTTCGTTGACGTCAGCGTCCGTCAGGGCGCGGAATCCCTCGTACAGACACTGGTGCCGCTGCCGACGAAGGGCTTGGTAGTAGTCGATGCGCTCGGGCTCAAGCTGCAGGGTCTCGGCCAGGGTCTGCAAGGTCAAGTCGTGAATCCCGGCACCCCGGCCGGGGCGGTAGCCCTTCACCCGCAGCGCCACAAGCGCACAGGACAACACGGCGTGGTAGGCTTGCTCAAGACGCGTCTCCGCGTGCACGGATGGGTTCGAAGCATCCTCGCAACGCCGTAGCGCTGCGAGAAGAAGCGATCTGACCTCGGCTCGGTCGGCAACATGAGGACGGAGCAGGCGGCGCCGCACAAGATCATCCAGGCCCATCGTGCCCTTCGAAAAGCGGGATCCTTGGCCCCGTGTGCGCTCGGGCGACGAAACTGCCCTGTCTACCTAGCTCGTCGCGGTAGGCCTGCGGGGAGTACACGGTGGCGTTCACCTCCCTCGCCAATCTCTCCCCCGCACGGCGGAGCGGCGTGGCGAGGTCACGTATGCCGACGTCACCTACGACCATCACGTCAACATCGCTCTCTGTGTCTGCTTCTCCTGCCGCGAAGCTGCCGTACACGTACGCAAGCTCGATGCGATCAGCCAGTGGAGCGAGCTCTTCCCGGATGACGTCTGCGATTCCGACCGTCTTTGTAATGAGCATCGTCAGTTCAGGCCAGATGCTGCAGCTCGGGTTCATCGCGTACATCAACTGGCGGCCTGCTCTTCGCGACTTGAGAATGCCTACCTGTTCAAGGCGATGGAGCTCACGCATGATCCCGCGGCTGTCGAAGCCTGTGCGTCGCGCGATCTCGCGTAGGTGAAGTTCGGGGTGTCCGGGCCGACACAACTCCCGGAGCACTGCAAGGCGTGTCCGTGAGAAGAGGGCCTCAGCCAGTCCTTGCGTGGACATTCTGTCCTCAAGTGTAGACAATAAGTCCACACTGTCAAGGAGAACCGAGCGCCACTCCGCCCTACGGTGCACTGCCAGGAAGAGAGTGAGGCGATGCCGAGGAGAGCCGAGTGTGGTTTGGCACCCCGCCTTCGCTTCGCGATCTGGCGGAGATGATCGGAGCGAGCCGGCAGGCGACGTGCGAGGAAGTTCAGCTACTGCGCGCCGAGGGGTTGATCGAAGTTGCCTCGCCGCGGGTCTTCCTTGCGGACGTCGAGCACCTGCGCCAGCTCAGCTGACGAATGTCCTCCTCTCGGAAGAATCCTCGTTCTAGACCCTACTTCGCCCTCTGCGTTCGCTAAGATGAATGGAATCGTTCAGCTAGTTGATTGACGCTGAGGAACACACCGCTGTACTAGTGGCACTCAAGCTTAGAGTGATAGACCCGGAGCGGCAAGATCCAGGGCGTCCCGTTGGCCGACTGAGTCCGCAAGGGCAAGCTGAGCTAGGTTGGGAATGGTATGAAGGTGTTGGCTACGAGCCACGTTGCGCGTTGAGCTGCAAATACGGACCGATATGCTATGGAGGCTGTCGCGCGATGACTGGCAGCTGGAAGCACATCAACTGCCAGAAGCCGTTCTTCGACGTTGCGTTGGAGAACCTGATCAAGGCTTATGTGATTGCACGGCATAAGATCGGATTGTTGGGCAAGATGAATAAGGGGATAACCACCAGCCGTGGTGGGGAGGAAAACGATGGGTAGATCGCCTCCGTTTCCGGTTGAAGGAGAGATTCGGGACTCCGACGTCATTCGCTTCATTCGAATGCGGGCAGCCAGGGAGTGGAGGACGCTTCTTGCCCTGGGCGTACTCAGTTTTGCGGGCATAGGTCTTGGGGCGCTCAGTCCACTTCTGATTCGGCGGTTCGTGGACGGGCTTGGGGTGGGGTCCTTCCAACCACAGCTCGTCGTGGGGTTGCTGCTGGTGGTGGTCACCGGAAAGGCCCTCGAGACCTACCTGCGCTACTACTTTGAGGTGAGCTACAACCGTGTGGCAAAGAGCTTCATTGTAGAACTCTACGGCCATCTTCAGACCGTTCGCCTCACCGAGCTCAAGAAGCACACGACAGGGGAGTACCTGTCCAGGATCCTCGACCACACCCAGTACTTGGGACGGGGCATCGTGGTCCTGTACCCGATGCTGGTGGTCAACTTTCTGCAAGTGAGCGTGACCGCCACCGTGTTGTTCCTGCTCGAGTGGCGGCTCGCCGTGCTCACCTTGGGGATTCTGCCTTTGTCCTTCCTCGGCACCCGGTGGCTCAACTGGCGGCAGCGGATGGCGTGGGACGCCGAGCGGGAGGGATGGGAAAGGGCGGTGGAATCGCTGCGTGAGAAGATAGACGGGTTGAGGATCATCAAGGCGTTCAATCGAGGGCGGTTCTTCACGTTGGGTTTTCAGCAGGACGTCAGCCGGTGGTTCAACTCAGTCCGCCGAACGGCGGTGTACGGTCAGCTCACCGAGGCCGCGCTGTCCCGGGCGGCCGAGGTGCTGGCCATCGTTCTCCTCATCGTGGGAGCAGTTTTCGCCCTCCGAGGCTGGACGTCCGTGGGCAGCGTCATCGCTTTCTTTTGGTACGTGGGGAACCTGTACGGGCCGCTACAGGGGCTGGTGGCCTGGAACAACTCCAAGCAGCAGATCATTCCGGTGGGGAAGCGGCTGTTGAGCCTTCTCGCCCTTCCGCCGGAGGAGGAAAGGCCAGGCCTTCCGTTCTCGGCCTCGCCGGCTGTTGCTTTTCGCAACATCAGCGCAGGGTACGACACAAAAGAGGTGCTCTTTGGTGTGACTTTGGATTGTGCGCCCGGGAAGATGACCGCCGTCGTCGGCGAAAGCGGTTCGGGGAAGTCGACCCTCGTTTCCCTCCTTCTTGGGTTCAACCAGCCGACACAGGGCGAAATCCTGATCGACGGCCGGCCCATCCAGGAGTACGGGACGCGGGACCTGCGGGAGGGGATCGCGTTCTCCTCGGCTGAGGGGTTCCTGTTCAACATGACGGTGCGGGACAACATCGCCCTCGGTGGGGAACACACTGAGGACGAGATCGTGGAGGCCGCAGAGATTGCGGGGATCCACGAGTTCATCATGTCGCTGCCCCAGGGGTACGATACCGTCGTTGGGGAGAGGGGGACGAAGCTCTCCGATGGGGAGAGGCAAAGGATCGCTCTGGCCCGGGCGGTGATCCGAAAGCCGAAGATCCTCATCTTGGACGAGGCGACCTCCGGCGTGGACTCGAAGACCGAGGCGCAGATCTACGAAAGGCTTCGGGATCTTGGGGCGACGCTGGTCGTAGTAGCGCACCGCCTTTCCACGATCCATATGGCGGACCAGATGTATCTCTTGGAGAAGGGATCGGTTGTCTGTCAGGGTAAGCATGAAGAGCTCCTTGCGCGCTGCCCGGCATACCGCGCCCTGTTCGAGAAGCAGCTGGTACACGAGGGGAGGGCTGCTCCCGAGGAGAGCCCACCGACGGCGGGCTGAGAGGGGATACGCCGATCCCCCAGCCGAGCTCATGGATGCGATGCGGCGGGACCCACCTCCGGCCTGTGCCGGTGTACTCCGGGCAGGGGAGGTGACGACGGAGGACGACCGGTCCGGGCCCGAAGACCGTCAGCGGTGCCCCCTGTCCGCCCCGGGGCGGGCCCGGCTCACCGTGAGCGCGGAGGACGGCAAGAGGTTGCTGCTGCGGTTCTGCGGCCCGGGAGAGCTTCTCGCGGGGTCGTTCTCTGGGGCCCCCGCCGGTCGGTGAGGGGTGCCTCCCGTTGGGTCGGCGGGCGGCGGGGAGGGGTTGCTGGCCCCGACCCCGCCTGCTAGTGTGGGCTCAACGGGCCGCCGGCGGTGTCGAGCGTCGGAGGGACGCGACCGAGAGGAGGTGACGCCATGAGAACGAAGCGGCTGTGGCTGGTGGGGGCCCTCCTTGCGGGGGCCGTGGTACTGGGCGCTGCCCAGGAGGAGACGCTCCAGGTGGTCATCCACGCGTTCGGCCAGGGCCGGGCCGGAAACGGGGAGTGGGTGGAGCTACTCGTCGTGGGGACCGGGCCCGGGTCCACCGTGGACCTGCGGGGGTGGGTGTTTCGCGACCACCAGGGCTTGGATCGGGGTGGGGTGTACCTCACGTTCACCGACCACCCCTTGTGGGCCGAGGTGCGGGCGGGGACGTTGGTCGTCTTCTACAACGCCGGAGACAGGCCCAACCTCCCGCCGCACTTCCCGGACGACGATGTCGACCCCGCGGACTTCGTCCTCGTCCTTCCCGCGGTCACGGGCGACTACTTCGTCCTCGCCCAGTGGGCGGGCCTGGGGAACACGGGCGACTCGCTCGTCCTCCTCGACGCCGAGGGGCGGCTCGTGGACGGCCTGTCCTACGCCGATCGGTCGGGCCAGCTCCCCCAGATCCCGAACGTGGGGCGGGGCCAGGCGGCCGGGTACGTGGGGACGAGCGTGGTGGGGGTCAACGATCCGGCGCTGTGGGTTGTGGGGCCAGACGCGCCAGGCGGTTCGAACCCTGGGGCGCCGAACTCCGAGGAGAACCGGGCCTGGATCGAACAGCTCCGCTCAGCAGCGCAAGAGTAGGGTCGCGGTCCTTCCGTGCTCGACCCCGGCCGGGCCCGGGGCGGGAAGCCAGCGCTTCCCGCCTCGATCCCTGTTTTGCAGGGGGAGCGCGGGGAGGCTATAGTCGAAGCGGTCGATGGACGACTCGCTCGATATCGTGGTCCTGGCGGCGGGCAAGGGAACGCGTATGCGCTCCCGCCGCCCCAAGGTCCTCCACCCCCTGTGTGGCGTTCCCCTCCTCGAGCACGTGCTGCGCACGGCGTTCTCCCTTTCCCCACGCCGGGTCGTGGTCGTGGTGGGCCACGGGGGCGAGGAGGTGCGGGCCACGTCTGCAGCCGACAGGGTCACGTTCGTAGACCAAGGGGAGCCCCGCGGCACCGGCCACGCCGTGTTCGCCACGCGGGGAGCAGTGGCCGCGCGCACGTTCCTCGTCCTTCCCGGCGACGTTCCCCTCGTCCCCGCGGACGCCCTGCGGGCCCTCGTTCGGTTCCACCACGAGCGGAAGGCCACGGTGTCCCTCCTCACGATGGAGCCCCCCGATCCTGGCTCTTACGGCCGCGTGGCGCGGGGGGACGACGGACGCCCTCTGCGGGTCGTGGAGGCGTCGGACGCCACCACGGAGGAGCGCGCGATTCGCGAGGTGAACTCCGGGATCTGGTGTCTGGAGAACTCCCCCGAGCTCTGGGAGGCGCTCGCCGGGCTCACCACCGCCAACGCGAAGGGCGAGTTCTACCTCACCGACCTCGTGGCCTGGTTCTCGCCCCCGGGGAAGGCTGCGGCGCTTCTGTGGCCGGAGGCGGACGCCCTGCGCGGGGTGAACGATCGGCTGGACCTCGCCCAGGTCGAGGGCGCCCTCCGGCGGAGGATCCTCGCGGCTTGGATGCGAGACGGGGTGACCGTTGTCGACCCGGCGACCGTTTACCCGTCGCTCGACGCCACGGTCGGCGAGGACACGGTCCTCCACCCGGGGACCCATCTCCTCGGCGCCACGGTCGTCGGCGCGGGATGCACGGTTGGGCCGCAGGCCTACGTGGTGGACTCCCAGATCGAGGACGGGGCCCGGGTATGGCTCTCCGTCGTGGAGGGGGCGACGGTGGGCCCGGAGGCCAACGTGGGCCCGTACGCTCACCTTCGCCCGGGCGCGCGGATCGGGCGGAAGGCCAAGGTAGGGAACTTCGTTGAGGTGAAGGCGGCTGTCCTCGGCGATGGGGTGAAGGCTGGGCACCTTGCCTACATCGGCGATGCTGAGGTTGGGGCGGAAACGAACATCGGGGCCGGGGCCATCACCTGCAACTTCCGACCTGGATCGAAGGAGAAGTTCCGCACCGAGATCGGCCGTGGTGCGTTCATCGGCAGCAATGTGTCACTGGTCGCGCCCATTCGGATCGGCGAAGGAGCGGTGATCGGCGCAGGTTCTGTGGTCACCTACGATGTTCCCCCGTACGCGTTGGCTCTGGAGCGAGCTCCCGAGATCGTGAAGACGGACTGGGCTCGCCAAACAGTCACTGGAGGGGAAGCGCATGACTGAGCAAAGAGGATTGGATGACGTTCGGATCCTTTCGGGGACAGCGAATCTGCCCCTGGCCAGGCGCATTGCGGAGATCCTCGGCGTTCGGCTGTGCGAAGCCGACGCTCCCAGCGAGGGCGGCCTCTGCTACGGTCCAGGTCGCTTCCCCGACGGAGAGGTGCGTGTCCAGATCCAGCAGACGGTGCGCGGGAAGGATGTGTTCGTCATCCAGCCCACCTCTCCGCCCGTGAACGATCACCTGATGGAACTTCTCGTGCTGGTCGATGCGCTGCGGCGGGCGTCTTGCCGCGAGATTTGCGCGGTGATCCCGTACCTTGGGTACGCACGCCAGGATCGGAAGATGACGGGACGGGTTCCGATCTCGGCTCGGCTGGTGGCCGAGCTTCTGGAAACGGCGGGCGTGAACCGCGTTCTGACCATGGATCTCCATGCCGGGCAGATTCAGGGCTTCTTCAAGGTCCCTCTCGATCACCTGCGCCCGGATCGGATGATGGCGAAGTACATCTCTGACCATCACCCGGAGTGGCTGGACAATCTCACGGTCGCGTCCCCGGACGTGGGGGGGGTGTGGCGTGCCCGGAGGATGGCGAAGCGGCTTGGAGAGCTCGTGCAGGCTGGGGGGGAGCTTCCGCTGGCTGTGGTCGTGATGCAGCGTGATGAGGAGCGGAAGCGAGTCGTCGTCAAGGATGTCATCGGGCGGGTCTCCGGTCGCGACGTTCTGCTGGTGGACGACATCCTCTCGAGCGGCAAGACCCTCGTCACCGCGGCGAAGGAGGTCATGCGGAGCGGGGCGAAGCGGGTGTTCGCTGCCTGCACCCACGGCGTGTTCGCGGGGGACGCGCTGCGGGTACTCAACACACGGTGGTTGCAGCGGGTGCTGGTGACCGATACCATTGCTCACCGCGACGCGGTCCGGAAGGCCCCACAGATCGAAATCGTTTCGGTCGCTGAGTTCTTCGCGGATGCGATTCGCCGAATCAACCGCCACGAGTCGCTCACCGATCTCTTGGCGTACATGCCGGTGTAAGTGGAGGAGGATCTGGATGATGGTCAATGCAGTGCGGCGGCCCCTCACGACCAAGGCGGGGGCCCTACGCCGTCAGGGATTCGTCCCCGCCGTGCTGTACGGCGCCGAGGTGGCTTCCCTTCATGTCTCCATCGCGGAGAAGGAGCTCCTGAACCTGCTCGATCACGTGACCCGCTCCACCCCGGTCGAGGTGAAGGTGGACGGGAAGGAGACCTACCACGTCTTCCTCAAAGAGATCCAGGTCCATCCGATCACGCAGAAGTTCCTGCACCTCGATCTGTACGTCGCCGATCCGGACCGCCCTCTGGAGATGAACGTTCCGGTGCGTTTCAGGGGTACGGCGCGAGGGATCAAGGATGGAGGGATTCTCGAGGTCCTCCACAGCTACATCCCGGTCCAGGCGGTACCCGCCAAGATGCCGCCCCGGATCGAGGTGGACGTCTCCGCCCTCGGCATCGGTGATTCGATTCTCATCAAGGACCTTCCGTGGCCGGAGGGCGTTGAACCCCGTCTCCCTGCCGAGGATGCTGTGGTGACCGTCGCTGCGCGCCGAGCGCTCGAAGTGGAGGCGCCGGTTGCCGCGGAGGCGGCCGAGGCCGTCCCGGCTGAGGGCGCCGTGTCCGAGGAGGCCAAGCCAGCGGGAGGGGAGTCACCCGCAGCTTGAGGGCAGTCGTCGGGCTCGGGAACGTCGGTCCGGAGTACGCGGCCAGCCGCCACAACGTCGGATTCTGGGTTGTCGAACGCCTCATCGGTCGAGGGGGCTGGAAACGTCGCGTGCAGCCGTGGGGGGAGGTCTACCGAAGTTCTGCTGGCTATCTCCTTCGCCCGTCAACCTACATGAACCGATCCGGCGACGCCGTGCGCGAGCTTCTAGCGCAGGGCTCGCTCACTCCGCAGGATCTTCTCGTGGTGTACGATGAGGCGGATCTTCCCGTGGGCGCGCTGCGGCTGCGCCCTGGCGGAGGACCGGGGACGCACCGAGGGATGAAGTCCGTGCTTGCTGCGCTGGGAACGGACGACGTTCCCCGGCTCCGTGTGGGTATCGGCCGCCCGGCGGATGGTGGCGATTGGGTGGATCACGTGCTCTCCCCCCCGCCCCGGGAGGAAGTGGAGGCCTTGGCTCGGGCGGTGGATTGGGCAAGCGAGCTGGCGTGGGAGTTCCTCCAATCGGGGATCGTTGGGGCCCTCGATCGGTTTTCCCGTGAGACGAGAGGGCCGGACCGTATAATCTAGCTGGAGGTCGCCGATGTACGAGAAATTCTCCAAGGAGTCCATGAAACTGCTGGCCGCGTCTCAGGAAGAAGCGGGCGACTGGCGCCACCGGTACGTGGGGACCGAGCACCTGCTCCTGGCTGCGGCGCGCATGGAGGGATCCCGTGTGGCGCGGTTCCTGGACTCCAAGGGGCTCAACTACGAGCGGATCGTGCGGTTCGTCGAGCGTCAGAAAGGGCGCGGCAAGGTGCACGTACCGCCGGACGAGCTCGAGCCAACGCAGCGCCTGCGGCGGGTGATGAAGCTCGCCTACGAAGAGGCGCGGCGCGACGGCGTGGAGGCAATCGAGCCCGAGCACCTCGTCCTGGGAATCCTGCGCGAGGGAGAGTGCACGGCAGCGGAGATTCTGAGAGCACAAGGGATCGATCTTCGCTCGGCCCGTGAGCACTTTGCTCTGGGACGCAGAGGCGGGGTCCGAGTTCGGACCAGCCACAGCCGCCTTCCGGGGGAGCTCGGGGAGTTCGGCCGCAACTTGGTCGAGGAGGCGGCGAGCGGTGCCCTGGACCCGGTCATCGGCCGCGACCGCGAACTGGAACGAGTTGTGGAGATTCTGTGCCGCCGGAAGAAGAACAACCCGGCCCTCATCGGTGAATCCGGCGTCGGCAAGACGGCGATCGTGGAAGGCCTCGCCCAAAAGATCGCAGCCGGCGATGTCCCTTCAGCACTGGCCCAGAAGGAAATCGTCGAGCTCGACATGGCAGGCATCGTGGCCGGCACGAAGTACCGCGGGGAATTCGAGCAGCGGCTGAAGACGATCCTCAACCAGGTCATGAGCGTGGACAACATCATCCTGTTCATCGACGAGCTCCAGACTGTGGTAGGGGCAGGCGGGGCAGAGGGAGCCATCGATGCCTCGGCGATCCTCAAGCCGCCGCTGGCGTCGGGAGCGCTGCAGTGCATTGGAACTGCAACCCCCGACGACTACCGCAAGTCGATCGAGAAGGATCCGGCTCTCAAACGCCGCTTCAAGACGGTGTACGTGGATGAGCCGTCTGTCGAGGACACGGTGAAGATCCTCCACGGCCTGCGCCAAAGGTACGAGGAGCACCACGGGGTTCAGATCACGGATGACGCACTGTGGCAGGCAGCGCGGCTTGCCGATCGCTACATCACCGACCAGTTCTTGCCCGACAAGGCGATCGACCTCATCGACGAGACGGCGGCGAAGGTGCGCTTGGCGGCGACCGAGCTTCCCCCGGAGGCGCGGGAGCTGCTGGAGGAGATCACGCGGCTCGAGGACGAAGAGGAAGCTGCTGTGGCCGATCAGAACTACGAGCTGGCCGCCCGAATCCGCGATCGACGGACCGCGAGGGTCGAGGAGCTCAAGAAGTTCGAGGAGGCAGGGCGCGAGCCGACCGTGCCGGTGGTGGCCGGGGAACGGGTAGCGGCGACGGTATCCGCCTGGACGGGAATCCCGATCCGCCACCTCCAGGAGGAGGACACGGCACGGCTCGTGCACATGGAAGAGAAGATCCACGAGCGGTACGTGGGGCAGGATGAGGCAGTGAAGTCGGTGGCCCGTGCGATCCGCCGCGCCTACGCCGGGGTGAAGGACCCCCGCCGCCCGATCGGGTCGTTCCTCTTCCTGGGGCCGACTGGCGTGGGGAAGACCGAACTCGCGCGCACGCTGGCAGGTTTCCTCTTTGGCGACGACGATGCTCTGATCCGAATCGACATGTCGGAGTACGTAGAGCGATTCGCGGTATCGCGCCTCGTCGGGGCCCCACCGGGATACGTGGGGTACGAAGAGGCAGGCCAGCTCACCGAGGCGGTCCGCCGTCGGCCGTATTCCGTGGTCCTGTTCGACGAGATCGAGAAGGCCCATCGAGATGTGTTCAACATTCTTCTCCAGGTCATGGACGATGGCATTCTGACCGACTCCCAGGGGCGGAAGGTGGACTTCCGCAACACTGTGCTCATCATGACCTCGAACGTCGGGAGCAAGCTCATCGTTGACCGCACCGGCGTCGGGTTCAGCACCGCGGATGTCGAGTCCGAGCAGGCGTATCGCGACATGAAGGCGCGGGTGATGAGCGAGGTCCGCAAGGAGTTCTCGCCGGAGTTCCTGAACCGGCTCGATGACGTGATCGTGTTCCACTCTCTCACTCGGGACCAAGTGAAAGCGATCGCTGACCTGTTCATCGGTCGGCTAGGGAGTCGCCTCCGCGAGGAACACGGGATCGAGCTTGTTCTCGACCCCTCGGCGTGGGAGATCATCACCGAGCGGGGTTACGACGAGAAGTACGGTGCCCGTCCGATGGGGCGAGCGATCGAGCGCCTCCTGGAGGATCCGATCGCCGAGCGAATCCTGACGAAGGAGTTCCCCTCTGGGTGCCGGGTGATCGCCCAAGCCCAGGACGGGGAGATCACGGTGCGGAAGGAGTAGATGCCCTTCCACTGCCGGGAGTGCGGCTACCAGTCTCCGAAGTGGCTGGGCCGATGCCCCGGCTGTGGGAAGTGGGAGACGTTCGAGGAGGCGTCGGGCCCCTCACCCGCGGGAGGAACGGCCAGCGGTGATCCTCCACGGCCTCTGGCCGATGTCCCGGCTCTGTCCGGCGAGCGCCTGGTGACGGGCATGCCCGAGGTGGATCGGGTGCTTGGCGGGCTCTTGCCCGGAACCGTGGTCCTGTTCGGGGGGGAGCCTGGCGTGGGCAAGTCCACACTGCTGCTCCAGCTCGCCTCCCGGCTTGCTGCGCGGCACGGGAAGGTCCTCTACGTGTCGGGCGAGGAAGCGGTGGCCCAGGTCAAGCTGCGAGCGGACCGGTTGGGCATCTCCGATGCCATGCTCTATGTGCAGGCTGAGCAGGAACTCCTTCCGATCGTGCGGGCGGTGGAGGCGATCGAGCCAGCCGTGCTCGTGGTGGACTCGCTCCAGACGGTGCTCGCCCGTCCCGAGGGCGGGGAGATCGGGAGTGTTGCTCAGGTGCGCGAGGCCGCTGCTCAGCTTGCCCGGTTGGCCAAGGGGCTGGGGATCGTCACCTTTCTTGTCTCCCACATCACGAAGGGGGGCGAGTTCGCGGGCCCCAAGACCGTGGAGCACCTCGTGGACGCGGCCGTGCAGCTGGAGGGGGTCCGGGAGGGGGACCTCCGCCTGTTGCGCTGTCTCAAGAACAGGTTCGGATCCACGGCCGAAGTTGCTGTGCTCCAGATGGGGCCGACCGGGCTCACGGAGGTTCCGAACCCTTCGCTGTTCTTTGTCTCCCAGGATCGGGTGCCGAAGCCAGGAGCAGCGATTGTGCCTGTGCTGGAAGGATCGCGGACCCTCCTCGTCGAGATCCAGGCACTGATCGCCCCGGGAAGCGGGTTTGGCCCCCCGCAGCGTCGAACAGCGGGGCTCGACCTCAATCGAACCTCCGTTCTGTTGGCTGTAATCGAGAAGTACCTCGGGGTGCACGTGCGGGCGATGGATGTGTACCTCGCGGTCGCCGGTGGACTGGATGTGCGGGAACCCGCCGCCGACCTTGGCGTGTGCGCGGCGATTCTGGGGAGTGTTCGAGGGAGACCGATCGCTTCCGACACCGTGCTCCTGGGCGAGGTGGGTCTGTCTGGGGAGATCCGTCCTGTGCGGAAGGGACCCGAGCGGCTTCGCGAGGTTGCGAAGCTCGGGTTCAGTCGGGCGGTAGCGCCGAAGGGCCCCCTCCCCAAGCGGCTATCGTTGGAGGTGGTACAGGCACAGAGCCTGCAGGAAGCGATGGAGGCGCTCGAGCTGACCTGACATGGGCGGGAAGAAGGATCCGCGGCTGGAGTTCTTGCGGCGCACCGCGCCGGGCACCCCTCTGCGGGAAGCGGTGGACCGCATCGTGCAGTTTGGCCGGGGTGGGCTCATCGTCGTCGCTGACCGTAGCGCCGCTAGCCCGATCATCGCTGCGGGGTTCGAGCTCAACGCCCCGTTCACTCCCCAGGCGATTGTCGAGCTGTCGAAGATGGACCGGGCCGTGGTTGTGGACGAAGACCTGAAGACCATTCTCTATGCCAACGCTCATCTCATCCCCAGCCCAGCCATCCCCTCTCAGGAGACGGGAACCCGCCACCGCGTGGCGGAGCAAGTGGCGCGGGAGATCGAACGGCTCGTGATCGCGATCTCAGAGGACAGCCGGCAGGTGACCCTGTTCCACGGCGACTGGCGGTATGAGCTCCAGGACATCCAGACCCTCTTGGCTCGGGTTTCCCAGGCGCTGCAGATCCTTGACCGGTACCGGCGGGAGCTGCGGGAGCTTCTCACCGAACTTGCCCAGCTGGAGTTCGAGCGGCGGGTGTTCCCGTCTCACGTGGCGGCTGTGCTCCAACGCGTCCTGTACATGATGGAGCTGGAGCGGGACGTGGAGCGGACGCTCGTCGAACTGGGGGTGCATCGGGAGCTTCCGGAGCGCCACCTCACCGCCCTCATGCGCGGAGTGCGGGAGGAGATGGAGCTTCTGGTGCGGGACTTCAAGTCGGACCCTCGTCCTGCCGAGGAGATCGTCGACGATCTCCTCGCCCTGTCGGCCGAGGACGCCCTACGTCCGGACGTCGTCCTCCGCCCGTTGGGGATCACCACCGACCAGGAGGTCGAGGAACCCATTCCGTCGCGAGGGTATCGGTTGCTGTCCAAGGTTCCCCGTCTGCCGATCTCCGTGATCGAACGGCTGATCGAGGAGATTGGGACTGTGGACAAGGTCTATCGCGCCTCGCGGCGACAGCTTGACCGAGTGAAGGGGATCGCGGAGGCACGAGCTCGGGCGATCGAGTTCGGCCTGGGGCGATTCAAGAACGGGTATACGGGAACGATGGATGGGTTCTAGAACTGCGGCTGCCGATTGAACGGTTGACCGTTCGAGTATCGAGCGAAGGAGAGAGAATGGAGGAGATGGAGCGCATCGAGCGGGCCGCGAAGGCGCTTTCCAGGCTGGGGACGCCCGAGGTGGCCGTGGTCTTGGGGTCGGGGCTGTCCAGTGTGTTCCCCCTGGAGGAGGAGAGGGTACTATCCTTCCGCGAGATCTCGGGCTTTCCCGTGCCGTCCGTGGCGGGCCACGCCGGTGAGGTGGCTGTGGGTGTTGTCTCCGGACGAACTGTCCTTGTCCAGCGGGGTCGGGTCCATCACTATGAGGGATACCCGCTAGCCGATGTCGTTTTTTCTGTTCGGGTCTACGCGCGGCTCGGGGTACGCGTGCTTGTTCTCACCAATGCCTCGGGAGGGATCGCCCATGGTTTGGAGGCAGGGGATCTGGTGCTCCTCTCCGACCATGTCAACCTCCTCGGCGACAACCCACTGCGGGGGGCAAACCTGGACCCCCTCGGACCGCGTTTCCCCGACATGACAGCGGTCTACGATCCCGCGCTGCGCAGGACGGCGCGAGACGTGGCGCGTTCTCTGGGGATCGGCCTCAAGGAAGGGGTGTACCTGGCAACCCTGGGTCCGTCGTACGAGACGCCAGCCGAGATCCGCGCGTTTCGCGCACTGGGGGCGGACCTCGTGGGGATGTCCACTGTCCCCGAGGCAATCGCTGCCCGTCATGCCGGAATGAGGGTCTTGGCGATTTCGTGTGTCACGAACCTCGCTGCAGGGGTATCTCCCGCGCCCCTGTCCCACGACGAGGTCATCGAGACCTCACGCCGTCGGGCCGCGGATCTGGGCCGCCTCCTCACGGCTCTCGTGCCGCGTCTCTAGGTTGTCCCGGATCGTCGTGCCTGGATTCCGGCCACTCGTCTCGGAGGCCGCGGTAAGCGTTCTGAACACGTGCTGAGCCTGTAGCCTGGGTGTTGTGTTGCGCTAGGCTTACACACAAGTATATTCTAAGAGATTGGCGCACGATGCGCGCGACCTCGCGAGGGCGGTTGCGGCGGAGAGAGGGGGTGAGAGCGGGGAGGGAGCCGGCAGTCAACGGGTTCGATTCGATCCAAAGGAGGACACGATGAGGAGAACGATGTTCCTGCTAGCGGCTGTGGCCATCAGCGTGGCTGTGGGGGGCTGGTCACAGGACTGGACGGTCACCATTCTCCACACGAACGATACCCATTCCCAGCTTGAGAACATGGCCCGCCAGGCGTCACTGATCGACGAGATCCGGCTTCAGGTTCCCGACGCCCTGCTCCTCCACGCGGGGGACGCAGTGATGGGCACCTTGTACTACACGGTGCACAAAGGTCTGGCAGAGGCGTGGGTTCTGGAGCAGATGGGGTTCACGGCAATGGCGTTGGGCAACCATGAGTTCAACGAAGGCCCCCGGGGTCTGGCCAAGTTCGCCGACCAGGTGAGCTTCCCACTCCTCTGTGCCAACTTCGACTTCACGGGGGAACCCCTTCTCCACGGGCGGATCGTCCCCTACATCGTTGTCGAGGCGGGCGGTGGCCGGGTGGGCATTCTCGGCCTGACCACGGAGAGCACGTCGTGGAGTTCAAACCCGGGACCGAACATCGAGATCCACGATCCGTTCGCCGCTGCCCGGACAGCAGTGGCCGAGCTGACGGCGCTCGGGGTTCACGCGATCGTGGCCCTCAGCCATCTGGGGTGGGAGCGCGATCTCGAGCTCGCGCGTTCGGTGACGGGCATCGACATCGTGGTCGGGGGGCACTCCCACACGCTGCCCGACACGTATCCGGCTGTGGTGGAGCGAACCCTCGTCAACCTCAACACCGCGACATCCGAGGAGCTGCAGACCCTGCGGGGAATCGGTCCGGCGTTGGCACAGCGGATCATCGACTACCGCCAGACCCACGGCCCGTTCCAGACGATCGAGGACATCACGAAGGTGAGCGGGATCGGCAGTGCCACACTGGCCGGTATCCGCGACCGGATCTCGGTTGTGGACGCTGTGGTGCCAGCACTGGTCGTCCAGGCAGGCGAGCGAGCCCTCCACGTTGGCTGGTTGGAGGCGACCTTCGACGACGGGGGCGTCTTGAGGTCCTGGAGGGGGGAGCTCATTCCCGTGGACAAGTTGCCGATGAACGCGCAGATCGAGGCGCAGCTCGCGGTGTTTCGCGAGCCGATCGCTGCGTTGAAGGGCGAGGTGATCGGGGAGACGAAGGTCGACCTCGATGGTGAACGTGGCCATGTACGAACCCGGGAGACGAACCTTGGGAACCTCATTGCCGACGCGATGCTATGGAAGGCGGCCCCTGCTGGAGCCCAGATCGCCGTTCAGAACGGAGGGGGAATCCGTGGGTCCATCCCGATGGGACAGATCACGCTCGGCCAGGCGCTGGAGGTTCTCCCGTTTGGCAACTATCTGGTGGTGCTCACCCTTACGGGCGAGCAGATTCTGGCGGCGCTTGAGAACGGAGTCTCTCAGGTGGAGAAGGTTGCGGGTCGGTTTCCTCATGTTGCGGGGATGCGGTTCACGTGGGACCCCGCCCGCCCAGCGGGGCAACGGATCGTGTCGGCCGAAGTTCTTACCGCAGACGGATTCGCTCCCATTCGCAGGACATCCACCTACAAGGTTGTCACGAACAACTTCCTCGCGGGCGGCGGGGACGGATTCGAGTCGTTCCGGAACGCGAAGGAGAGTGTCGTTCTCGCCTTCGTGGATGCCGACGTGCTTGCCGACTACGTGCGCCAGCACACCCCGATTCGCGCCGAGGTCGAGGGCCGGATCGTCGAGGTCAAGTAGAGCTGTCGCAGACGGGACTGCGGGAGAGGGCAGGGCGATACCGCTCTGCCCTCTACTCTGACCGCTCGATCTTGTCCCTTGGGGCGCCGCAGTGCGGGCAGGTCTTCGGGCGCGAGCCCCCACGGATCTCTTGCCCGCACCCCGTGCACAACCATATGGGCATCCCACACACTCCCGAGGGGGGGATTATACCGGGCCAGGAAGCCGTACAATCCCGTCCTTCAAAGGGGGAACGATGACCACAGAAGACATCCTGCAGCTCTCGCTCAGCATGGCAGGGTTGACTGAAGTCCCTGCGGATACGGCGATCTACTGCCCAGGCCGGGCGATCCAACGGGTCCTGGTCGGGATCGATCTCGAGGGGCCGGAGCTCATGTGGGCGAAAGAGCAGGGGTTCGATCTCGCACTGGCCCATCATCCGGCGGGGGGGACGGCCGTCCTGCACATGGACGAGGTGTTCGTTCGCCATGTGGAGCTGATGGTGCGGGTTGGCGTCCCCCGGGACGTGGCGCAGGCGGCAGTCGAAGAGAGGTTGTTCGAGGATCGTGTGGTGGGACAGACCCGGAACTACGACCGGCTGCCCTCCCTTGCCCGGGCTCTCGGAGTCGCGTACATGAACATCCACACCCCGCTCGATGAGATCGGCCGACGGCGGATGGCGGAAGCGGCAGGCGAGCTGAGTCCCCGCGACGCAGTTGCTGAACTCATTGCCCACTTCTGCAACCGATTCGGCGAGTTCCGGAACGCACTCACCCGCATCCAGTGCCTTGTGGGGCGGGAGGAAAACCGCGTGGGCCGGGTGGCCGTGGCCCACGGAGCGGGGACGAACGGAGGGTACGCTGTGGCCAAGGCGTACTTCGACCACGGTATAGACACGCTGGTCTACATTCACTGCCAGCCGGCTGTGGCGCGGCAGCTCTCCCGAGAGTATGGGGCTTGCGGGAAGAACCTCGTGGTCACCGGGCACATTGCGAGCGACTCCCTGGGGATCAACCCGTTTGTGGATGCTCTGCGGGAGCGAGGCCTGGAGGTTGTCCCCCTCGGGCTGGTTCCGGCTGCGGACCCCTGCCGCCGGTCGCGTGCGCATCCCTGACCGCTGCCGACCCAGCCTGGGCAACCCCGAGGGGATCCTGGGAGCGGGTGGGGCCCATCCGGCGGTCCCGCGGCCTGCGGTTCCTGTCCCTTCGAGCTTCTTCTGGAGCAGCGGGGCGATGCTCTACTCGTTCGTCTGGCCGGACTACGTGCGCGACTTCCTGGCGGGTCGTGTTGTGCACGCTGCTCGGCATCGGGGCGGGGGTGCACCGCGCCCGATCGGCGGATCCCCCCTGCTGACGACAGACACGGGGCCGCCTCAGGCGGCCCCGTGATCGTGGTCCCGTGGAAGGCGCGTGTCTACAGACCGAGGGCCTGGAAGATGATCGACCAGTCGAGCGCTTCCATGAACTTGTCCACGGTGTCGAGCCCGAACGAGCTGACGAGCGTGGTGAGGAGGTTCTCGACTCCCTCTGCCGGCGCGATCATGAGCATGCCGCTCAGGATCTCCGGGCTCAGTCCGAGTTGTCCAAGGGAAGACGCCAGCGTGGCGTTGACGGTGAAGAACTCGGTCAGCAGCGCCGTGAATGCCATTGGATCAGCATCCCGAAGCATCACGAGTCCGCCGGAGATCACCTTGATGAGCGCAGACACGGTGGCGAAGTAGGGCATTCCCGCTGGCCGGTCCCCACTCATCCACATCACGAGGACGGGGTTGGTGGTCATCGGCTCCCAGCGGAGCTCGACGAATCCCCCCGGGGCAACCCTGCCCACGAACAGGAACTCAGTTCCTTCGCTCACCCCCGTGACGTTCTGCAGCCCCCCGAACACCTCAACCTTGCCGGTGAGCTTCACCGGTTCGTCGAACGCGATGCGCAGTCCGGTGACGGTCTGCCCTGTGGTGTTCGCGAACCAGTGGATCGTCCGCGTTCCCACCGTGAACACCCGCATCTCCACACCCTGAGCCAGGGCCACGCTCGTCAGCGTCAGCAACAGGCCGAGGAAAAGCACACACTTCTTGGTGAACACACAGATCACCTCCCCTGAAGATGAGAGGGCATTCTAGGCGGTGGGCGGCGGTCCGGCAAGCGCCCACGGTGGAGTGCGGCCAGGGTCGCCGCGAGCGACCACAACCGGTACGATGTAGTGTGACAAGGCGAAGCCTGGACAGAACACGACGTCGGCTGCGGATGGGGGGAATCGGGTTCGCGTTGGCTGGGGTGGCACTGTGCCTGGCGGGCTGCGATGAGGGAGCGTTCCGTGCCGAGGCGACCGCTGCGGACCACCACGAGTTCACCGTGGCCGGGCCTGTGCGGCTGATTGCGGAGTCGTCGAATGGCCGCATCGTTGTTCGCGGTGAACTGGGTCTCCAGACCGCGTCCGCGACCGTGACCCGACACAGCCGTGGGCGGACCGTGGCCGAGGCCGAACGGCGGCTCGGGCAGCTTGTATACACCGCGGCCGCGAATGGGCCCGTGATCACGCTTCGGTACCAGCAGGCAGACCAACCGGGCGACGTCGGGAGGTACGGCGGTGTTGACTTCGAGGTGACGGTTCCCGCAGAAGCAGAGGTCGAGGTGCGGACCTCGAACGGGTCGATCGCGCTTCAAGGGGGCGCTGGCACCGCATACCTTGCGACAAGCAACGGCCGAGTATCGGTGGCAGACCGCGTGGGGGATCTCACGGTTCGCACCTCGAACGGCGAGATCCGCCTCGAGAGGGTGCAAGGCGGGGTGGACGGCGAGACGAGCAACGGTTGGGTCCACTACGTCGGACACCCGGAAGGGATCGGCCCCCATCGACTGCGAACGAGCAACGGCAGCGTGGTCGTGCGGGTGCCGAGGGGTCTGTCCATCGCGTTCCGCGCTAGTGTGAGCAACGGGAGCATCACCTCGGACCTTGCCCTGGTGGGTGACACGGAGGGAAAGGACTGGAACGCGGTCCTCAATCCTCCTGCTCTGACCGAGATGGACCTCCGAACGAGCAACGGTTCGATTCGGATCGAGGCCGCCGACTGACGGGGTGGACGGAGGGCGCGCGCTCATGGCCAGGATTCGGCAGTGGACTCTCCACGAGATCGAGCAGTTCCGGAAGCTCCATCCCGTGGATCACCCGATCGAAGCGGAACAGGCGAAGGTCCACCGTGAACGGGCGGCATTCGCCGAGCTGAGGCGCAAGGCGGCGCGACGGGTTCGGCGTTGTCTGAACGAGCTCACCGATCCGGGCGAGGATCTGGTGGCCCAACGGTACGAGGCCATTGCCACCCGCGAACTGAGGAACGCTGCCGCGCACCGGCGCCGGCTGGCGGGGCTGGCAGGCGTTGAGCTCCATCCAGGGAACGCGCCCCGGGATCAGGCGCCTCGTGGCCAGGTCGGCGGCGCCTTTCCTCTCTAGGGCTCCGCACGCCATCCATCCCAAGTGGGGTAGGGTCGCAACGCCCATCCACAGGGAGCAATCCGGTGGCGCCTGAACGCGTTCATGTTTCCTGCACACACGCTCGACACCCTCTCCACCACCAAGGATCACAGTCCCACGGAACGGATGAGAAGGAGGTTCGATGCTGGAAAGCGAGATCCGCGTGAGGAGTAGGGCCATCCGCAGGGGCATCCTCCTCGTGGTTGTGGGGAGTGTGCTCACCGGGGGGATGGCAGCCTTGGCTTCTTCCAAAGGGGCTCTGTCGCTCGCGCCGCTCTACACCGAGAACGTGCCCAAGGAGGGACTAGCGACGGTGTACGGGCTCCCGCTCGCGTGGACGAATGCTCAGTTGTTCGCCATGTGGTACGACACCCTTCGGTTGACGGCGACGGAAGCAGAGATCCTTGAAGCCGCCCTCGCTCCGCTGGCCGCCCCGTGTTGTGACGACAACCCCCTCGCCCATTGCTGTTGCGAGCGCGGCGGGCTCATCTGCAACGTGGTCCGTACAGCGCGGGGCTTGGGGTCCTATCTGGTCCGCAACGGGTATCCAGCCGACGAGGTCACGCGGGCGATGGACCAGTGGCTCCGCTTCATCCACGGCGACTACTATGTGGCGCGGGCGTTGGCTGCGAACGGAGAGGACCCAACTGCCTACGGGCTGTTCCTGCCAGCGAACGGTGCCTGCTACCGAGGCCTGTGCAATGTCCCCCTGCAGGACGGGGGGTGTGGGGGGATGGGACCCGAGGTGGTTGTCGAACGCCCAACGACCTGAACCCACTCCTGTCGGAGCTCGCGCGGACCGCCCCAGACCGGGGCGGTCTGTTCCTGGGCAGCCCCAGACCTTAGAATGGACCCGAAAGGAGGTCATGATGGACATCGTCGTGCCTGACCTCGGAGAGGTGGGGAGAGTCCAGCTCGTCCGCTGGCTCGTCGGGCCGGGCGATCGGGTTCAGACCGGGGACGCGGTGGCCGAGGTCGAGGCGGACAAGGCGGTGTTTGTGGTCGAAGCGCCCGGCACAGGCATCGTTGACCAGATTCTGGTGGGTTCCGGCGAGTCGACCCGGCCTGGCGAGACGATCGCCCGTCTGAGGAGTGGGTGAGCTCTTTTCTCTACGCTGATCTCGGCCGAGTCCGCTACGGGTTGGCCCTGAAGCTTCAGCGCCATCTTCATCGACTGCGCCGGGACGGTAGGATTCGTGACACGGTCCTAGCCCTGGAGCACGATCCCGTGATCACGATTGGGCGAGGGGGAACTGAGGCACACATCCTCGCTCCCCCCGAGACGCTCGCCTCCTTCGGCGTCGAGATCGTCGCGATAGAGCGGGGGGGCGATGTCACGTACCACGGGCCGGGACAGCTTGTCCTGTACCCCATCCTCGACCTACGAGGGCGGGGAAAGGACCTGCACCGCTACGTGGCCGACCTCGAGGAGATCATGATCCGCATCGCGCGTTCACTCGGGGTGGAGGCGGAGCGCCGCAGGGGATTCCCCGGAGTCTGGCACGAGCGGGGCAAGCTCGGCGCGGTGGGGATCCATGTCCGAGATTGGGTCACAATGCACGGGCTCGCCCTGAACGTGGATCTCGACCCGGACGGCTTTCAGTGGATCATCCCGTGCGGGATCGCCGGAGCGAAGGCGGTGTCGATCGCGGATACCCTTGACCGGCCGGTCTCGATGGGTGAGGCGTGGGTAGCCGCGCGGGCAGCGGTGTCCGACGTGTTGGGTGAGGAGATCCGCCCGGCTAGCGAGGAGGTGATCGCGGCGTGGATGAGCGAAAGCCTGACTGGTTAAGGGTTGAGGTCTCCACGGCCGCCGTGGGGGGGGCGCGCCGCGTGGACGAGGTTCTGGACAGGCACAGGATCCACACGGTGTGCCGGTCTGCACGGTGCCCCAACCTTCCCGCCTGCTGGGGGGCCGGCACGGCGACGTTCATGATCCTCGGCGACGTGTGCACCCGTGCCTGCCGGTTCTGTGCGGTTCGTCACGGCCGGCCCGCGCCTCCCGACCCGGAGGAGCCGACCCGTCTTGCGCGTGCGGTGTCCGAGCTTCATCTGCGGTACGTGGTTCTTACGTCGGTGGACCGAGACGACCTTCCCGATGGCGGGGCGTCACACTACGCAGCGACGATCGGCCGTGTCCGGGAGGTCGTGCCCGAGGCACGGGTAGAGGCGCTGGTCCCGGACTTCGGGGGGGATCGGGACGCACTGAGGGTGGTGGTAGGCTCCGGTCCTCACGTCGTAGGGCATAACGTGGAGACCGTGGAGCGGTTGAGTCTGTCCGTCCGGGATTCCCGCGCCAGCTACGTGACCTCGCTCGACGTTCTGCGACACCTCAGGGAGCTCGCGCCGGGGATCGTCACCAAGTCATCGTTGCTCCTTGGGCTTGGAGAGACCGATGCGGAAATCGGAGAAACCCTCGCCGACCTGCGGGCGGCGGGGGTAGATGTGGTTGTGCTCGGGCAGTACCTCCGCCCGACGCCGGCCCAGGTTCCCGTGGTGCGCTACGTGACACCGCAGGAATTCCGCTACTGGGAAGACCGGGCGCGCGATCTCGGTTTCGGGGCCGTTGTAGCGGCACCGTTCGCCCGAACCTCGTTCCGGGCCGCCGAAGCGTACGCGGCGCTGCGATGAGGATCCTTCTCGACCTCCCCTACCGCGATCCCGCGCTCAACCTTGCTTTGGACGAGGCGATCCTCTCCGCGGTGGCGTGCGGGAATTCGCCCCCCACGCTGCGCATCTGGCGCAACCCCCGGTGCGTGGTCGTGGGACGCGGACAGCGCATCGAGGACGAAGCCGATCTCACCGCCTGCAAAGAGTTCAGGATCCCTGTGCTGCAGCGGTCGTCGGGAGGCGGTGCCGTCTACCATCACCCCGGAAACCTCAACTTCAGTCTTTGCCTCCCGCTTGTCGATCCATGGACTTCTGTGCGGGAGTCCCAGGATCTAATCACAGACCACCTCGCTCAGACCGTACGTCGTCGTCTGGGTCTGCCGGTGGATGCGCGCGATGGAGCCGTGTTCGCCGGAGACCGCAAGATCTCCGGGTCAGCGCAGCTGCGTCGACGGGCTGTTCTTCACCACGGAACGCTCATTCTCGCGGCGGACGTGATTCCAATGGACACGCTTCTCCTTGCCCTGCGTCCGGGCTATTCCCCGCGCGGTGTCGCCTCGAGACCGGCTGTGGTGGGCGACCTGGGGTCCCTCATCGGCCGTGCGGTCCCGATCGAAGAGGGAGTACGAACCATTCTGGCTGCGTTTCGCCCGCTAGGGCGGGCCGGTATGGAGACGATCTCTCTGCACGAGTGGGCGCTGGCGGACATCCGCCTGGCTTCCGCCCGCGGAGCGGGTTGAACGTGCTTTCTCCCGCGGATCGCAGGGTTGTCGAGCGACAGATCGGGCGGCCTCCGACGGGTGCCGTCGCCGTGGCACACCGCTGTCCCTACGGCTACCCTCAGGTGATCCTCACTCACCCCCTCCACCGCCAGGGAGCGGAGTTCGGGGTGTTCCCGACCCTGTTCTGGCTATCGTGCCCGTACCTGACAGCCGAGGTGGCGCGTGTGGAATCCGGAGGCGGGGTGCGGAGGTACGAGGATCTCCTGGCGGTGCAGCCTGACCTCGTCTGTCGGTACGCGGAGGCGCACGAGAGCTACCGACGGGAACGAGCCGCCCTTCTGTCGCCCGAAGAACGGGGTTTTCTCGGGAAGGTCGGGGCTCTCGACCGGCTGCAGACGGGGATCGCCGGGCTGAGCAACAGGCAGCGCGTGAAGTGCCTCCATGCGCATCTGGCCCACTTTCTTGCGCGGGGAGGGAACCCGATCGGGGAGTCCGTGGCCGCCGAGCTGCCGGCCCTGTTCTGTCCGCCGCAGCGGATCATGTGCGCGGAGGGACTCACCGACATCCCGGCGTCGAGTTGTCTCCCCTAGATCCGGGTTCCTATACTCCGGCCAAAGGAGGCACACATGCAGGACTATCTATCGTTTCGGAAGATGATCACCCCCGTTGCGATCCAGGTGATCTTCTGGGTTGGCATCGTCGCCTGTGTGATCGTCGGGCTGGTCAGCATCGTCAGCGGTGCATCGGCGACGTACGGCGGCGGCACGACAGTACTCACGGGAATCCTGGTCATCCTCTTGGGGCCCCTCGGCGTGCGCATCTGGTGCGAGCTGCTCATCGTGGTGTTTCGGATTCTCGACACGCTGGGCGAGATCAGGGATAGGCTGGGCAAGGGCTGATCGTCGCCGGGTGCCTGAACCAAGAAACGGGGCCGCCTGGGGGCGGCCCCGTCCTTGGTCACCAGGAGTGCGTGGTCCTACGGATCTGCCTTGACCTGCGGCGGCCGGTTCACGTTGAGGACCTTGATCACAAGCGAGTCCTGGGCGACAGCGCCGCACGGATCCATGACGCACAGGGTGACCGTAACCAGCATGTGGTCACAGCCCTCGACCTCGGGAGCGACGAAGATCGGGCACAGGGTGTCGGCGTTGAGAAGGGTCCCCGCGCTCGCCCACCAGGTGACGGTGAGCTTCTCGCCGTCGGGGTCCCCGGCCTGGCCGAGGATCATGATCTGCGCCTTCTCGGGTACCTGGAGGTCGGGCCCGGCATCAGCCCACGGCGGCTTGTTCAGGTTTCGCACGTGGATCCGCACCGTGTCCTGGGCCACCGCACCGCAGGCGTCGGTCACGGTGAGGGTGAGCTCGACCGTCTCTCCCTCACACCGCGAGGTGAGCGGGGCTGTGTAGATCGGCTGAAGGGCCCGCGGGTTGTCGAGCGATCCGCGGCCACAACCAATCGTCCAGAGGAAGGACAACGCATCGTCGTCAGGGTCACAGGCCGAGGCAAGGAGCCTGATCTTGCCGCCCTCGTCCACCGCGAGATCCGGCCCGGCGTCCACCACTGGCGGATGGTTCACGTTGAGCACGTGGAGAACGAGCTTATCCACTGCCTGCGCGCCGCAAGCGTCGACCGCTGTGAGGGTGATCTCGATCCGTTCGCCATCGCACGACTTGACCCACGGCGCGTAGTACGTGGGCTCGAACGCGTGTGGATCGGAGAAATGGCCCTTGGGAGCCGACCACGTTACCCGGACCGGGTCCCCGTCGGGATCGTGAACGATTGCGCGCAGGACAATGCTTCCTCCTTCGACGACCGTCTTGATCTCCGGGGCGACCTGGCAGGTGGGGGAGATGGTCGGCTTCGGTGTCGCGGGAACAGGCGGCGCGCAGACTGGCGTGCAGTCGGGAGCCAGTGGCCGCGGGGCGCACGTTCCCTCATCGTAGATGAAGTTCTTCCCGGGGCCACCGTCGATCACGTTGCAGCCAGGACCGCCGAGGATGATGTCGTTGCCCGGACCGCCGAACAGCTTGTCGTTCCCGGCCTCGCCCTCGATCCGGTCGTCGCCATCCTCACCGTAGATCATGTCGTCGCCGGCACCGCCGAACAGGAGGTCATTGCCTGGTCCACCCAGAATGAGGTCGTCGCCATCGCCTCCCTGGATGAGGTCGTTCCCCGGGCCGCCGATGAGGAGATCGTTCCCGGCGAACCCGAAGATCTGATCGTCGCCACCCAGGCCGAGGATCAGGTCGTTGCCCGGCGTTCCGAACAGGACGTCATCACCTTCAGTTCCGACGATGATCTTGGCGGGTGGGTTCTGCTCGAGGAAGCACAGGATCACGTGCCACATCGGGTCCGTGCATGGTGCATAGGGAAGATGCTTCAGGAGCAGGGCGACGATGGCGGGGTCAACCTTGTACGTGGCGAGGCAGTGCGGAATCGTTGGCGCCGGAATCGGAGGCGTCGGGATCACAAATTCACGGAACAACGGAACAAGATCTTTCGGTTCTGCTACGACGATAAACTGGCCACACCCCGCTGCAGCGATCGCGCGGAGTGCCTGCTCATCAGCGGGGGTGAGGGCCAAGCCAACCACATCTACCGTGTACCCCAACGCGCACAGGCGCCGCGCCTCCGCGACCGGGTCTCCCCCGCACGTCTCCCCTCCGTCGGTAAGCAGAACAATGCGCGCCGGTGCGGGGACTCTTCCTGCAATGAATCGGAGCGACTCGGCGAGCGGGGTCTTCCCCATCGCAACCAGGTTGGCGATCGTGGCCTTGAGTACGGCGCGATCCACTGCGCCGTAGGTTCCCAAGGACGCGATGAGTTCGATGTCACGGCACGTTGCTGGCTCCTGCGTCTTCGGTATCCGGTGGCCGAACACCG
Organism: Candidatus Bipolaricaulis sibiricus; assembly: GCA_004102645.1. Classification (GTDB taxonomy): domain Bacteria; phylum Bipolaricaulota; class Bipolaricaulia; order Bipolaricaulales; family Bipolaricaulaceae; genus Bipolaricaulis; species Bipolaricaulis sibiricus. The sequence goes on along the minus strand of CP034928.1, from coordinate 1,649,047 downwards.
CGACCGCAAACGACGTCTCGTCCGAGAGGTCGTCTAGAACCAACGTCAAGGCCTCCTTGGCCCACGCGAACCGGGTGGGGCCGCCGTCAAGGCCGATGTTCATCGAGTCCGATGCGTCAAGGATGAACGCCAGCCGCTGCGGGGCCGCCCACGCCGTCAGAGCGAGGGCACACCATACCACGAACAACAGGGTTTTCCTCATCGTCGCCTCCCTTGGTTCATCTCATGGCTCCTCAGTTGTCCATCGCAAGCGCCCCACGGGGGCGTCTCCCGTGGGACAGCCGGGAGGAGTATAACGAGGAATTCGCTCCTGATCTGTAACATACACTACACTTCACGCCCGAACGTACTTGCGGCCTGGCAGCTCGTGGACGTGCCCGGACAGGACGAGGTCGAGCAAGATCCGGGCGACCGTTGCGTGTGACAGGCCTGTTTGGGCAACCATCTCGGATGGGTCGAGGGGCTCGTGGGACAGGAGGTCGTACACCCGTTGGGCCTCGGGCTTGAGGGCCGGCGGGGAGGCAAGGGGCAACGATGGCATCCCCAGCTCGGACAAGATGTCCCCAGCGCAGAGAACGGGTCTAGCCCCATCTTGGATCAGCCGGTTCGAGCCCATCGAGGCCTCGGACGTGATGGGGCCTGGTACGGCGAGGACGTCCTTGCCCTGAGCGAGGGCGTAGTCCACCGTGATGAGAGCGCCTGATCGCTCTGGCGCCTCTACCACGACCACGAGTTGGGACAGGCCAGCGATGATGCGGTTTCGACGGGGGAACGTCCACTGCGATCCGCGTGTGGTCCAGGGGAACTCGGATATGACGGCCCCGCGGGAAGCGATCCCCTCGATCCGCCCTTCGCTCCCTGCTGGGTACGGGTTCCCCAAGCCGGTCCCGAGGACAGCCACCGTGCGTCCAGCGGTCAACGCTCCATCGTGGGCTGCGGCATCGATCCCCGGGGCGAGTCCCGACACAACGGTGACACCGCGAGCGGCCAGCTCTGCCCCCAGCTTCCGCGCCACGAGCCGCCCGTAGCTCGTGCATCGGCGGGTGCCGACGACCGCCACCGCCCGGACATCGGCGGGCTCCCAGCTCCCGAGCACGTAGAGAACTGGTGGGGCTGCAGGGATGGCGCGCAGGGGTGGGGGATAGTCGGCGTCGTCCACCGTGATCACCCGCGCCCCACGGCGGCGTGCCGGGTCCAGCTCCCGTTCCGGATCGGCACTCCTGTACTCGGAGAGAACCTTGGCGCCGATCGCCTCCTGGAGATCGTCGGGGAGGGGTCCCTCCAGGCACTGCCATCCCTCCACCGGGCCTCCGCACCTCCGCACCAGGAGGTCCCGGCGGCGCGGGGTGAGGGACGGGAGCAGGTTCAGGCCCACCCAGGCCAGCGTGCGGTCCATCGCCCGATGATGGTAGCCGGATCTGGTGTGGATGGGGTAGGATGGCCTCCTAGGAGGCCAGCGATGATGCGATGGGTGGCGGTCTCGGTCTTGACTGTGTGCGGGGCGTTTGGGATCACGGCGGCTGCCCAGGGTGGGATCGAAGGGCCGTTCGACGAACACGCCTTGGCGCGGGTGGGCGCGGACACGTTCGCCGTGGGGCAGGGACGCACCGTCGAAATCCGGTCGTGGGCGAGCCCGAGCCGGGTCGTTCAGTCGCTGCGAGGAGCAGAGGCGTTCGTCGTCTCGCTTGCTGTGTCTCCCAACGGCCGGTTCGTCGCCGCGGGCGACAAGGACGGCCATCTCATCGTGTGGGAGATCGCCTCGGGGCAGCTCGTGTTCAAGAAATACGCGCACCGGTTCTCTGTGTGGTCGGTGGCTTTCTCGCCCGACGGGACGCTTCTGGCGTCGGGGGCGTTCGACGGCACGGTCCGCCTGTGGGATACCGCGACATGGATCGAGGTCGGGTTGTTCATCGAGCCCCGACTCGTGGATGCCGAGAACAAGGACCGGGCACACATGGGGTGGGTGCGGTGCGTGACCTTCTCCCCCGACAGCCGCACGCTGGCCACGAGCGGATGCGATGGGTACGTGCGGATCTGGGACGTGGACTCGTTGCGCCTGCGTAGGGATCCGATCCAAGCCGGCATCAACGTGTACTTCGTCACGTTTTCCCCCGATGGGCAGTTCCTGGGGTGCGTCAACAACCCTGGAGAGATCCGCCTCTACCGCACCGACACCTGGGAGGAGGCGGTGCGGCTGCGTGCGGAGAGGGTCAGTGGCGGGCGAGCGAGTTCATTGTACGTGATGGCCTTCTCTCCCGACGGTAAGCGAATCTTCTGCGGTGGGTTCTCGAACCGGTTGGAGGTGTGGGATGTTGGCTCGCGGGCGATGGTCTCCGAGCACGCCGGGCATAGCGACAGCATCTGGGGTCTCATCGTCTTTCCCGACGGAGCTCGGGTGGTGACGACCTCGCGCGACAACACGATCCGATTGTGGACGATCGGGAACTAGCTCTCGCTCATCTCGACAAACGGGTGGTCGACTGTCGGCGTTGTCCTCGGCTTGTCTCCCACCGGGAAGAGGTCGCTCGGGTCAAGCGCCCCGCCTACCGTACGGAGACCTACTGGAGCCGTCCGGTTCCCGGGTTCGGCGATCCGGGGGCACGTCTGCTCATCGTGGGTCTAGCCCCCGCTGCCCACGGTGCGAACCGTACGGGGCGAATGTTCACCGGCGATGGGCCGCGGGGCGCGGGCGACTTTCTGGTGAGCGCCCTCCATCGGGCGGGGCTTGCCAACCAGCCGACGTCGAGCTGCAGGGACGATGGCCTGAGACTGCGCGGCGTGTACCTGACCGCGGTTGTCCGCTGCGCCCCACCGAGGAACCGGCCCTCAGGTCAGGAGATCCGGAGCTGTCTGCCGTACCTGGTTCATGAGCTGGCCGTTCTGTCAGACGTTCGAACCGTGCTCGCCCTCGGGAAGATCGCGTTCGACGGGTGTGTTGGGGTCCTGCGGTCGCTCGGTGGAACGATCGCTGCGCCCAGGTTCGCTCACGCTGCACGCCACGAACCGGGCACCGCGTTTCCCGCGCTCGTCGCCTCCTACCACCCCTCGCGACAGAACACCCAGACCGGCCGCCTCACCCCCCGGATGTTCGATTGGGCGCTCGATCAAGCTCTGATCTAGCCCCCGTGGGGCGGTCCGGTGATCTACAGGTCGGGCGAACACAGCGACCTGTTCCACCCTCCAAACCGACCGACTCAACCCACCGAGGGCGAACGAGGTGCCACGCGTTTCGCACGGAGTGGGTCTTCTCCGCGCGGCCCGCGGCAACGCGACGGGCTCGCACACGGGCTACCGGGCTCCTCCGCGATCACACGCAGGAGCAGAATGCCCAGCGCGGCCAACAGGCACCACGCGCCAAACCCCGGACCGACGACGAGCGAGGCCCCGGGGAGCCCCGACACCCATTGGACGATGGCCAAGTAGGGACCGACGAGCACGGCCTCGACGAGGAACGTCAGTGGAAGCGAGATCGGGAGCGCGGCAAGCGCGATGACGAGAATCCCGCCCCAGAGGAGGAGGCCGGTCCACGGGACGAGGACGACGTTTGCCAGGATCCCGTACGGCGACACGTGGCCGAAGACGGTCCCGATGACGGGAACGGCCCCCGCCTGGGCACACAGGGTCACCGCGAGAAGGTCCGCAGCCCTTCGGGTCCAACCCGGAAGGCGGCGGCGCAGGTCGGACCCCGTCCAACCGGGAAGGAGTACGACGATCCCCCCTGTGGCAAGGAACGACAGCTGAAAACCTGTGTCGAGAGCGGACCATGGCCAGACGAGGAGGACGACGGTTGCCGCCAGCGCAAGCCCCTGGACAGGATCGAGCCATCTACGCAGAACCCACCCTCGCTCCAGCAGAAGCCAGAACAAGCCAAGCACTGCGAACATGATCGCTGCCCGGATCAGCGATACCCGTGCTCCACCGACGAGCACGTAGAACCCGACCGCTGGGACCAGGACGAGGTACCGCCACGCTGGGCGTACTCTCACCAGGCCGAGGAGCCACCATCCACCGGCGACGAGTATCCCGACGTGAAGGCCGGACAGAGCGAGGACGTGGGCCACACCAGCTGTCCGGAACGCCTGTTGTTCCTCGCTTGGGAACATGCCCCGCGCTCCGAGGAGCAGCGCAGCAAGCAGGTCCAGTGCGGGGGAAGCACGCTCGGTCCCCTCTGGGGCCACCCGGTACAGGTGACTAAGCAGGGTCTGTCGAACGTGGGACGCCCAGCGGGCGAGCGAGGGCGGACCCGGTGCAAGAACCTCAACCTCGTCTGCCCAGAACAGCCCGTGGATCCCGCGGCGGGCCAGACCCGCCCGCCATCCTTCCGGCTGAGGCAGTCCCCATCGGCCGATGACCTTTACCTGGTCCCCAGGTCCGACTGCTGGATGACGGGGGACGTACGCCAGCAGGTCCACCCCAAGGGTGTCCACGGAGAGGGTGAACGAGACGTTCTTCGTGCGTGGCTCGGGGATGTCGAGAACCCGGCCCGTAACCTCGCGGAGGTTGGGGAGCTGGAAGGCGTAGTGGGAAGGAAGGGTCTCTGGAACGGCAAGACCGGCGCCAAGCGCACACGCTGCCACCCACAGGGCGATGGGGGATCGCCGCGCTGCCGCGACGATCAGGGCCCCTCCCGCTGCAGCCATCGCAGAGAGGCCGGGGGTGAGAAGGTAGCCGAACGCGATCCCGAACCCGAGCGCCGCCCCGAGTCCGGGGAGAAGAGCTCGTCCCACTGGCCATCGCCTCCGCAGGGAGTATAATCCAGGAGCTTGGGGGTGACCGGTCTCGACGGGAACACCGAGGCCAGGCAGCAAGCGGAGGGCCGTCTCCTCCTAAATCCGGCGGAACGGCAAACAAATGCCGACTACGCAACTGTTCCTGCTTACGCCCTGAACTAGGCGTAGGCCGTCTGGGGTTCCCCCGCCCGTGGGGTGCCGCCGGGCGTCGACAAGACGGGCTAGTCCAGGTGGCTGGCCTTGGGCCGGCTGGACGAAACTCAACGAGGCTGGGGGCCGAGCGATCCCGCCCGTGGGAGCGTGACGCCCGAGAACAAGAACGCGGGCTAAGCTTGTAGAAGCCGAAGCCGAGGGGTTTTCGGACGGGGGTTCGACTCCCCCCACCTCCACCAGAGGGGCGGCGTAGCCAAGCGGCAAAGGCGAGGGACTGCAAATCCCTTATTCCCCGGTTCAAATCCGGGCGCCGCCTCCAGGAAGCTGGTCGCAGAGTTGGTCGGTTGCAGGTTAGAGCGGTCGGACCATTGCACCGAGAACCGGTCAATCGATGTTGCGGGTGGTTAGCTCAGCTTGGTAGAGCACGCGCTTGACGTGCGCGGGGTCGCAGGTTCAACTCCTGCACCACCCACCAAGCCGGCGGTACCGCGGTTCTCCCTGCTGAGATCCCTGGGTGGTGGAACCTCACCCCCCGCCTACCGGCGGGAGAAGGGTGAGGACGTCCCCGTGAGATAGGGGTGTGGCGAGTCCCTGCTTGAACTGGATAGAGGTCCCGTTGACGAGGGCCGAAACGTGGCGGCCGATCCGGCCGTCGGATCCGTAGATCCGTCCCCGAAGGTGGGGGTATCGCTCCACCAGCGCCCCAACCGCCGCCGCGATGTCCGCTCCGGACGGGAGGTCGAGGGAGACCGGTCCCTCGCCGATCTCGGCCCGGAACGGGAAGAGCACGTGGACCTCGACCTTCATCCACTTCCTCCGACGAGCTTCTGTGCGATCGCCCGTTGGCGGGGGACGAAATCGTACAGGCGCTCCTCTACGAGCCGCCCTCCCCGGACGCGGAACTCCCCGTTCACCATCACCAGGTCGGCGTACTGGGCCCCGCAGTGGACGATGGCGGCCACGGGGTCCGCCGCGCCGGCGAACTCGAGGGTGGAGAGGTCCCACAGCGAGAGGTCCGCGCACTTGCCCGCTTCGAGGGAGCCAACCTCCTGGTCCCAGTGGAGGACCCTCGCGCCGCCCACGGTGGCGAGCTCAAGCGCCTGGCGGGCGGACATCGCCCTCGCTCCGTACTTAACCCGGGCCACGAGCATCGCCTGCCGCACCTCGCGGATCATGTTCGAGGTGTCGTTCGAGGCCGAGCCATCCACGCCTAGGCCGACCGCCATCCCAGCCCGGAGGACCTCTGGGACGGGGGCGATCCCCGACCCGAGGATCATGTTCGAGGTTGGGCAGTGGGCCATCCCTACCCCGGCCCGGGCGAGGGTGGTGATATCGTGGGGGGTGATGTGGACGAGGTGGGCGAGCCATACGTCGTCCGCGAGCCAGCCCACGCTCTCCAGGTAGTCCACGGGCCGCATTCCAAACTTCGCGAGGCAGAATTCCTCTTCGTCCGTGGTCTCGGCGAGGTGGGTGTGGAGGAGGAGCCCATGTTCCCGGGCCAGTTTGGCGGTGTCGCGCATAAGTTCCCGCGTCACGGAGAACGGCGAGCACGGGGCGAGGGCAATCCGCACCATCGCCCCCGGCGACGGATCATGCCACCGACTGATGATTCGCTCGCTGTCCCGAAGGATTTCTTCATCCTTTTGGACCACATCCGGCGGGGGAAGGCCCCCCTCATCGCGGGACAGGGACATCGAGCCCCGTGTAGGATGGAAACGGACTCCGACCTCGCGCCCTGCCTCGATCTCGAGGTCGGTGAGCTTCTCCTTCCCGCGGGGGAAGAGGTAAAGGTGGTCGGTGGTCGTCGTGCATCCCGATAGGAGAAGCTCGACGCACCCCACGATTGCCGAGGTGCGCACCGCGTCCTCGTCGATCCCCCGCCACACCTCGTACAGGAACTGAAGCCAATCGAAGAGCTCCTTGTCCTGGGCCCCGGGCACGGCGCGGAACAGGGTTTGGTACAGGTGATGGTGAGTGTTCACCATCCCTGGGATCATCACCCGATCGCGGCCCGAGACCACCTCGCTGAACGGACCCCGCGGTGGGCTCCCCTCACCGAGGGCAGCGATTCGGTTTCCCTCGACGAGGAGCCACCCGCCGCGCAGCTCGCGCCGCGCGGCGTCGAACGTGGCGATCACGTCCACGTCGTGGAAGAGGACCCTGTTCACGCGCTTCTGATCTCCGTCACCCATCCCTCGTCACCCGTCACAGCTTGAGCTCGGCCTGGTGGCAGGTCTCGAGGAACGCGGTGAGGAGCTTGATCGCGGCCTCAATGTCCTCGACGTGGGCGGCCTCCACCACGGAGTGCACGTACCGGGTGGGCACGGACAGGGTCACCACCGCCGCTCCCTCCCGCGCGAGCTGGATCGCGCCGGCGTCGGTTCCGCCACGGGGGAGAATCTCCATCTGGTACGGGATCTTCTTCTTCTCGGCGAGGTCGACAAGGAACCGTACGAGGCCGGGATGGGAAATCGACGCGGAGTCCTTGAGCTTGATCGCCACGCCCTTACCGAGCTTTGTGACCTGCTCGTGAGCGGACACCCCGGGCATGTCGCAGGCGAGGGTGACGTCGAGGGCCACACCGATGTCGGGATCGATCGCGAACGCGCTCGCCCGCGCCCCGCGTAGGCCAATCTCTTCCTGGACTGTCCCCACGAAGTACACGTCGGCCTGGTGGCTCTTCAGTCTGCGCAGGGCCTCGATCCCCACGTACACGCCGACCCGGTCATCGAGAGCCTTCCCCGAGACAAGGTCCCCCACCTGGGTGAACGACTGGGCGAGGGTCACCGGGTCACCGACCCGCACCTTCTTCGCTACCTTCTTCCCCGGGACCCCGACGTCCACGAACAAGTCCTGAACGCGGATCTCCTTCTTCTTCTCCTCCTCGGTGAGGATGTGGATCGGCTTCGTTCCGATGAGGCCGGTAAGTGGACCGCCCTGGGCATGGACGGTGACCCGGGAGGCGATGAGGGTGCGGGGGTCGAATCCGCCCACGGGCTCGATCCGCAGGAACCCCGTCTCCTCGTCGACGTGGGACACGAGGAATCCGATCTCGTCCATGTGTCCAGCCACGACCACCTTCGGCCCCTTGCCTCGCTTGTGGGCGATCAAGTTCCCGAGCCTGTCCACCTCCATTGTGTCGACGTGCCCCTTCAGGGCGCCGCGAACGATCCCCCGCACCTCGTCCTCCCGGCCGGGGATTCCCGCTGCTTCGGACAGCTTGCGCAGAAGCTCCACCTTCGCCTCCTTTGTCCGGGCATGGTATAGGGAAGGCGATGCAGGCACAACTACCGCCCCCTCCTTAGGAGCGCTAGAATGGAACGCGAGGAGCTGAGATGATTCCGTTGCGCGATGGCCGACCGAGCGGGATCGTGCCCTACGTCACGATCGTTCTCATCGCCCTCAACATGGTCGCTTTCCTCTACACGTTGAGCTACTCCGACCGCGTGCTCGTGTTCCTCGATCGCTGCGCGTGGGAGAGTACATTCGGCCAGCCCGCGCCCGGGTTCGATCCCCTCCTGTACCGGAGGTACGGGCGGGGCTGCCTCTACCCGATCACGGAGCGCGACCAGTTCGTGATCCGCTTCGGGCTCATCCCGGCCGAGCTGTGGTTGGGGACAGACCTCGCTCCCACGGTGCCGTTCCCGATCTGGCTCACAATCCTCACCTCGATGTTCCTCCACGGGGGGTGGCTCCATCTCCTGGGGAACATGCTCTACCTGTGGATCTTCGGGGACAACGTCGAGGCCGCCCTCGGGCGGTGGAGGTTCCTCCTCTTCTACCTCCTCGCTGGGGTGGGGGGGGCGATGCTTCAGGCAGCGGTAAGCGCCCGGTCGACGGTGCCCATGATCGGGGCCTCGGGGGCGATCGCGGGCGTGCTGGGCGCCTATCTCGTTCTCTTCCCATGGGCCCGGGTGCTGACGGTGGTCCCGCTGTTTTTCTTCTTCCATTTCGTGGAGATCCCGGCGCTGATCCTGCTCGGGTTCTGGTTCCTGATGCAACTCTTCTCGGGCCTGGTTGATCTGGGGGGGGCGGAGGGGGTGGCGTGGTTCGCGCACATCGGGGGGTTCCTCGCGGGAGCCCTCCTTGTGTTCCCCCTCAAGCGTCGAGAGGTAGCCCCGGGCCTCGTGACGTGGTGGCGGCGCGACCGTCGGTACTGGCGGTGAGGGTGGGGGCGGTTCTCGGGATCGACGAAGCGGGACGGGGGGCGGTGCTGGGGCCGCTCGTTGTCGCTGGGGTGTGCGTGGTGGAGGAGGGCCTCGCGGGCCTGTGGGAGCTGGGGGTGCGGGACTCGAAGCTCGTGCCGCGCGCAAGGCGACTCGCTGTGGTGAGGGCACTGACCGCCGCAGGCGCCCGGGGGAGGGTGGTGGTCATCCCGGCCTCTGCCGTGGATGGGGGCAGCTTGACGTCACTTGAGCTCGCTGCCGCGGCCAGCTTGGTGGACCGCCTGGGGCCGGAGCGTGTCGTGGTTGATGCCCCGGTTGCCCCCCTTGCCGTGGGGAGGTTCGTGGCCGCCCTCTCCGCGCGGTGCGCTTCTCCCCCTCCGACCATCGATGCCTTCCCCAAGGCGGACCGCGATCATCCGGCTGTCGCTGCGGCCTCGCTGCTGGCGAAGGTGGTGCGGGATGGGTACGTGGTTGCCCTGCGCCAGCGGTTTGGGGACTTCGGGTGGGGTTATCCCGCTGAACCCAAGGTCCAGCAGTACCTCGCCTCGTGGCTGGCGGAGGAGGGGACCCTCCCTCCGATCTGCCGCACACGATGGGCATGTGTGCAGGATCTCCTTGCGCCGCGGCTCGGGGAATGCCGTGGAAGTTGCACCCCGGACGAAACCAAGGGAGAATGGGCAAAGTTACGGTGAGCGGATGAGAAGGAGGAACTCATGCCCAAGCGCACTTTTCAACCCCATCGTCGGCGCAGGTACCGCGTCCACGGGTTCCTGGCCCGCAAGCGGACGCCGGCGGGACGGGCCGTGCTCGCCCGGAGGAGGAAGAAGGGACGGCATCGGCTGACGCCGGTCTGACGGACGGCGGAGGAGGAACTTGACCAAGAAACGCGTGTACGAGATCGCCCGTGACCTCGGGGTTCCGTCCCGGGACCTCCTGGAGGCGCTCGGCGAGCTGGGGATGCCCGGATTGCGGGCGGTGAGCACGATCACCGACGAGGAGGCGGAGCTCATCCGCGAGTTCTTCCGCGAGAGGGTTCCCCCCGCTCTCCCCGAGGCGCCGGCCCCCGAGAGGGCCAAGGCCCCCGCCAAGCCCCGGGGGGCGCCCCGCCCGCCCATCGTGGCCGTGCTTGGCCACATCGATCACGGGAAGACAACCCTTCTTGACGCGATCCGCGCGGCCCATGTCGCCGAAGGGGAAGCGGGCGGCATCACCCAGTCCATCGGTGCCTACCAAGCGACCGTGGGCGGGCGCGCGATCACGTTCATCGATACTCCGGGGCACCGTGCGTTCACGGCGATGCGCGCTCGTGGGGCGCAGGTCACGGATATCGCCGTCCTCGTCGTGGCTGCCGACGATGGGGTGATGGCCCAGACCGTGGAGGCGGTGGACCACATCAAGGCCGCCGGGGTGCCGATGATCGTGGCGATCAACAAGATGGACAAGCCTGGGGTGAGCAAGGACCGCGTGCTCCAAGACCTCGCCAAGCTTGGGTACACCCCCGAGGAGTGGGGAGGGACAACGGTCACCGTCCCCCTCTCCGCCCTCACTGGACAGGGGGTGGATGATCTCCTGGAGATGATCCTCCTCGTTGCGGACATGGAGGGGATCTATGGGGACCCAGATGGGAAGCTCGAGGCGACGATCATCGAGTCCAGCCTCGATCCGACGCGGGGGCCCTTGGCCACGGCTGTGATCAAGAACGGGACCCTGCGGGAGCGGGACGTGATCCTGGTGGGGAGCACGTGGGGGCGGGTGCGAGCCCTCCTCGACCACCGGGGAGAGCGTGTCGCCGCGGCGACACCGGGGATGCCGGTCCAGATCCTCGGCTTGGATGGTGTTCCCCCGGCGGGAGAGGTCGTCGAGAGGATCGAGAACCCCAACGAAGCGCGCCGCATCGCGGCGGAGAGGGCGCGGGTCACCGCGGATGAGCGACGGGCGGTCCGCGCTCCGAAGACGTTCGAGGAGCTAATCCAGGTCGCCCAGACGAAGAAGCTCGTTGTGGTGCTCAAAGCGGCGAGCACGGGTGCCCTTGACGCGGCGCGGCACGAGCTGGGGACGCTCCAAGCCGATGGGGTGGAGCTCCAACTCCTTCACGCTGGCGTGGGGCCGGTCACCGAGTCCGACATCCTCCTCGCTTCGGCGGAGGAGGAAGGCCAACCTCTCGTTGTCGGGTTTGCGGTGCGGGTGGACGGGAAGGCAGCACGGCTGGCGGAGCAGCGCAACGTCCCCGTGCGGACCTACGACATCATCTATGACCTTGCCCAGGACGTGGGGCGCGCCCTGCGCCGGCTCCTCGGGCCCGAGTACCGCGAGGTCAAGGTGGGCGAGGCCGAGGTCCTGAAGACGTTCGACATCGACGGTGTGGGTCGGATCGCTGGGTGCTCCGTCCGCACGGGGCGCGTTGTGCGGGGCGGGAGGGTCAAGGCGTTCCGCGGTGGGGAAGAGGTGTTCGTGGGCGAGATCGCGTCTCTCAAACGGTTCGCCGATGATGTGCGGGAGGTACAGGCGGGCCGGGAGTGCGGGATCCGGATCCGCGACTGGAACGACGTTCGTACCGGGGACACGCTCGAGATCTACACCGTCGAGGAGATCCCCATCTAGGGCGATGCCCGTGGGCGTGCTTGAGGTACGGCTGAGGCTTCCCGGCACGAGGACCCTGAAGGAGAAGCGGTCGGTGGTGGCTGCGATCCTCGCCCGGACGCGGCGGGAGTTCAACGTGTCGGCAGCGGAGTTGGATGGCTTGGACGATCCCAAGAGCGCGGTCCTTGGATTCGCTTACCTATCCAACGCCCGTGGTCACACCGATGAGGTGCTGATGAGGCTCCTCGACGCGCTCGACGGGAATCGAGATTACTACGTCGAGGGGCACGACCTGTCCGTCCTGTGATGTCGGCGCATCGCCGCTCCCGGCTCGTCTCTACGATCGCCCGTGAGGTAGCGCGAATCCTCGAGTTCGAGGTCAAAGATCCTGCCCTCCGGGTGGCCTTGCCCACCGTGATGGGGGTGAGGTTGTCCCCGGATCGGGAGGAAGCGGTGGTGGCGGTGGCCCTCCAGGGGGTGCCCACGGATCAGGAAAAGGCCCGCGCTGCTCTGGTCCATGACCGGGGGTTCATCCGCGCGCAGCTCGCCCGCCGGCTGTCCGTGCGCCGGGTGCCCAGGCTCACGTTCGTCGTTGCGAGTCCCCTCGGTTTCCCTGTTCCGCCGCGAGAGGGAGATGGCTGAGGTTCGCTTGCCGGTGCTCCCCCTTGCGTCGGGCCTCCACGGCGCGGTGGCCGACCTGGCGTGCCGGGTTGTGGCAGCATTTCGGGAACGGGAGGGCGTGGAGCTGGTTGTGACGGATGCGGACACGATCGTGACCGAGCCGGCCCACCTTCTCCTTGTCCTCACCGGTGGCACCGAAGGGGAGGCCGTGGCGTTCGCGGAGCGGGTGACGGGGCCGATCGTCCTTCTCTCCCATCCCGGGCATAACTCCCTCCCCGCGGCGCTCGAGGTCGCGGCCCAGCTACACCAGGATCGTCGCTCGGTGTGGGTTGTCCACCTCGGGACGGAGACGGTGTCCCAGACGGTGTCCCTCCCCGTACTGGGGCGAGCGGTGGCCCTTGCCCGGGGCTTGAGAGGGAAGCGGGTGGGGTTGGTGGGGGAACCCTCGCCCTGGCTTGTGGCCAGCTCGCTGGGCATGGACGTCCTTGCGGAGAAGTTGGGGTTGGTCGTCCGCCAATTTCCTCTGGATGCTGTCCTCGTCCGGCGGCCGACGGAGGCGCAGGCCCCCGTCCCGGGGGAGGGGGAAGGGATCGGGGATGGAGAACGGACGATGGCGAGCGGTGTCCATGCTGCGCTGGCGCGGTTGGTGCACGACGAGCGGTTGGATGCCCTGACCATCGCGTGCTTCGGGCTCCTCCCCCACCGGATGACCGCGTGCTGGGCGCTGTCATGCCTGTCCGATGCCGGCATTCCAGGTGGCTGCGAGGGGGACATCCCGGCGCTCCTCGCCCTGATGGTGGCGCAGGAACTCACCGGCGGCCCGGGGTTCCTCGCCAACCCCGCTGACCTCGACCTCAAGCGAGGGCGGCTCGTCCTCGCCCATTGCACGGTGCCCCTTGCCATCGTCGCCTCCTACCGCTTGCGGACCCACTTCGAGTCGGGGATCGGCCTCGCCGTGGCGGGGCGGGTCCGCCCGGGCCCCTACACCCTCGTCCGGTTCGGGGGGAAGGGGCTGGAGGGAGGGTTCTTCGCCGAGGGGTCGGTCCTGCCCGAACACTTAGGCCGAGAGGACCTCTGCCGGACCCAAGTCGTGTTCAAGATGGCGAAGGGGGCCCTGGCGCGCCTTCTCCAGGAGCCGCTTGGGAACCACCACGTCCTCGTCCCCGGCCACCATCGAGCCGTGCTATCCCTATTCCACAGGTTCTTCCTGGCGGGGCCCTAGAACCTGACCTCCCAGCCGACGCTCAGCGCAGCGCCCCCCGCCTGTGCTTCCAGTGTCGCGGTCAGGACGAACGACGGGAAGAGAGGAGCTGAGAGGGCGGTCTTGATCCGCGAGAGCCCGAACAGACCCGTCGGGGAGAAGAACGCGATCACATCGAACGCGTACGTTCCGCCGCAACAGGCGGGGCGACAGGCGTGGACCTTTAGGTACTCGAACTCGTCGCCCTGGAAATCACCAGAGACCTGGCTCGGATCAAACGCTGTCAGGATCTCCACGTACCCGCCGGCACCTCCTGGACAACACGAGGACCCGAAACAGCACCGGATCTTGTACCCATAGAGGGCGAACCCGTTCCAATGAAACGCGTCCCGATCCCACAGGACGTCGCCGTACACCGTAAGACACACATCGCAGAGGGGACTCCACCGGGGAGAGAGCTCAATGGCCTTGCGGTCCGCGGTAAACGTGACGGCGGTGTCGATGGTCAAACCGCAGCAGAAGAAGGGTAGCTGGGTCAGGGCTACCTGAGCGTGGGAGAACCCCGCCTTGGTGAAGGAGAAGGTCCCTTGGGCTGTGATTCCGCAACAGATGGGCATGCCGAACACGCTGACCGAAGCATCCTTGAACATCAGCCCCGCGCGCTCCTCTCCGCGCAGGGTGACCGACAGATCGCGCGTGCTCAGGGTCAGGGTGTGGAGAAAATACGGGGCAGGGGGCGAGCCCGATGCTGGGTAGTGGGTGACTCGAAACCCAAGTCGCAGGTCATCCCACGGGCCCGAGATCATGAAGTACGCGGATCGGTACGCGGGACCAGCTGGGTTGAACATCATCCCGCCTCCGAACCTCAGCTTCTCCCACGACCCGGTGAGGTGAACCTGGGCGTCCGTCCAGTTCTCGCCCGCGAATGCTGCGACGAACCGGAGATCCCAGGGGGTTGTTCGGAACAGGAAGCGGGGCCGAATCTCGACACGTCCGGTGTCCAAGGCCACGGTGGGCAGAAGGGCCAGCCTTCCCTGCCCCAGACCTATGATCCCCACGAACTCAAGGGAGGGCTGGAACCTCGCCACCAGGGTGCGATCGCGGTCGGCGATGAACTCCAGCACTGGCGAGGAGGAGACGTTCTCTTCGTCTTCAAACCAGGCTACGAACACAAAGCCGCGACTGGGAAGCGCGGTCAACGTGACGCGTTCGCCCGTCTCATACTGGCCGGCGCCGAACACAGTCCCTCCCCGGAGCGGATCGCTAGTTAGGACGATCGTGTGCGTTGCCCCGTGGGAATCGGCTCCCCAACCCGCGAGGATGAGGAAGACAAGAACCCCAAGCCACAAAACACGTGCCACGATTATCTTCCGAAAACGCAGCGCCAGCAGCCCACCGAGCGCCACAAGCCCCAGCGCTGCCCACCCACCAGCTGCACGCGCTGCCGATGCCGTACCCGTGATGGGAGGTGCTGTACCTATGGGCCCTGCACGCACGATGAGCTTCAGGGCCGAGCGGTCATCGGGATCATCGTCCTGCGGGACAAACGAGCTCGAGTCTGCGGGGATGGGGGTGCTGAAAGTATCTACACCGCTTGCGAACATCAGGTTGTGGACCTCGGTGCCCACTGAGGCATCAACCGTCACCAGGGCATCGAAGGTGATGACCAGGCGCTCCCCCGGTCCCAGGGTCTGTCCCGTCACCCACGTGAGCACAGGGCCTGGTGAGCCAGTTGGTTCAACCTGCACTGTGCCTCCGGACCATCTGACCACGGCGGACTTCTCAACGTAGACCAAACCTGCGGGGAGGAAATCTTCGACCATGATGTCGTAGGCGGGGCTGTACCCGACGTTGGCAACCACGAGCTGGAACCCCACGGTACTGCCCACGCTGACCTCGATTGGTTCCTCTAGGCATGGATCGCAGTCCCCGGATTCCGGCGCGCATGGATCACACGGCTCGCAGTAGTACGCCTTGTTCGTGACCAGTGCTGGAGCACCGACGCGGATCGTGGTTGAATCCTGATCGGGGTAGGTGTCGTTCACATAGAGGTTGAAATCGGGAATCGGCGTCTTAGCACCATCCCGACCAGTAACGCGAGCCAGGTTGGTGACATAAACCCCTGGCACCGCGTCCGGTGTTACTTGGGCCCGGTACACCGCCACTAGGGTTCCACCCCCAGCCACAGTGGCAGAGATGTCAGCGACGATCTTGCCTGTGGCCCCGGCCGGGATCCCCAGAGATCCGGAGGCAGCGGGATTGTCCACCGTGTAGGTCCCGTCTCCATAAGAGGTGTCGTAAGCCAGGCCAAGAGGTAGTTCATCCGTCAGATCCACGTCGTAGGCTGTACCGAGACCTACGTTCTTTACCGTGACCTGATACACGATCACATCGCCCCAGAGGACGATTGGGGTGGGCCAGATGCTCACCCCGCCCCGCAGGACATCGATGATTTCCTTCTCCAACGCCAGGGCCGGCTCGGCCACCCCGATCGTGGCAAAGCCCGTGTCATCCGGATCAAGATCGTCAGGGTCATCATCGGAAGTGTCATCCGCTTGCGGGTTTTCGGCAGGGATGGGAGTGTTGTACCCATCCTTTCCCGTTGTCCCGGCGTAGTTATCCAAAGCTACACCTTGCTGAACGGCGCTGGTCACATAGGTGAAGAAGTCGGCCGTTAAGGTGCCGCCCCCATTGATCGTCGCGGAGATATCGGCCACCAAATGACCGGTACTTCCAACGGATATTCCCAGGGAGCCAGCCTGCGGCGGATCGTCCACCTCGTACGTCCCTTCCACATACACGAGGCCCGCAGGGAGCTCGTCAGTGAAGTTCACATCGTAAGCGGTCCCCATACCTATGTTCCTGATGGTAAACCGCCAGTGGATAAGGTCGCCCGGCTCCACCGTATTCGTGGGCCAAATGGAGACACCATTTCTGATCACATCGGCGATTTCCTTATCGACCGACAAGGCGGGGATAGCCGCAGCTTCGTGGGAGACGGAGCTACAGTCATAGGGATCGTCATCGGCGGGAACGGTGGCGCTCATATCGGGCGGAATGGAACTCCCGTCGCCTTCTTCCCCGGTGGTATACATCCAGTTTGTGTAAATTTCCCCCTGGACCACGGCGTTTGTGACCACCGCCTGGAATTCCAGGACAAGGGTCTCACTTGGCCACAACTCCGCCGAGGTGTCCCAAAAGAGGCTTGGCCCCGGAGCACCACTTGGATTAGAACTGTACGTTCCGGAGGGCCAGCTGGCTTGTGTTGTCCCCGAGATGTAGAGGAATTCGCTGGGGAGGGTGTCGGAAATGTCCACGTTGAAAGCCTTCCCCTCGCCCACATTCTGCACAGCGAGGCGGTAGGTGATCACATCGCCTGCCTGAATGGGAAGGCTGGGATCGATAGGTATTCCACCACGGGTAATCTGGGCGATCTCTTTTTGCGTTACCAAAGCGGGACAGCCACAGCTTGCCGTAGCTTGGGCCTCGTTATTACCCTCGTCGCACTCGCAGATCACATTGTTTTCGTCCACAACCAGGCGGAATAAGTGGGCTTCACCGCATTTGATCCGCGGGGTCACGTAGTTCACGGTGTAGCTCCCACCGATCGCTAGCGGGGGAATGTCCACGGTATTGAACAGAGCAACTTCTACGTAGATACGCACCGTAGTGGGTGGCGCGGCTTCAGTCCCAACATTTTGGACCGCTGCGCTCACGGCAAAGCTTCCGTCGCCTTGGCACTCCACCGTGAGCTCGCTGACGGTGAGATCAGGGTCGACCACGGTGAACTCGGCTTCCTGGGAGTTGTTTTCCGACGAGCACTCACAGACGGTACCGACGGGATCCACTGTGGCGGTGACTTGATGCGTGCCACAGGGGAGAACCTCGTTCAGGTAAACGGTCACGGTGATCTCCTGCCCGGCAGGGATGGAGGGAAGATCAGTCTCTCCGGTGGCGTCGCCGGTGATCCGCACCACTGTGCCCGCAGGGCTCTCCACGCACCCCACGTTGGCCACCGTCACCGCCACCTGCCCTGGCGAGCAGGAGTCGGGCACGGTCGGTTCCACGGTCACCACCGCAAGATCAGGGATCTCCACGGGGAAAGAGGTGCACAGGGTGTTGTTCGTCCCGTCGCATTCGCATATGGAGCCCGTGTAGTCGGCCTCTATAAGGAGGGATACAGTGCAGCCACTGGCCTCAGCACAGAGATCAAGCGGGAAGGTGTGAGTTACATCGAAACTCTGCTCGCCTCCAGCAGGGATGTTTACGCTGCTGAACGTCGCCGTCCACTGGTGGAGCACCGTCCCATTGCACCCTGCCTGATCGTAGAGGGTGAGCCGGACGGGGACGTTCGCGGTCAGGTTGTCTCCACAGCCCTCGTTGCCCAGGGTCACCGTGCCCGAGATCCTGACCTGCCCGTCCCCGGCGCAGGTGAGCGCCAGGTTCTCGTGGGTCACCACCACGTCGGGGATGTCGATATTGAACTCTGTGCAGAAGGTGTTGTTTGTCCCGTCGCATTCGCATATGGAGTCCGTGTAGTCGGCCTCTATAAAGAGGGATACAGTGCAGCCACTGGCCTCAGCACAGAGATCAAGCGAGAAGGTGTGACTTACATCGAAAGTCTGCTCACCTCCAGCAGGGATGTTTACATTGCTGAACGTCTCCGTCCACTGGTGGAGCACCGTCCCGGAGCAGCCCGTCCCGTCGTGGAGGACAAACCGCATCGGGACGTCCGCGGTCAGGTTGCTCCCACAGCCCTCGTTCCCCAACGTGACCGTCCCAGAGATGCGAACTTGACCATCCCCAGCACAGACGAGGGCCAAGGTCTCCCTGCGAACAGTGATATCCGGGATGGTGATCGTCCAGGTGCGGCTGTTCTGATTGTTCCCCTCACGGCATTCGCAGATCTCATCAGCCGAGTCGAGCTGGATCACGAACTGGTAGGTGCAGGTATCGCAGCTCACAGGCCAGTTCTCTACCCAGATTGTGCGTGAAGATCCGGAATTAATGGGCAAAGTCCCGCCAAAATCCTGGTAGAAATATCCTGTGACGGACCACCCTGTCTGCGCTTCGGTTAAGGTGAGCCGGAAATCCTCTGTTACCTGGGCATCGCCCTGGTTGCGCACGCGGACTTGAATCCGGCCCTGGTAATTGCCGTCTGCCACACAGGTCAGGACCGGCTGGATGTCGCTCGGCGCAAGGTAGAGATCAGAGATGGTCACCAGGGCTGTATCCTGGACCCAGATCCCCGACGCACATCCTTCCGGAGTTGTGGGATCCCCGTCCGGGGTGCCGCAACCCCAGGTCGCGCGCACCGTGTTGGTACGCGGCCCAGCGGAGCAGGTCTCCGAAGGCCTGGTGAGATGAGCCGTGATCGACAGGTTCGTCGACTCCCCGGGCGCCAAAGGCCCGAATTCCCAGGCGTAGGTGTACCCGTCTATTTGCGTGGCTCCCGGGTTCGAGTCCACGTAAACGAAGCTCGACCCCAAGGTGTCCTCCACTCTTACCCAGTCCGCTTGGGCAGCCCCGGTGTTCGTCACGGTGATGGTCCAGGTCACCGTGCTGTTCGGGTCGTGGCAATCCAGCGCCACAGAATCCGGGGTTTTGGTGACGGTGAGCACGGGCAAGGCGGGCTGAACTGTGGGCGAGGAGCTCCGCTGGAACTGGGTCGAATAACAGCAGTCATAGTAGTAGACGGTGATCCCCAGCGAACCCGCGGTGATGTAGCAGTTGGCCTGGACATCGAACTGCAGGCTCACCGATCCGCCCTGTGGAATCGCATCGCACAGGTTGCTCCCTTGGTCAACCGGATCGTACCAATAGAGGTAGCCGCCGGATTCCACTGGATCGCCGGCAGGCACAAATCCGCCTCCGCAGTCGATCCTGGTGGTGCCGAGCACATAAGAAAGCCCCGAAGGCAAACTGATTCGCACGTCCACCGCCGCGGCACTGGCGGTGGAGGGGTTGTGGAGGGTGAGGGTTAGTGTGCTCTTTTCGCAGGCGGGGATCAGGGCAGGGTCCAGATTCATGCTCAGGCTGACCGTGGGATTTCGCGAAGCGGTGATCATCTTGGTCGCGGGTATATCGGTGAGGCAGTCGGCGTCCATGGTGTCGGAGCTTCCATCTGAGTCGGATCCGCAGCCCCACCAGGCGGAAACGGTGTTGGTTAGGTCGCCGCAGAAAACGTGCCTGGCGGTAATGGTGAGCTGGGCCGTGGCTCCCGGGGCAAGGTTTTCAATGACCCAAGTGGCAGTGGACCCACTCCCATATCCTCCGTCAATCCCGCCCGTAGAGGACACGTACTCAAAGGCGCTTCCCAGCTCGTCCTCCACCCAGACGTAGGGGATGGGAATGTCGCTGGTGTTCGTGACATCGATGCGCCAGGTGATCAGAGAGTCGCAATCCACCGGACCCATCGGGGAAGTCTGGACTTTGTTCACGGAGAGGCTCGGCTGACGGGCATCGAGGCGGAAGGTGCCCACTGGTAAGCTCCCCGGCTCTCCGCACACGTTCAGGTAGCCCACCTGTCCCCCGAGGTTCCCGCCCGTGAAATTGCACAGGGCGCGGATCCCAAACTCGATCTCCAGGGTCTGGCGGGAACGGAGTTCAGCGAGCCCTGGGACTTCGGTCTCTGTCCACTCCAGGGTGTAACCGCTCCAAATGTCCCCACTGAACGTGGGATCAGAGCCAGACTGCCAAGAACCGCTCCCCTTGCGCCACCGGGTCGTCCCGGCGACGTACTCGATTCCCGGGGGCAGGGCCTCCCGGACCACGAGCTCGTACACCGCCGGGTCCCCGGCGTTGCGGATGCGGATGAGAGCCTTTTGCTCAGTGCAGGTAGCGATGGGTGACGTCGTGGAGGAAGTGGCCACGAGCTGTGTAGGGGGGATGAGCACTGTGGAGTCATCGCTCACCGGTGGAAGGCAATCTTCCCCACCACAGCCCAGGCTCGTCGTCACCTCGTCCCAGAGATCACTGCAGGCCACCATCCGCGCGGTGAGGGTGATCACCCGCTGCTCGCCTGGAGTCATAGCATCGATGTGCCAGGAGACGCCGTTGATCGAGTTCCCGAGGTGATCGTAGTGCGGGGTCGTGGTGACGCCGGTAGAGGGCGTAACGGATGAGGACTCGTATTTCAGGCCACTTCCTAAGACATCATCCACCCACACCTCGTAGGCATAGCCGTTCCCGCTGTTCACCACGTAGATCGTCCACGTGATCTCGTTTTGGGTGGCATAAACGACCTCCGGGGTTTTGTAGACGAAGAGGTTGGGGCTGCGCAGGTAAGCGGGGGCCTCGGTGTCGCTCACGGAGCACGTGCCCCCGCACCTATCCGTGTAGAGCGCTTCGGAGCGGAGCTCCACCTCAGGCCCACAGCGCTTGCGCACCTGGAACTGAAGCACCGACTGCGCTCCATTCGGCTGGCCCACGAAGGCCTCCCCATACTCCCATTCGTAGTAGGTTCCGTAATCCTTGGGGATGGGGCTTGCGGGCTGCACCCCGCTCACCTGGATTGAATTCAGGTCCACGATGTAGTAGTTCAAGTTCTCCAGCGTGAGGACCACATCGTGGGGGTCAAACGTTGAGGTCTTCGTGAGGGTGAGGGTGATGTCGTAGGTGCCGCAGGGGTCCACGAAGTCATCGGGAAGGCCGGTGAGAGAAACACTCATCGTGGGGGTCGCGGAGGTAACGGCAAGGATCTCTGTCACCTGGCAAGGCTCGGTGCATTCGTCCCCGATGGCGCATTTGCCGTCAAGATTTAGTGTGGTCCAGGTATAAAAAGTGGAAGAGCTCGGGCACGAAGGCGGCTCCGAGTCCGGGGTGAGTCTGAGCTGGTAGGAGATCACAAGGGTGTGCCCCCACACAAGACCGCTATCGTCAATCCCTTGAATGACCAGAGACCTGCCGGGGGTGTTGTCAATGACAGTAATCGGACTCGCCGGATTTCCGTCGATCGTGATTGTGAGGCTCCCGGCGACGTATTTCTGAGCGTTTTCCGCGTAGGCGATGAACTCAAGATCGGTAAAGTAGACTTCAGGGCCATCGTCGGCAAAGGTATAGGTGTTCGTGTACGTAATCTCCGCGCACTTTTCCTGAACTGAGGGACTTGCCTCTCGTATAACACTTGCGAGCTGATAGCACTCGATGGCAATGGGAACCGAGCTTGTCGCGGAGATCGCGCAGCCACAGCAGTCGTACGCGGTAGCAGTGGCGCTTAGCGTGGCCACTTGGTGACACTGCTGAGAATCGGGGGCACGGAGGCGGATCGTGGTGGAGAGGGGGCTCGTGGGCGGGATCGTCCAGGAGATCGTTCCGCCCGTGCCGTCTGAGCCAGGAGTCCAATCACCACCACCCGCGTCTAAGACGGTGAACCCGGCGGGGACGTCCACCACCACGGAGATGTCGCTCGTCCCACCGTTCCCGCAGGCATCGAGGCCCGAGAAGGAGACGGAGAGGGTGTAGTCTTGTTCAGTGCAGATGTACACCTCTTCCGCTCCAGTGAGGCTCACGTTGAGGGTGGGGGGACCCTCCGGGCCGTAGGTCGTGGAGAAGCCCCCCAGCTGCACCGGGGGGTAGAACTTCTCTCCGCACACGTTCTCATATACTATCTTGCAGATCACAAGGCCGCTTGGTACTCCGGCACACCAGTCCCAACCATCCGGAACCGAAACGGTGAAGGTCAGATTAAACGTCTCGTTGGGGGGGATTGGATCCTCGAGGATGAAGCATCCCTCCTCGTAGTAAGCCCCTGCGCCCACATTGGTGATGACCAACGGGTCGCAGTCAACGCACCAGCGCACGTTGTACGCGGGGCCTTCCCCCACATTCGTGAACGGGAGCACGACCTCCACACCTTCTTGGGCGCAATAGGGGATCTCGACCGTTGGCGGGGGCCAGGCGAGGAGGGGTTGTTGGAGGATGAGGCGAACGGAGGCCGTGGCCGTCCCCCCGTCCACCGCGGTGTCGTAGCACACGGAGCCATCGTCGCAGCCGAACCTCGCGTCGGCAGCGTTGTCCAGCCCCTTGCAGGCGACCACCTCGGCCGAAAGCTGGACTTGTTCTTGACCTCCGGCAGGGATCGAGCCCAGGCTCCAGGTTATCACCTGGCCGCCCACAGCATCCGGATCAGGGGTGGCCGAGACGTAGGCCAGCCCCGCGCCCAGGGTATCGGTCACCACCACGTTGTGGATCGGGCCCAGGCCCGTGTTCTCCACGGTGATCGTCCAGGCCACGGTATCTCCCACCCGGGCGTCTTGCACCGAAGGCTCTTTGCTGATCTGGACGGCGCCAGGCAGGATCTCCACCGGCTGAGAATCTGTAAGGTATCCGGGGATGCCCTGTTGTTCGTAGTCGACCCGCGCGCTCAGGGTTCCGGAGATCGTCCCGCAACCTGTCCCCACCGCGAACTCCAGGGTGACGGTCTCCCCGGGTGGGAGCGCGTACGGATACCCCAAGAGAAGATCTAGGTCCCACACCAGGTTGAGCCCGGAGGGGGTGGGCTCGGCGGCCACGACCTCCCCATCGTGGAGCGTGATCTGCCCCGAATCCGCGACGTAGACGAACCCCGCGTTGGGCAGGGTCACGGTGAAGCAGATCGCACTGGCGGTCTGGCTGGCGTGCGCTGTGAACGCGACGGTGAACATCGCCTGTTCACACCGCCCCATCCCCGTGGGGCCGTTGAGCCCCACGGTCTGCCCAACCGCAACGCACCCCACCGCAACGAGGAATAGGAATACCAGCGCGCGACACATCCTCACGATCGTCCTCCCCTCTACCTCGATATGGTGGACATTCGACCGTGTATTGTAATCATTGTTACCTTCGCTGTGAAGTGCGGATGTGAAGTGCGGAACAAACGTGCAGATAGCCTATCTGAGCGCGAGGGCGAGCAAAGTGGCACCGGGAACAGCATGTTATGTTATGCGGAATGACGACGAGGAAGCCAGAGAGAGTGCGGGATACCTACCTACCCCCTGCCGACCGCCCGGTAGATGACGAGGCCCCCCACGGCGACGAATAGAATCCCTGCTCCCATCTGAACGTACTTTGTGGGCAGGAGTTCCCCCACGATTCCCCCCACGGACGCCCCGAGGAGGCTTACCAGGGACAGGGCGAGCGACGCGCCCAGAAACACCGCCCACGGGGCGTGGTGCTGCGAGGAGAGGGTGAACACAAGGAGCTGGGTCTTGTCCCCTAGCTCGGCGAGGAACACCATCCCGAACGTCGTCAGCACGAGTCTCCAGTCCATGGGAAGCCTCCTTCGGGGGCGATGATACCCCTTCCCTTCTCCGTTGCGTATACTCCCCCCTCTGCCAATGAACCCGAGATCCGTACGCGAAAGGATCCTGAACGGGCCCATCCTCTCGACGATGCTGCATCTGGCGTGGCCGGTGATGCTCACCAGTGCGCTGCAGGCGTTGTACAACCTGGTGGACGCGTTCTGGCTTGGGCGGCTGGGCACGGCCGCGGTGGCCGCGCCGGGGATGGCGTGGCCGATCCTGTTCTTCTTCATGTCCTTCGCGGGCGGGTTCCAGGCCGCCGGGGCGACGTTCGTCGCCCAGCACTTCGGCGCGCGGGACCAGCGGGGCGCGGAGGAGTCGGCCGGTCAGGTCCTGGCGTTCCTTGGGCTGGCGTCGGCGGTCCTGGCGGCACTCGGGTTTACCCTTGCCCCGACCGTGCTGCGTCTCATCGGCGCACCGGAAGAGATCTACCCCTTGGCTCTCACCTACCTGAGGATCGAGTGCCTCGGGCTCCCGATCATGTTTCTCGCCCAGGCGTTCGGTGGACTGATGCTCGGCCTCGGCAACACCCGGCTCGCGATGTACTTGAGCGTCTCCTCGCTCCTTCTCAACGGGGCGCTCGACCCCCTGTTCATCTTCGGGTGGGGCCCGATCCCCGGGTGGGGCGTCGCCGGAGCGGCGGGGGCGACGGTCCTCGCCCGGGCCCTCGTGGCGGCGATCGGCTTGGGCCTCCTCTTCTCCAGCCGGGTGGGGATCAATCTCCGCTTCCGTGACCTGCGGCCGCGGCCCTCCCGCATCCTCCCCATCCTCCGGGTGGGTCTCCCCAACGTCCTTGACCAGGCGAGCACGTCGCTCGGGTTCGTGATGGTGATGGGGCTCGTGGCCGGGTTTGGGACGGCGGTCGTGGCCTCCTACACGGTGGGGAACCGGATCATCAACCTCGTGAACGTGATCAGCTGGGGGGCGGGCAGTGCCCTCGTGGCGATGGTCGGCCAGAACCTGGGGGCCGACCGGACCGAGCGGGCGGAGATGATCGCTCGGCGGGGGATCGGGGCGACGTTCCTCGCCCTGGTCGGCCTGTACTTCGTGGCCCTCCTCCTGCGCCGCCCCCTGTTTAGCTTGTTTGTGGCCGACCCGGAGGTCATTCGGCAGGGCACCTGGTACATCGCGGTGTTCGGTACTTCCATCCCGTTCTTCGGCCTGTTCGATGGGGCGGCGGCCACGTTCCGCGGCTCCGGCCACACCGTGCCCCCGATGGTGATGGCGATCGTCCGGCTGTGGGTGTTGAGGGTGTTCTTGTCCTGGGCCCTTGCCTATCCGTTGGGGTTCGGGGCAACGGGGCTGTGGGCGGGGATGGCCCTCAGCAACTTCTTGGCCGGGATCGCCCTCGTCGTGTGGCTGCAGCGCGGGACGTGGAAGCGGAAGGTCATCCGGACCCCGGCCGCCGCGACGGGGGTGGCGTCGTGAGGGCGGTGCCAACGCGGGCCAGCTGCCGCAGCGCGCCCAGCTCGTCCCTCTTCCCGAGCTGCGCCCGCCGCACCGCCTGGCCAAGGACCTCGATCGTCCGGTCGTAGGTCTCCCGGTCCACGGGATAGGGCGTCCCATCCTTCCCGCCGTGGGCATAGGCGAACCGGGCGGGATCGCGGAACGAGATCGGTACCCCGTAGAGGAGCTCCGCGAGCAGGGCGAGGGCCCGCAGCCCCTTCGCCCCCACTCCCGGGGTGGCGAGAAGCCCGGCGAAGTCCGCTGCCTGGCTCTCGTACGCGGACAGGAACACGGAGCGGAGGCGTTGCGGGTCGAGGTCGGCGAGGAGAAGGGCGTGCCTCCGGGGAAGGGCCATCCTCTGCGCCCGGCCTAGCTCGGCGGAGAGGTGGTCCGGGGGCTCGCGGGCGAGCTCGGGGATCGCCCTCCGCACCCCCTCGGATTCCCGCGCCACCAGGTTCAGGACGAGATCGGACCTCGGCCCCACGATCCCGGCGTGGGGCTCGCAGACGAATGCTGAGCCGACCTCAGAGCTCCAGTGGTAGCGGCGGGCCATCCCCGTCCTCTCGTTCATCCCCTGTTGGACCACGCACCATCGTCCCGCCCGGTCGAAGAAGAAGGCGTGGTGGTAGATCTGAAATCCGTCCTGGAGGGCCGCAGAGTCCACCTTAGCCGTCATCCGGGAGGCGTACACGAGGGGGTCTGGCTCGACCGCGAGTTTCAGGGCGGCCTCAGCGATCTCGAGGGGGGTACGCCGCGACGCGGCCCCCTTGCCCCCCGCTGCCCAGAGGCCGATCTCCTCTCCCACGGCGTGCAGCGCCTCCTTGAGCGCTCCACAGGCGGTCGTGGTGAGCCCGCTCGAGTGCCAGTCGAAGCCGAGGAGGCACCCCAGGGCTTGAAACCAGCACGGGTCGGACAGCCGGGCGAGAACGCCCTCCGTTTCGAACTCGTCGGCGAGGGCAAGGACGATCTCCCGCGACAGGCGGACCATCCGCGCGAAAAGCCAGCGCGGGGCATGGCCCCCGTGGAGGGGGAGGTCCGCGGTCCCTGTGCGTCCCGCCATCGGTGGGATGGTAGCCACGGTTCCTTGCCCGGCAAGCCAGCGGGTCGCTACACTCGTGCTGTCATGGATCGGCAGGACGTGGTCGCCTTCCTCAATGAGCTGTTCCCGCCTGCGCTCGCTGAGGAGTGGGATCGGTCCGGGCTCCAGGTGGGGCGGCTCAAGCGGCCATGTCGGCGGGTCGTGGTGGCCCTCGACCTCGATCTCGACCTCGCTCGTGATCTGGGGGCAGTGGACCTCGTCGTGACCCATCATCCGCTCCTGTTCCGCCCCCTGGACCGACTCCTCCCGGGGACGCCCCTCGGAGAGAAGCTGCGCCTCCTCCTCGCCGCGGGAGCGGCGTGCTACGCGGTCCATACCCCCTATGACATCGCCCAGGGGGGCATGGGCGAGGTCCTGGCGCGGTCCCTCTCCCTCGCTTCCCTGCGGCCCCTCTCCCCCCGGGGGAGGCTCGTTAAGCTCGCCGTGTTCGTGCCCCCCGGGCACGAGGAGAAGGTGGCCGAGGCCGTGTTCGCGGCGGGGGCAGGGGGGATCGGGCGCTACAGCCGGTGCTCGTTCCGCTCGCGCGGGGTCGGGACGTTCCTTCCTGGGGAAGGGGCGCATCCTTACCTGGGGGAAGTGGGACAGGAGGCGCGGGCCGACGAGATCCGGCTGGAGACGGTCGTCCCCGCCGAGCGCCTCCCATCCGTGCTCGCCGCGATGAAGGGGGCCCATCCGTACGAGGAAGTGGCCTATGACGTGTACCCGCTCAAAAACCCATCCCCTCTGCATGGGCTGGGCCGCGTGGGAGATCTCCCGCACCCGGCTGCGGCAAGGGACGTGGTGCGTCACGTCGGCACGTCGCTTGGCGGAGTGGAGCCCCAGGCGGTGTATGGGGATCTGGACAGGCAGGTGCGTCGTGTGGCTCTGTGCGCCGGCAGCGGGAGTGACCTGTGGCCGCAAGCTCTTGCTTCCGGTGCTGACCTCTACCTGACGGGCGAGCTTGGCTACCACCAGGGCCTGGCTGCAGCTGAGGCGGGCCTGACGGCCATCGCGCTTGGACATCGAGAGACGGAGATGCCCTTCGTGGCCCACGTGGGGAGGCTTGTACGGGGGCGGTTTCCCGATCTGGCGGTGGAGGAGCGATGACCGATGCCCTGAGCCGGCTCCTGGAGCTTGCGGAAGCCGATGCGTACCTCCGCGTGCTCGACGGACGTCTGTCCGACCTCGAACGAGAGGAGAAGCATCTTCACGAGCGGCTCACCCTCGAGGACGAGGAGTTCAAGCGCCGTCAGGAGACGAACCGTGCCCTCCGTCTGTCCGCCCTGGCCAAGACGGGCGAAGTGGACGCCACCGACGAGAGAATCCGTAGCTATCAGCACAAGCTCGACCACGACATCATCCCCTACAAGGAGATGGAGTACCTCCGTGAACAGGTGGCCTTGCTGCGGGAGAGGCTTGACGAACTCGCGACCGAGGCGTTGCAGCTGATGGCGGACGCCGACGCCGACGACGGGGCGCTGCGGGTGGAGAGCGACGAGCACGCGGTGCGACGCGGACGGTTGGAGGATGAGCTCGCTGCTGTTGCGGATCGTCGCGCAGCTACCCTGGCGGAGCGGGAGGCCCTGCGCGTCCGGAGGCAGGGACTTCTCCAAAGCGTTCCCGCGCACCTGCGCGGGCACTACGAGCGGCTCCTCGCCGGCGGGGGCAGCCCAGTGGTGCCGGTGGTGGCCGGGGTGTGCGGTGGGTGCCACCTTCGGCTTGCGGAGACGACGGTGGAGAAGGTGAAGGCCGGTCGGGAGGTCGTGACCTGCGAGCACTGTTCGCGATTCCTCTACTTGCGGCCTGCCTAGCCGCTGCCCAGACTCGCCCGGAGCTTCCTCAGCAGGTTGGTGCCATCAACGACTACGGCCAGACCTTGCAGCGGGCGGACCGCGACCGGTTGGAGTCCGCCATCGCATCCTTGAAAGGTCACGGTGTATCGCTCGTGTACCTCGCCTCGTGGCACGACCCCTTTTCGAACCCAACTGTGTACGCCAGTGCTGTCTTCTCCGCGTGGCGATTGCCCGCTGACGCGGTACTCGTTGTGTTCCTGCGCGGCGAAGACCGTCGGTGGAGCGTCGAGGCGCGGCTGGGGGAGAAGGCGGCGGGGCGGGTGGCACCGCCCGAGTGGGAGGGGATTCTCGCTGAGGCGCGGATCGAAGCGAACCGAGCTCACCCCGCGTTGGCGATCGCGAACCTCGCCACGCGGCTCCTTGACCTCCTCATCTCCGGGCCCAAAGAGCGTACGGAGAGGCCTCGGTCGTGGACGTGGGCCTACGTGGTCCTCTCCGTGGCGGGGGGGGGCGTGCTGTTCCTCGCAGCACGCACCTTCCTCTGTCCGCACTGCCTGCGTCCGCTCCGTAGGCGCGCATCGTTCCGCGGTATACTGTGGACGTGTCCTCGGTGCAGGTTCACGAGGACCGGCCTGCGGTAGGGAGACGGCCAGGGGGCCGCGGGGGAAACCCTGAGGAAGGTCCGGACTCCGCAGGGCAGGCTGCTCGGGGCAATCCGAGAGGGGGCGACCCCTGGAAAGTGCCACAGAGAACAGACCGCCAACGGCCTCTCTCGACTCCCTCTCCCTAGGGGGAAGGAGGGGGGTGCGGGCAAGGGTGAAACGGTGGGGTAAGAGCCCACCGCCGGGGCCGTGAGGTCTCCGGGCACGGCAAACCCCAGCCGGAGCAAGGCCAAATAGGGAGGCGGTTGAGGGTGGCCCGCCCGATGCCTCCGGGTAGGCCGCGTAGATGAATGGCCCCCCACGACAGAATCCGGCCTACGGCCCTCTCCCTTACCCAGGCTACAATCACAAGGTCTTCAAGGAGGTGTGCGGATGTTTTGGCTGTTCTACCCCGAAACACTGATCGTGCTTCTGCCGGCGCTGATCCTGGCGATCTACGCCCAGTACAAGGTGCGGAGCACGTACGCCAAGTACCTGCATGTACCCATTCAGAAGCGCGTCACTGCCGAACAAGCGGCAGCGGTGATTCTGCGGGAAGCTGGGGTCAGCGGGGTCGCGATCGAGCGCACCGATCGGCCGCTCGGCGACCACTACGATCCCCGCCGGAAGGCACTTCGCCTGTCTGCGCCGGGGTCGAACTCCGTGGCTGCGGTCGGGGTGGCGGCCCACGAGGCTGGGCACGCGATCCAACACGCCCACGGCTACGCGCCCCTCGCACTGCGCTCGACGATTGTTCCCGTGGCGAGCTTTGGGAGCCAGCTTGCGTTCCCGCTGTTCTTCGTCGGGTTGTTCTTCCAGTCGGACGTGCTGATCAACGTGGGGATCCTCCTGTTCGCTGCGGCGGTGTTCTTCACCCTTGTGACCCTACCGGTGGAGTTCAACGCCTCGCGGCGGGCTGTGGCGGCGTTGAGCTCGGGTGGGATCGTGACCCGGGAGGAGCTAGGCGGCGTGCGGCAGGTACTGAGCGCGGCCGCCCTGACCTACGTTGCCGCGGCGGCGATGGCGGCGCTGCAGCTTTTGTCCATGCTCATGGTCGCCAACCGCCGCCGGTAGCGGAGCCCGTGCTGTCTCACTGCCGGGTGTGCCGAGACCGGAGAACCGAAGAGGCGAGTTGCTGGATCGATCGAGCGGGCGCGAGCCGCGCTCCGCATCCCCGTTGGGGGACCCGGCCCGCGTGCTCTCCCTCGCCTCGGAACGGGAGGCGTTGTGCCTCTGCTCCTTCTCCTCGACGCGACAGAGGTCGGGGTGAGGGGCGGGGTGACGGGTAGGCCGTGAAGCTCGCCGCGTCGATCCTGTCCGCGGATTTCGCTCACCTCGCCCGCGACGTGCAGCGGGTGGAGGCAATGGTGGACCTCCTTCATCTGGACGTGATGGATGGGCATTTCGTTCCCAACCTCACGTTCGGTCCGCCGGTTGCGAACGCCCTCCGCCCCTACACGCGCCTTCCGTTCGCGATCCACCTCATGATCGAGCGACCCGTCCGCTACGCGCCTGTGTTCCGGGTCGGGCCCGAGGACTCGATCACCGTCCACGTCGAGGCTGCGGATCCTGTGGAGGAGGCGCTGCGCGCGATCCGAGCGCTGGGGTGCAAGGCCGGGATCTCGTTCCGGCCCGGGACTCCCCTCGAGAAGGTGTTTCCGTTCCTCGACCGGGTGGACCTCGTCCTCGTGATGAGCGTCGAGCCGGGGTTCGGGGGGCAGGCCTTCCTCCCCGAGGCCTTGGAACGGATCCGGGCCCTGCGCCGAGAGATCGGGACTCGGCCCGTGGAGATCGCGGTGGACGGGGGGATTAGCCCGGCGAACGTCCGAGGCGTGGTCGAGGCGGGAGCGGACGTGATCGTCGCCGGGTCGTCGATCTTCGGGAACGGTGATCCTGCCGCGGCGGCGCTCGAACTATGGACGAAAGCGGGACGCACGAAGCGTTCATGAGGCGGGCCCTTGAGCTCGCTCGCTGCGGGGCAGGGTGGACCCGCCCCAACCCGCTCGTCGGTGCGGTCGTCGTGAAGGACGGCGTTGTGGTGGCCGAGGGTTACCACGCCGTGTGCGGGGGGCCCCACGCTGAGGCGGTGGCCCTCCTCGAGGCGGGGGAGCGGGCGCGGGGCGCTGACCTCTACCTCACCCTCGAGCCGTGCGTCGCGTTCCCGGGCAAGAAGACGCCACCGTGCGCCGACGCGATTCTTCGGGCCGGGGTTCGGCGGGTGATCGTGGCCGCGGCCGATCCCAACCCGTGCGTGAACGGCCGCGGCCTGGCCCAACTGCGGGACGCGGGGGTCGAGGTGGTGGAGGGGGTGCTTGCCGAGGACGCCCGGCGGCTGAACGAGGTCTTCTTCCACTGGATCGTCCACCGCACCCCGTTCGTCGTCCTCAAGCTCGCGCTGAGCCTCGATGGGAAGATCGCCACCCGGACCGGGAAGTCGCGCTGGATCACCGGGCCTGCCTCCCGGCGGCTCGTCCACTCCCTCCGCGCCCGGTATGGGGCGATTCTCGTCGGCGTGGGAACCGTGCTTGCCGACGATCCTTCCCTCACCGTGCGCGAGGCCGACGGACGACAGCCGTTGCGGGTGGTCCTCGACTCCGCGGGCCGGATCCCCCTTCGGGCGAGGGTTCTATCCCCCGAGGCGAGGACCGTCGTCGCCACCACCGACCGGATGCCCGTGGAGATCGAAGCTGCGCTGCAGGACCGAGGAGCCGAGGTGTGGCGGCTTCCGGGGGCGGGAGGCCGGGTGGACCTCGCCGCGCTCCTGTGCCGGTTGGGGGAGGAGACCGACTCCCTCCTCGTCGAGGGGGGGTCTGAGGTGGCGTGGTCGTTCCTGTCCAGGGGGCTCGTCCACAAGGTTGCGTTCTTCTACGCGCCACTGGTCCTCGGCGGGCGGGAGGCCGCCCCTTCCGTGGGTGGAGAGGGCGTGGAGGATCCCGCTCAGGCGATCCGGGTTCGCGACCTCGTCGTCGAGCACGTGGGGGAGGACCTCCTCGTCACCGGCTACCCAGTCCACGACACGCTATGTTCGGAATCGGACTGACGCTTGACGCACGGACGGGCGCGAGGACCTGCGACCTGTGGCGGGTCCTGGAGGAGGCTCGGGTGGGCAATGACTCGGACCAGCTCGGCCTTTCCCCGTACGTCGCGTTCTCCCTGTTCACAGACGGGGACCGCGCGGTGCTCGCGACCCTCGTCGACGTCTTCGAGGTGACCGATTCGGGCCCGGGGCCCATTCCGTTCGGCGCGTCCCGCAGAGAGAAGCCCACGCCGTACTCTCCCGCCGTCCCCTCCCCTGACCAGGTGCGGGCCCACGGGGCCCACGTCGCGCTCGTCCGTGCCTGCGGGCTCTCGTGCGACCCGCTGTACACCCCCGGGGAGCATCGTGGTTCACTGCACGCTCGCGGTGGAGACCGAGGAGGTCGATCTCCTGACCAGAGTCGAGATGTGCTGGATGCATCCTGAAACCCGGGAGGGCTGGGCCGGCGACGGACGGTTCGGCCGCTCCCCGTCTGGTGTCCGTGTTGAGGAAGCCCCACACCCAAGCTACATTCAGACCGGAGGTGGTATCGAGTGAAGCGAGTCCGGTCCCGTTTGTTTACCGCTGCGGTCTGTCTGGCGTTTGCTGCGTTTGCTGTGTGGGGCCAAGCCGACGTGGACACGGCAAAGGCCGAGGGCAAGGTCACGTTCTACGCCAACATCACCGCGATCGAGCCGATTCTGGCAGAATTCGCGAGCACCTACGGGTTCAACGCGGAGTACGTGCGGGTGGCCACGGACAAGTTCGTACCTACTGTGCTCACGGAGTTCCAGGCCGGCAAACTTCTCGCGGACGTTGTCCAGGGGCCACTCCCCATCCTTCAGATCCTCAAGGAGCAGGGTGTGTTGGGTTCCTACGTGTCTCCAACGCCGCGTTGTACCCTGACTGGGCCCTCGATGAGGACGGAGTGATCCAGCTGTTCGGCATCGAGTACGTGTGCATTCTCTACAACACGGAGCTCCTCGCTGCTGACCAGGTTCCGACGTCCTACCTCGAGCTTGCCGACCCGAAGTGGCGCGACAAGCTCCTGATGCCCGATCCCACGGTACACGCTACCACGATCTCGTGGCTTGTTGCCCTCAAGGAAGAGGTGTTCGACAGCGAGGCTTCCTGGGTGCAGTGGCTGCGGGGGATCGCGGCGAACCGCCCGTTGTACGTGGCGTCGTTCGGGCCCACGCCGGATCCGATTGCCCGTGGCGAGCGGGTGCTCGGGATCTCGATGCCGAAGTACATCATCACCAAGGCCCCGGCTCCGTTGGGGTGGGCGAACGTGACGGAAGGGCTGTTCGGATCGCCTCGGGCGATCGCCATCGTGAAGAACCCCCGTCACCCCGAGGCGGCCAAGCTGTTCATCGACTTCTGGCTGTCCGACGTTTCGATGAAGCTTCTGGCCGACAAGGTCGGGGAATACGTCCTCTACGAGGGGATCTACCCGCCGGTTCCTGGGATCGACCAGACCGTGGTGCGGCCCATCCGCGATCTCTCCGACGAAGAGATCCAGTACTGGAGCCAGTTCTTCGCCGGCATCTTCAGGTAGGTGGTCTACTGAGGTGGCCTGCCGGCTCTACGGCAGGCCACCTCGCGGCCCATCGGGGCAAAGGACGTGGATGTGCAGGTATCCGTCGCCGAGCTCACGAAGACGTTTCGATCGAAGCATGAGGAGGTCAAGGCCCTCGATCGGGTCTCGCTGATCACCCCCCCGCGCAAGATCCTCACGCTGTTGGGCCCGTCGGGGTGCGGGAAGACCACCCTTCTCCGGTCGATTGCCGGTTTGGAGAACCCGGACTCCGGAGAGATCAAGGTGGGAGACGACGTCGTTTGGTCGAAGGCCCGCGGCATCGCCTTCCCGCCCGAACGCCGTGGATTGGGCATGGTGTTTCAGTCCTATGCCATCTGGCCCCACATGACCGTGTTCGACAACGTGGCGTACCCGCTTCGCCTCCGCAAGGTTCCCCGTCACGAGGTCACGCGGCGGGTGAAGGCCGTACTGGACATGGTGCAACTGGGGGGCCTCGAGAACCGCCCGGCCACCAAGCTCAGCGGGGGCCAACAGCAGCGCGTCGCGTTGGCGCGGGCGTTGGTGGCTGAACCCAAGGTCATCCTGTTCGACGAGCCCTTGAGCAACCTCGATGCCAAACTGCGCGAGAGCACACGCCAGGAGCTGCGGGCGTTCATCACCTCGCTCGGCCTTTCCTCGATCTACGTCACCCACGACCGGGTGGAGGCTCTGGCCATCTCGGACGAGGTCGCGGTCATGCACCGTGGGGCGATCGTGGAGCGGGGCACACCGACGGAGCTCTACTTCCAGTCCGACAACCCGTTCGTGGTCGACTTCATCGGGCGGGCGAACTTTGTTCAGGCGACGGTGGTCTCCTACGTGGGCGACGGACTCGCCCTCGTCGACACGCCCCTCGGACGGATGAAGGCCGCAGCGCCCCCAGACCTTCCCCCGCATGGGCAAGCCACCATGTACTTCCGCACCGAGTCGGTGGAGCGTGTTCAGCCTGGACTCCCCGGTGAGATGAACGAGTTCGACGGCCGGGTCAAGGCGGCCTTGTTCACGGGCGAGGCCTACGAGGTGCGGGTGGAGGTGAATGGGGTCGAGCTGCTGGCGAAGCTGGGCTTGGCCGATCGCGTGACCGAAGGGGACGAAGTTCGGTTCCGAGTACGCCCCGAGTGGTGCCGCGTGCTTCGGCCGCAGTCATGACCGCGCACGGTTGGCTGCGGGGCGCCGTTCCGCCGCGGGCCATGTTCGTCGCGGTGCTCATCCTGGTCGTGGCCTCCCTCACCGTCGGCCCGGTCGTGATGCTCCTCCTGGGGAGCTTCTCCCGCGGGCTGGGCGCGCTGGGGACGTTCACGCTCGACAAGTACATCGCCGCCTACTCCGATCCCTCGCTTCCCCGGGTGCTCCTCAATACGCTGATCTTCACCTTCGGCTCGGCTTTGTTTTCGACCGCGCTGGGAACGTTCTTGGCGTACTTGAGCGTCCGCACGAACATCCCCCTCAAGCGCGCGTTCAGCATTCTGCCGCTCATTCCGATGATGTTCCCCCACGTCCTGTTCGCCGCGGCGTGGATCATCCTCCTCAACCCCACGAACGGGATCCTCAACCAGTGGCTGCGGGGCATCCTCGGGACGAGCTGGGGGCCCCTTAACATTTACTCCCTCGGGGGGATGATCTTCCTCGAGGGCCTGCTCGATCTCCCTGTGACGTTTATGGTGATCTCTCCCGCGCTGTACTCGTTTGACATCAGCCTCGAGGAGGCGTCGCGGGTGAGCGGTGCATCGAATGTGCGGACCCTGACGAAGATCACGCTGCCAATGCTCCGGCCAGCGATTCTCGCAGCGTTCATGCTCGCCGTGATCCGTAGCCTGGCTGCGTTCGCCGTTCCCCAGATGATCGGCATCCCCGGCCGCATCCAAGTGCTCACGACCTACGTCTACCGCGTGATCTCCGTGGGGTGGTCGCCCGACTATGGCCGCGCGGCGGCGCTGGGGGTGATCGTCCTCGTCTCGGCGATCTCCCTGATCCTCCTCTACCGCTACCTCACCTCGGCGAGCGAGCGGTTCGTTACCGTCACGGGCAAGGGGTTCCGCCCCACCGTGGTGGACCTCGGCCGGCTGAGGTACGCGTTCTTCGGGATCGTGTTGGTGCTGTTCTGCGTGCTCATCGTGATCCCCGCGCTGACGCTCGGGTACATGTCGTTCCTGCCCTACACGGTGATGCCCGGCAGCCGTGCCCTGACCCTGTTTTCGCTTGCCAACTGGCGGGCCGTCGTCCAGGACCGGATCGCCCTCCGCTCGATCGGGAACACGGCGCTCCTCGCCGTGGGCGGGGCAACGCTCGGCGTGCTCCTGTCGGTGTTCATCGCCTACGTCCTGGTCAAGATCAAGAGCCGCGCCACGAGCCTCCTCGACTCGCTCGTGTTCCTGTCGTTCTCCTTTCCCGGCCTCATCATTGGGGTAGGGTTCATGTGGTTCCTGATCCGCACGCCGATCTACGCCACCCTATGGGCGCTGCTGGTCGCCTACATCGGGACCTACCTCCCGTACGGCGTCCGCCCCCTCACCAGCGCCTTCATCCAGGTCCACCACGACCTCGAGGACTCGTCCCGGGTCTGCGGC
The DNA here is from genome assembly GCA_004102645.1 of Candidatus Bipolaricaulis sibiricus. Taxonomy (GTDB): domain Bacteria; phylum Bipolaricaulota; class Bipolaricaulia; order Bipolaricaulales; family Bipolaricaulaceae; genus Bipolaricaulis; species Bipolaricaulis sibiricus. Next base: position 1,613,196 of record CP034928.1, on the reverse strand, counting down.
GCCAGCTTCCTCGGCACGCTCCGCCGGATCACCGTGCCCCTTATCGCTCCGGGCGTCCTCTCGGCGTGGGTGTTGATGGCGGCGATGTTCGTGCGCGAGCTGAGCGTCTCCGCAGTGCTCGCCCGTCCTGGGAGTGAGGTTCTGTCAGTGCAGATCATGCGCTACGCCTACGATGGGCTGTGGGGGAAGGTTTCCGCGCTCGGGATCCTGATGATCGGCCTCTCGGCGAGCCTCGTGATCCTCGCCAACCTCGTCAAGGGGCGCCTCAGCTCTGTGAAGTAGCGGGGGGAAGGCGCCTCCGAGCCGGTGGAGGACGCCCTACGTTTCCGGGGAGCGGCGCTTCGAGTGGTAGATGATGTCCCGGTGGGCGACGTACCCCAGGCGGGCGAAGAACGCCATCGAGTCCTCGTTCCAGTCCTCGATGAGTGCGGCGATGATCTCGATTCCCATCCCGTGGAGGCGCTCCTCCACGGCGCCGACGAGCGCTCGTCCGATCCCCCGGCGGCGGTGGGCAGGGTGGACGGCGAGCCGGTTGATCCAGCCCTTGCGGCCGTCGTGCGTCCCCAGGACCGCGCCGATAAGCTGTCCGTCCTGTTCCGCTCCGAGGTAGATCGCCGTCCCTCCCTCCATCTGGCGGGCGATCGCCTCCCGGCTGTCCCGGCCTTGGGGGCGGAACGGAAGCCCCGCCTCCTTCCACAAGCGGATCAGCTCGTCGCAGTCGTCCACCGAAAGGTCTCGGATGTCCATGGGATGGCGGGTGTTCATGATATCGGTTTCTCCGCCTCCAACGGTGGCGGAGAGGATGACGCTACCGTCGAAGGCGAGCCCTGCGGGAAGCTTCGAGGTCATCGGGGGCGTCCCGTTCTGCGATACCTCTTGCCCGTCTGTCTCTCCCGATCCTGGCTGCGAGCCCGAGATGGACCCGCCCGCCGAGCTCGAGCGCGAGGCCGTCTCCGTCCAGGGGGAGGAATACGCCCGCGACCTTGTCGCGACGCATGACGAGGACGTGATCTCGACTCGTAAGGAGCTTCGACGCGTGATCCCCCAGTTCCTTCAATCCCACAATGCGCATGGTGGCCACCTCGGTGGCCATCATAGCCGGAACCGCCCTCGTTCACTCTCGAATCCCGAACGTCATCGGTCTTGGCACCTCCGCTCCGCCGGCAAGACACCAGTACGGAGAACGGACGGAAAAGGATCCGACCCCTCGGGTCGGCGGGCAGCTCTCATCAGCTTCCCACCGCGAGTTGCAGGGCGAGGACGCCGAGGCAGGCGAGGAGGCTGGCCGGGGTGACGAGGAGGCCGTACTTCACGAACTCGGCGAAACTGATCCGCACTTCTTTCCCGGAGAGGATCGTCATCCACATGATCCCGGCCAGGGCCCCGATCGGGGTCAGGTTGGCGCCGAGGTTCGAGCCGATCGCCGTCCCCAGTGCAGCAGCGAGGAGCGGCATCCCGCTCAGTGCCCCGGTGGCCGAGGCGAAGGCGAGGGTCATCGGGATGTTGTTGAGGACGTTCGCGGCCAGAGCAGAGCTCACTCCGTAGAGGATCGCTAGGAGGGGAACGGATCCCCCGCTTAGGGCGAGGAGCACATCCCCCAGCCTCCCCGTGATCCCGTACACGCGCAGCGCGTACACGGTCACAAAGAGCGAGAGCACGAACGGGACGATCGGCCACGGCACGCGCCGCATCGCCGCGACCACGGTCGAGCCGTTGACCTGCCGCCGCAAGGCGCGCGCGTACGACTCCCGCAGGACGAGAATCACCAGCAAGGCCACGGCGAACGCGAGCGACACGCGCCACATCTCCCACCCGAGGTACGGTGCCATGGCGAGGGCCACCACGCACCCCCCGAGCGCGAGCAGCCCGAGGACGGCGCCGGCCCGGTCGGTGATCGCCTCGGAGGGCTTGAGGTCCACCGGGCGGATCGGGCGGCGGATCTCATTCCGGAACACGAGGTACAGGAGGAGGGCGTTTGCCGCCCCCGCGACGAGGGTCGGGAGGATCATCCACCCCGTGTACCCGACAAACGTGAACCCGAACCGCGACGCGAGGAGGATGTTCGTCGGGTTCCCGATGTACAGGGCCATCGACCACGTGTTCGCGGCGAAGAACTCGGCCACAAGGTAGGGCTTGGGGTTCACCCCGGCGTGGCGGGCGAAGTAGTACACGAACGGAGTCAGGGTGAGGATCACGATGTCGTTCGACGTGAACACGGTGAGGAGGGACACCACCCCGTACAGGGCGAAGAAGAGGCGGGTTCCGTCGGCCCGCGCGTAGCGGAGGGCCGCCCGGGCACAGGCCTCGAAGAACCCGGTGATGTCGAGAAAGATGCTCATGAACACCATCGAGATGAACAGGGTCAGGATCCCCAGCGGCTCAAGCCCGCTCTCGCCGTTGAGGCCGTCGAGGAGCTGTTGGCCGGTGAGGAGCCCGCCGGCGAGGATGAGCGCTGGGCCGAGGAGGGCGCCGAGGAAGTACGTCTCCACCCGTACCTCGCGGCGTCGAGCCCGCAGGTAGAGGTACGGCCGGCGCAGGGTGAGGGCAATCGTTGCCCCACATGAGACGAGGAAGATCAGCGCCACAGCGAGCATGGGTTGTCTCTACCAGGACGGGACGAGGGAACGGACGGAAGGGCAGGGGTCGGTTTCGTTCATAGAATCAGCGGAGCCGACGTATACCTGAACCGTGGCTTCACGTCAACCCCACGGCGAGTGGCCTCGGGTATACTTCCCACTTCACCATGATGCTCCGAACGCCCTCCCGCGATGAGATCCTCACCGGTCCGGCCCTGAAGACGATGGCGCGCATCGGCGGCCCGGCCGTGATCGGCACGCTCATCTTCACCCTCTACAACCTGGCCGACGCGTTCTGGATTGGTCGACTGCCCCCCGAGGTGTCCGCGGCGGCGGTGGCCGGGATTCAGGTGTCGTGGCCGATCGTGTGGTTCCTCATCTCGTTCATTGCCGGGTTCGGCGGGGCGGCGGTGAGCGCGCTCGTCGCGCAGTACGTCGGGGCGGGACGGCCCGGAGAGGCGAACACCGCCCTGAACCAGCTGTTCCTCCTGTCGGCCGGGTTCGCCGTCGTGGCCGGAGTCGGAGGCTACTTTGCGTCCCCGTTCCTCCTCGACTTGCTCATCGGGGAAGGGGCAGTGGCAAGCGCCGCGGCGCTATACATCAAGATCATCTTCATCGGGCTCCCGACGATGGTCATTCCGGGGCTGTTCTTCGCCGCGTTCGCCGCGACGGGGGATACGATCACCCCGCTCCTCGTGAGCGGGGCCGGAACGCTCGTCAACATGGCCCTCGACCCGTTCTTCGTGTTGGGCTGGGCCGGACTCCCCCAGATGGGGATCATCGGCGCGGCCTACGCCACCCTCATCTCCCAGGGGCTGGTGACGGTCGCGTTCCTCCTTCTCCTGCGGAAGGGAAGCGGCCACCTCCGCCTCGACCCCCGGCAGATGGTCCCGCAGTGGGGATGGATGGCGAAGGGCCTTCGGATCGGCGTACCGGCGGCGATCGGCTCGTCGAGCATGGCGTTCGGGTTCGTGATCATGACTGCGGTCATCGGCCGGCTGCCCCACGCCGAGGTCGCGCTCGCGGGATACGGAATCGGCGACCGGGTCTTGGGGATCCTGTTCATCGTCACCGAAGGCTTGGGCACCGGGCTGACGACGATGGTCGGCCAGGCCCTCGGCGCGGGGGCGATGGATCGGGCTCGGGAGCTCGTGCGCAAGGGGATCGGCGCCCTCATCGCCATCCTGTCCGTGGAGGCCCTCTTCCTGTGGTTCGTCCGCTATCCGGCGGTGGCGCTGTTCATCCCGGGCCGGGAAGACGTGATTGCGGTGGGGGCGCAGTTCATCGGGGCGTTCGCGGTGAGCATGCCGTTTCTGGGAACGTTTTTCGCCGCGCTGTCGATCTACCGCGGGTCGGGCCACAACGTGCCGACGATGATCCTGGGGGTGGTCCGGCTGTGGGTGCTGCGGATCCCCTTGTCGTACCTGTTCGGGTTCACGCTGGGTTTCGGGGCAGATGGGGTGTGGTGGGGGATGTCGCTCTCGAACGTGCTCGCAGGCCTGATCGCGCTCGGGTTCCTCCTCTCCCGTGGTTGGCAACGGTCGGTCGTCGAGCCCCAGCCTGCGGGGCGCTGACCGCGGATCAGCGCGAAGCGAGAGCCTCCCAGATCACGTCGAGGGTGGCTGTCTGGTCAGGGCGTGCGTGGGGGAGGAGCGTCGCACACGGGCAGTCCCTGCAGTGGGCGCAGTTCAGGACTCCCCGCGCCACCCCGCAGGCGCGGATCCCGCACGTCCCGCAGTACGGGACCTCCTGACCCGAGGTCGTGAGGCCCCCGTCGCACCTGTGGGCGCGGGGAGGGAGATCGACCCCCAACTCCTCCCGAGCCCGTTCCGCGGGCCGGGTGAGGTGGTCCATGCCCCCACGTCGGATGGCGAGGTGCGCCTCCGCAGTTGGTGCAGACAGGGCCGCGGTAGGGGACCATGTTCTTCATTGAGCCCTCCCCCCTCGGGGGAACCCCATCACGCCTGAAGGGGGTCGATCTCGTCGGGCCGGTGGAGGAGCCGGCCCTCCATCCCGCCGGCCACGGTCAGGATCTCCCCGGTGATGTGCCCGGCGAGACGGTCGGAAGAGAGGAAGACGATCGCGCTCGCGACGTCCTCCGGCCGGGCGACCCGCTTGTGGGCGCGCGTCTGGAGGACCCGCGTCACGATGGCCGGATCCTCCAACCCCGCCGCGGACATCGGGGTCATCGTCCACCCGGGGCAGACGGCGTTGACGCGTCCGTGCGGCACGATCCGGACGATCTCGTTCTTGAGGGTTCGCGTCAGGCCATAGGTGATCGCGGCTTTGGCCGCGGCGTAGTCGGCGTGTCCCTCCTCGCCGAACACCGCCGCGGTGGAGCCGACGATGACCACCGCTGCAGTTTCGGGTCGCGTTCGTTCGAGCGTCCGCAAGAAAGCCCGGGCGCAGAGGAAGACGGATGTGAGATCGGCGTCGAGGGTCGACCTCCAGCGCTCGAGGCTCATGCGGTGGATTGGCTCATCATCCTCGGGCCAGATCCCGGCATTGGCGACGAGGACGTCGACCCGCCGGAACCGGTCGATCGCCTTGCGGAACAGGTGGTCGACCTCCTCCTCCTCCGTGAGATCGGCCGACAGGATGACGTTTTCCCCCGTCAGCTCCTCCTGGAGCGTCTGCAGACTGCCCAGATTCCGGTGGCCGTGGAGAACGAGCCGCGCCCCCTCGCGGTCGAACTGACGGGCGCAGGCGGTTCCGATTCCTCCGGAGGCGCCGGTGATGAGAACGACCCTGTCCCGAAGACCGGTGTCCATGTCTTAGACGAGGAACGCCCCGTCTCTCACGAAGGGCGTTCCGTCGACCCGCACTTCGCCCCCGTGGCGCAGGTCGCAGACCATGTCCCAGTGAATCGCTGAGCTGTTCTTGCTCCCGGACTCCGGGTACCCCTTGCCGAGAGCGAGGTGGACTGTCCCCCCGATCTTCTCATCGAACAGGACGTTCTTGGTGAACCTCTGGATCCCGGGGTTGGTCCCGAACGCGAACTCGCCCACGTAGCGGGCCCCCTCGTCCGTATCGAGCATCTTCTGGAGGAACTCCTCGTTCTTCCCCGCCGTCGCCCGGACCACCTTGCCGTGTCTGAACTCCAGGCGGACGTCCTCCACCTCGCGGCCGTAGAGGCACGCCGGGTAGGTGAACCGGATGTGGCCCTCGGCGCTCTCCTCAACCGGGCCGGTGAAGATCTCCCCGTCGGGGAAGTTCTCGTGGCCATCGCAGTTGATCCACGCCCGGCCGTCCACCCGAAGCCGGAGGTCGGTGTCCGGCCCCAGAACGTGGATCTCCCTCTTCGGCGTCAGCCAGGTGATGAGCTTTGTCTGGGTGCGCGATAGCTCCTTCCAGGCCTCGATCGGGTCGTCCTCGTCGACACGGCAGGCCGCGAACACGAGCTCCGCGAACTCCCGGAGCGACATCTCCGCGTCCTGGGCGAAGGCGTGGGTGGGGTAGAGGGTGCTCGTCCAGCGGAGCTCCTTCTTCGCCGCCCGCTCGAAGAACCGCTCGGACAGGGGGCGCATCGCCCGCGCTCGGCGCGCCTGTTTGGCCGGGTCGGCACCGGTCAGCCGCTTCGTGTTCGTCTCCGTCCACACGGAGATCGAGGCCTGGATCTCGTCCACGATCGCCCGGGCAAACCGGGGGATGAAGTCGAGCTGGGCTTCGGTGGCCTTGGCGTAGAACAGTTCGTCGGTCCCATCGAGTCCCAGCTGGACCCAAGGGTGCCCGCCGCGGGCGAGAACTCTCTCGTACAGCGCGAGGAGAAGCGGTGCCCCCTCCGGACCACCCTGGATGCGGACGAGGTCGCCCTCCTGCACGGCCAACGAGTACGCAGCGAGTACGTCTGCCATCTTCACCACACGTGGATCGGTCATCGCGCCTCCCTCGTTCCCTGTTTGCTGAAGTGGGACCGCAGAGCCTTGGCCACGCAGCGAGGGACGAACTTGGACACGTCCCCTCCGTACCGAGCGATCTCCTTCACAAGCGAGGAGGACAGGAACGAGTACTGCCCAGCCGTCATCAGGAACACGCTCTCGATGTCCCCATCGAGGTCGCGGTTGGTGAGGGCGAACTGGAACTCGTAGTCGAAGTCCGAGGTCGCTCGCAGCCCCCGTACCACGGCCACCGCCCCCAGCTCTTGGGCGCAGTGGACGAGGAGCCCGGAGTACGTCACCACCCGCACCCCGCAGATCTCCTCCTCGCGGAGCGAGGATCGGACAAGCTTTTTGCGCTCGGCGGCGCTGAACAGCGACGTCTTGCGGGGGTTCTCCACGACCGCCACCACAAGCTCGTCGAACAGGCGCTTGGCCCGGCGCAGGACGTCGAGGTGCCCGTACGTGATGGGGTCGAAGCTTCCGGGGTAGAGGGCCACCCTCATCACGCCACCTCCGCACAAGGGCGGATGAGGCCCCTCAGCCGATCGGCGGACGGACCCACCGCCGCCCACGCCGAGCGATCGATGTTCAGGAACCGTTGGGCCAGTGCTTGCACATCTTCCCCGGTCACAGCTCCCAGTCGGTGGACCACCTCATGGGGTGCGGCGGGGGTGCGGCCGAGCGCGGTGGAGGTCCCCAAACGGGCCAGGCGGCCGCTCGGGTCATCCAGACTGAGGAGAAAGGCGTTCTGCAGTCGCTGAATGGCCCGGGCGAGGTCCGACGGCGGCGGTGGGCTCTGGGCAAGGAGCTCCACCTCGTGGCACAGCAGATCGACGACCTGGGGGAGCTTCCGCTCCTCTGTCGCGGCGTACACGGCGAGAGCGCCGGTGTCCGAGTAGTAGGAGGTCATCGAGAACACCGCGTAGACGAGGCCCAGTTCCTCGCGCACCCGCTGGAACAATCGGGAACTGACCCCACCCCCGAGCAGGGCGTTCAGGACCTCGATTCCGTATCGATCGGGAGACTGAACGGCAACGGTGGGGAACCCGACCACGAGGTGCACCTGCTGGACATCGCGTTCGGCAAGGGCGATGCCCGTACCGGGCTGGGGAGGCTGCCAGGCTGCGATCTCCTCCCGCTCGGGGATGGTCGCGAAGCGCGCGGCCTGATCAGACAAGCGCTCTGGGTCCACCTTCCCGCACGCCACGAGCGCCATCCGCGGCGACGTGTAGTGGCGGGAGAAGAAGTCCCACAGGTCATCCAGGTCCAGTGCACGCACCGACGCGAGCCGCCCCACCACGGGTTGCCCCAACGGGTGCCCGCCGGGCCACAGCGCCTCGTGGAGGAGCTGGAACGCTACGTCCTCGGGGCTGTCTTCCACGGCGCGGATCTCCTCCTCGATGACCACCTTCTCGCGCGCCAGGTCCTCGGGGGCAAGGCGGGGACAGGTGACGAGCTCTTCGAGGATGGAGATCGCGTCGGGCAAGCCGTCTGCCAGAACCTCGGTGTAGTAGAACGTGTACTCGTTGGTCGTTGCCGCGTTGAGGTGTCCCCCCAGGACATCGATCGCCTGGGCGATCTCGGCTGCAGTGTGGCGTGCGGTCCCCTTGAACGTCATGTGCTCGAGAAAGTGAGCCAGACCTGCCTTTCCAGGCGGGTCGTCGCGTCCACCGGCGCGCACCCATAACCCCACCGACACCGAGTTCAGGTGAGGCATTGGCTCGGCAAGAACGGTCAGTCCCGATGCGGTCTGTCCCCGGTAGCAGCCAGGGTAGATCTCGGTCATGCCCCGTGCTCAGACGGTCCGGCGGGCAGAACGCGTCGCAGTTTGTATCGACCCTGTTCTTCAATCTCCAAGATCTCGACGAGCATTCGGTCGCCTTTCTTCGCCACCTCGGCCGGTTCGGCCTGGGTCCCGAGGCGCGACTTGTGGACGAGGCCCCGCACGCCGGGGGCGATCTCCACGAACACCCCGTAGTCCACCACGTTCGTCACCTGGCCGGAGATGATATCTCCCGCCTTGAGCTTGGGCTTTTCCTGGACCGCCTTGCAGCGGATGCGTCCGTTCTCGTCGGTCTCGATGACCTCGACGAGGATCTCGTCGCCCAGTCGCACCACGTCCTCGACCTTCTTGACGTATCCATCGGACAGGTTGGAGATGTGGACAAGGCCGTCGACCCCGGGCCGCAACTCGACGAACGCCCCGAACGGGGCGATGCGTACGACCTTGGCGTGGAACGTCATCCCGACCTCGATCTCCGCGGTGAGCTCCTCGATCGCCTGGCGGGCGAGCGCTACCGCGTCGGCGCTGTCGCCAACGATCTTCACCGTGCCGTCGTCCTCGATGTCGATCTCCGTGCCCGTGTCTTCCTGCAGCTTGCGGATGACCCGGCCACCAGGACCGATGATCGCCCCAATCTTCTCGGGGTTGATCTTGACCACATCGAGGCACGGGGCATAGGGGGAGAGCGACGGCCGAGGTCTCGGCAGTGCGGCCTCCATCTGGTCGAGGATGGCCAGCCGTGCCCGGCGAGCCTGGTCCATTGCCTGCCGCATCAGCGGCGGCGTGATCCCGCCCGTCTTGACGTCGAGCTGGAACGCAGTTACCCCCTCACGGGTTCCGGCAACCTTGAAGTCCATGTCGCCGTAGTGGTCCTCCAGACCAAGGATGTCGGTGAGGATGACGTACTTGCCACTGGACTCGTCGCCGACGAGCCCCATCGCCACGCCGGCCACCGGTCGCTTGAGGGGGACTCCGGCATCCATCATCGCCAGCGCTCCCGAGCAGACGGAGGCCATCGACGAAGATCCGTTCGACTCCGTGATCTCCGACACGACGCGGATGATGTAGGGGAACTCGTCATCGGACGGGAGGACGGCGAGGAGCGCCCCTTCGGCGAGCCGGCCGTGCCCGATGGCCCGTCGGGACGGAGAACCGATGCGCCCCGCCTCGCCGGTCGCGTAGGGCGGGAAGTTGTAGTGGAGCATGAACCGTTTCAGACCATCTTCCATCATCAGATCGACGATCTGGGCGTCACGCCGAGTGGCGCCGAGGGTGCAGGTCCCGAGGGATTGGGTCTCGCCGCGGGTGAACAGGCACGAGCCATGCACCCTGGGCAGAAGGCCCACCTGAATCCGAATCGGGCGGAGCTCGTCCGGCCGGCGGCCGTCCATGCGCTCCCCCCGGTCCAAGATCGCGCGCCGCGCGAACTCGCGGTACACGTCGTCGAACAATGCCTTGGCGAGCGCGGCGACGGAGGTTCTCTTCTCCTCAGGGTATCCTGCGGCCACGGCCGTCGCCGCCTCTGCGGCCAGCTCCGCAGCCTGCCTCTCCCGGGCGAGCTTCGTCGGCGCTGCCCGCAGCTCCGGCAAGCGCGACCACACGAGCTCCTTGACCTTCTCTCGGATCGTCAGCGCCTCCGCTGTGGGCGGGGTGGCCGTCCGCTTGCTGACCGTGTGCAGGGCAGCGAACTTCTCCTGGAACGCGATTAGCTCCTGGATCACCGTGTGGGCAGACTCGATGGCTTCCACCACGCGCTCGTCGGCCACCTCGCGCATGTGCCCCTCAACCATCGTCACCGTGGACCGCGTGCCAGCCACGACGATGTCCATCCGCCCTTCCTCGCGGACCTCGTCGCTCGGGTGGGCCACGATCTGGTCTCCGTCGATGCCCAAGCGCACGGCTGCCACCGGTCCCTCGAACGGAGCTGGGGAGATGGACAGCGCAGCTGATGCGCCGAGCAGGGCGACGACGTCCGGCGGCGCGTCGCGCTCAGCAGAGAGCACAGTGGCCACGATGTGAACCTCTTCTCGGTACCCGTCGGGGAACAGCGGACGGATCGGACGATCGATGAGCCGGGCCGACAGCACCGCCTCATCGGAGGGTCTGCCCTCACGCTTGAAGAACCCGCCGGGGATCTTCCCGCCGGCGTAGAACCGCTCCTCGAAATCGACCCGGAGCGGGAAGTAGTCAAACTCCTGCGTTGTGGGCTGGCAGACCACGGTCACGAGTACCTTGGTGTCCCCCCACGTTGCGAGCACGGCGGCATCGGCCTGCCGGGCGATCGTTCCGCTCTCTAGGCGGAGCGTCCTTCCTGCAAGTGTCGTCTCTAGCTCTGGCATGCCTTTACACACCTCGGATGTTGAGTTCCTGGATCAGCTGCGCGTACCGGCGCGGATCGGTCCGGCGCAGGTACTGCAGGAGCCGCCGCCGCTGCCCAACGATCTTGTGCAGTCCCCGACGAGAATGGAAATCCTTACGATGGGTCTGCAGATGCTCGGTGAGTTGGTTGATCCGGGCCGTCAGCAAGGCGGTCTGCACCTCAGCTGAACCTGTGTCCGACGGGTTCTTCGCGTACTTCTGGATGAACTCCTGTTTCGTCTGTTTTGAGAGCGCCACACTCCACCTCCAATCGCCCGATCCCAAGCTGGCGTCGCCTGAGAAGGGTTCAGTTAGCGGAACCGACGGGAGATCTGCCGGCACCGCCCCTCGATCTCTTCCACGTCCAGGGTCTGGAACTCACCTCCCAGGAGGAGCGGCTTTCCGTCCACGAACACCGCTTCCACATCCAACCCCTGTGCTGCATAGACGAGATTCGCAAGCGGGGCATAACTCGGACAGAGATGGGGCCCCGTCATCCGGATCAGCACACCATCTGCCCGCCGTCCAGCTTCAATTGTACCCAGTTCTTTGCTCAGTCCAAGGGCGGCTGCCCCTCGCGAGGTGGCGCAGCGGAGGGCCTCTGCGGCGGGGAGCGCCCGTGGGTCGTGGGCGGCGTGTCTGGCAAGGAGCGAGGCAAGCCGCATCTCCTCGATCAGGTTCAGGTCACCAGCCGAGGCCGCGCCATCCGTGCCCAGGGCCACGTTCACCCCGCCGTCAAGCATCGCTTGAACGGGCGCGATGCCGCACGCCAATCTCAGGTTCGACGTGGGGCAGTGGGCGACCGATGCCCCGTGAGCGGCGAGGATCTCGATGTCCTTCTCCGAGACGTGTACACAGTGGGCGGCGATCACGGGCACCGAGAACACCCCCACCTCTTCGAGCCACTCTACAGGCGATTTTTTCGTCTGGGCGCGGACCCACCCGACCTCATCGGGTGTCTCGGCGAGGTGGGTGTGGATGGGGACGTGCAACTCGTGGGCCAGCGCAGCGACACGGCGCCACACCTCGGGAAGGCAGGTGTGGGGGGCATGGGGTGACAGAGCAGCGCGGATGCGGCCACCCGCCCCCCCGTCCCACCCATGCGCGAACGCCTCGGCCATGCGGATCTCGGGCTCGATCCGATCGGGGGTTGGGGCAACGATCCCGTAGGAGAGGAGGGCCCGCAGCCCCGCTTCTTCGACCGCCTGGGCGACCTCCTCCATGCGGAAGTACATGTCCACAAACGCGGTCGTTCCGCTCTGGATCATCTCGGCCAAGCCGAGGAGGGCCCCCCAGTAGATGTCCTTGGCGGTGAGCTTCTGTTCCCGTGGCCAGATCTCCTCGGTGAGCCACCGCTCGAGCGGGAGGTCGTCCGCTACCCCGCGAAACAGGGTCATCGCCAGGTGCGTGTGGGCATTCACGAGCCCCGGGACCAACAAGCAGCCCTCGCCGTCGATCGTGCGCTCGAACGCGCCGGTGACACCGCCGTGAGGAACCACCGCCTCATATCGACGGCCGTCCAGGATCACGTCGGCGTTGGGGAGAACAGCATTCTCCGCTCGTTGGACGACCGCTGCCCCGCGGATGAGGATGCGCACCAAGGGCAGTATACGGAGCTTCGAACGGTTCCGGCCAGTTCGGGCTAAGATCAGGCTGAGATGGACGGACAGGAGGCGGAGGACATCGCCTGTCGGCACCTGCAGGCAAAGGGGATGCGTGTCGTTGCCCGCAACTGGCGGTGGCGCGGTGGTGAGGTCGACATCATCGCCCGTGACGGACCCACGCTTGTGTTCGTCGAGGTCAGATTCCGAGCCGACGAGACCCACGGGGCTCCGGAGGAGACGGTCACTCCTGCCAAGCGGGACCGCCTGTGGCGGACGGCGCTCGCCTTCCTGAGGGGAGTGGACGAGATCCCCGTGCGGTTCGACGTGGTGTCCGTAGGCCCGCGCGGGCTCCGGCACATTTGTGATGCGTTTCGGGAGGAAGATGTTCGCCCAGGTGCTTAGTGCAGCGCCGTACGGTGTGGACGCCCGGTTGATCGAAGTCCAGTGTGACGTGGGTCCAGGTCTTCCAGGGTTCGCGATTGTGGGGCTTCCCGAGAAGGAGGTGTCTGAGGCTCGAGAGCGGGTCCGCTCCGCGATCCGCAATGCCGGCCTGGCGTTTCCGCAGCTTCGCGTCACGGCCAACCTCGCCCCGGCGGACGTACGCAAGGAGGGGGCGGGATTCGACCTCGCCCTGGCGGTCACCGTCTTGGTGGCGACGGGGCAGTTGGAAGGTCAGGCCACGGCGGGGACGGTGTTCTTGGGAGAGCTGGCACTCGATGGCGGCCTGCGGCCGGTGCGGGGGATGGTGGCGATGGCGCTTGCCGCACGGCAGGCCGGGGTCCAGCGGGCCGTCGTTGCCGCCTCATCCGCCGCAGAGGCAGCGCTTGTGGATGGGCTTGCCGTGTACCCGGTCTCGACGCTCGGGGAAGCTGTCGCGTTCCTGCGCGGAGAGCGGTCGGTTGCGCCTGCCCCGCGGGTTGTCCCCCCGGCGGATATGCCTGACTGGATCGATCTTTCCCTCGTTCGTGGGCAGGAGCACGCGCGGCGGGCGATGGAGATCGCAGCGGCCGGCGCTCATCACCTCCTGATGGTCGGGCCGCCGGGTGCGGGCAAGTCGCTCCTTGCCCAGTGTCTACCGGGGATCCTTCCTCCGCTCACCTTCGACGAAGCGCTGGAGGTCACGCGTATCCACTCAGTTGCGGGCTTGCTCTCCCCGGAGCGGCCGCTCCTCCAGTGGCGCCCGTTCCGCTCCCCGCACCACACCGTGTCCTACGCAGGAATGGTGGGAGGCGGTCATGGCGTCCCCAGCCCTGGTGAGATCACGCTTGCGCACCACGGTGTCCTCTTCTTGGACGAACTGCCGGAGTTCGATCGCAAGGTGCTGGAGGCGCTGCGCCAGCCGTTGGAAGAGCGGCGGATCACCGTTGTGCGCGCCGGGATCGCGGTGACCTTTCCGGCCTCGTTCATGCTTGTGGGGGCGATGAACCCCTGCCCATGTGGCTACCTTGGGGATCCCCTCCGACCGTGCCGGTGCCGACCGCACGAGGTGGCGAGCTACCGAAAGCGGCTGTCCGGTCCGTTTCTCGATCGAGTGGATCTGTTCGTGCAGGTTCCGCGCCTCTCGCGGGACGAACTCCTTGGCGAGGGAGGGGGAGAGGCGTCGGAAGCAGTTCGGAAAAGAATCGCGCATGCCCGTGAGGTCCAGCGGAGGCGGTTCGGGGCCGCAACTCGAACGAACGCTGAGATCGGTCCTCGCGAGGCTCGGCGCTCGTGTCGAATCGGTCCCGAGGCGAAGGCACTCCTCGGCCGTGCGGTAGACCACTTCGCTCTTACGGGCAGGGGCTACGTTCGCACGCTCAAGGTAGCCCTCACGATTGCGGATCTCGCGGGTTCCGCTACCATCGAACCCGAGCACGTGGCGGAGGCCCTACAATACCGAGCATTCCCGGAGGAGGGAACAGCGTGAGATACCTGTGGGTTGTCCTTGTTGTTGCTGGCTGGGCTGCGCTGGTGATGGCCCAGGACTTCACCGTGGGGCGGATCGAGGTCGTGGGGAACGTTCATCTCTCGACGGCGGAGATCCTGAGCGCGGTGAAGTTCAGCGTGGGCCAGCAGGTCACACGGGATGAGGTGTTGGCTGCTGTCCAGGCGGTGCAGAAGTTGGGGTACTTCGTGCAGGTCACCCCCGAGCTGGCGTTCGATGGGGACTTGGTCGTTGTCCGGTTCCGGGTCGTGGAGTACCCGAAGATCGAGCGCATCACGTTTGAAGGCCTGCCTCCGGCTCCCAGAGGGAAGGGGACCCTGTGGTCCTGGCTTCAAGAGGCGCTGCGGGGAGGCAACCGGCCCACCGAGACCCGGCTGCGCGAGATCCTCACCGACAAGGGCGTGAAGACAGGAACGGTTCTCAACCAGGTGAAGATCGAGGCCGCGCTGACCGCGCTGGCCGACGAGTATCGCAAGCTAGACTGGGCGACGATTCAGATCCAACCTGATCTCCGAGGAGACGAACTGGTCTTCATCGTTGAGGAACTCGTGATCGCGGGTCATCGGTTCCGGGGGCTATCGACGATTCCGGAGGAGGAAGCGCGGAAACTCGTTGTCGTTCCGGTGGGGGAGGTCGGGAAGATCTCGCACATTCAGGAGACCTTGAGCGGGCTGGGGCGGTCGGTGTTCTTCGCGTCGGGGGGCGTGGAGGCGGAGATGGGGGACGGGGGGATATGGCTCATCTGGAACCTTGAGGAGCGGGTGCTTCTCCCGGTTCCTACGGCTCTCACCGGAATCGAGCTTGTCGGCGTGACGGCGTTCGCTCCGGAGCGTGTTCAGACGCGAGTCGGGCCGCTCCCGAACGGGGAGGCGACGAACTACGACGTCCTGCGGGCGCTCGGTCCCGTCTACGACTACTACCGTCGCGAGGGTTTCTTCATGGTGGACTTCGTGGCGGAGGGAATGGCAGGAGGCCGTCTGCAGGTGCGGGTCAAGGAGGGGCGAGTCGCCCGGATCGAGGTCAGCGAAGACACGCGCACCGCAGGCTGGGTGATCGAACGGGTGGTCGGCCTTCCACCGGGTCAGTTCTTGACCGAAGGGCGGTTTGTCGCCGGGCGTCAAGCCCTGATGGCGCTCGGGTACTTTCAAGACGTTCTCCTGGAACCGCGATGGGTGGCCGACGACCTTGTCCTCAAGATCACCGTGACCGACATCGAGAAGCTGGGGAGCATTGGCGGCAATCTGGCGTTCTCTCCTCAGGACCAAGGGATCGTCGGCAACCTGACGTACAGCCAGAAGAACGTGCTGGGACGCGCATTCGATCTCGACGTATCGCTGGACAAGGGCCTGACGAGCGGCGGGTCCACGACCTGGAGCCTTGGGTTCCGGAGCCATTCGTTCCCCGTGTTCGACCTGGTGAGCGTGGAGTTCTACCGGAGGCAATCGGGCGAGGATCCGGTCACCGTCACTCTCGGCGGGGGAGCCTCGGTTGCCTACCCTCTGGCTCCGTACCTCAAGCTGTCGGTAGGGTTGTCGAGCGAGCAGGCGTGGGAGCTTCCGGAGTGGACGATCCTTGACCCCCGGACCTCGGTGGACGTGGGACTGGTCTACGACGATCGGGACAGCCCGTTCTTCCCACGGACCGGGGGGCGGGGGCGGGTGTCAGTGGAGAAGGCAGGGACGTTCGCCCCGGGAGTGGAGTACCTGACCCTGAAGCCGGAGATGGCGCGGTTCGCCCCGCTCGATCTTCCGTTGCTGTTTGGTGAGACGCGGGCCGTGTTCGCCTGGCGAGCGCTCATCCGGTGGGGGTGGGACCTCCCTGAACGGTACCGGTTCAGCCTCGGCGGGGTAGACACGGTGCGGGGCGCGAAGGCCGTGCGTACGGATCGCTACGGGCTCCTGAACAGCGAGTTCCGGGTCGAGATCGCCCAGGGATCGTGGATCGCCCTGTTCGGGGACTTCGGTGCCACCTGGGACGGGACCGTCAAGTCATCCCTGGGGATCGAGGTAGCGGCGAGCGTGGCCGGGATGTTTGTCCGGCTGGCCCTCGCGTGGCCCAACGATCGTGAGCCGACGTGGGTTCCAGCGTTTGAGTTCGGGATGGGCCCGATGTTCTAGGGTAGAGTTCACGCAACTACGGGAGGATACCGATGAAGACACAGTGGATCGTGGGACTGGTTGTGGGCGCGCTCGTCCTGGGGCTCGTCGGCGGCATCGTGGGCAGCCGGTTGTTCCCGGGCGCGGCGACCGGCGGCGATGTGACGAAGCTGACTGGGGACCTGACGAAGCTCACCACTCGGGTGAGCGACCTCGAGACGAGGGTTGCCGGGATCACGACGGGCGGGGCCGGGTTGCGGATCGGCGTCGTAGATGCAGAGACGCTGTTCACCCGAGTGTTCCTTCCCCAGGTGCAGACGGAGCGGGCAGCGATGGAGGGGAAGGCTCGGGACATCCAGGCTCTCCAGGCCGACTACGCCGCGGGCAGACTCCAGCTCGCCACCTACCAGCAGCGGTATCTACGTCTGCAGGCCGAGTTGGTCCAGGCCTCGCTCAACGTGAACATGGCCATGCTCGAGAAGATGATCGCGTCCCCTGGGTTCCTCAACATGCGATCCGATCTCGAGGCCGTGCGCACGCAGGCGCGGCCGATCGTGGACGAAGTCGAAAAGACGGTTCGGGAAGCGCAGGTCACGATCCTCGACATGCAGGGGTTCAGCGAACGTCTGCAGCAGCTTCAGGCGGCGTTTCAGCAACTGGACCAGCTGTTGACACAGGTGGCAGCGGCGAAGATGGTCGAGATCACGCAACAGGTGGCGCGGGAGAAGGGGTACGACCTCGTCGTGCGCACAAAGGACGTGGTCATGTTCCGCCGCGAGTCCACAGTGGTCGATCTGTCCTCGGATGTCGAGGGGCGGCTGTGGGGGCTGTTCCCGAGCCGATGATCGCTGGCTGATTCCGAGAACGGAGGGGCCGTGCGGGGGACCCGTCTTGTCGAGTCGGTGCCCAACGTGTCTGAGGGCCGCGACCGGAGTGCGATTGAGGCGATGGCCGGCGCGATGCAGGAGGTGCCGGGCGTTCGCCTTCTCGACATCCAGTCCGACCCGGACCACCACCGCACGGTGTTTACCCTCGTCGGGGATCCGGACAGCGTGGCGGAAGCGATCCTCCGCCTGTTTGCCGCGGCTGTGCCGCGGATCGACCTCCGCCTCCATCGCGGGGAGCACCCCCGCATGGGGGCGGTGGACGTGGTCCCATTTGTTCCGGTACGGGGCGTGACGATGGCGGATTGCGTGGCGCTCGCCCGGCGCGTCGGCCACGAGGTGTGGAAGCGGTTCCGGATTCCGGTGTACCTGTACGAGGAGGCAGCCAGCCGCCCTGAGCGCCGTGATCTGGCCGAGATCCGGCGCGGGGAGTTCGAGGGGTTCGCGGAGAAGATCCGTGCCGAGGCATGGGCCCCTGACTTCGGAGAACGGGCCGTCCACCCCACCGCGGGGGTGGCGGCCGTCGGCGCAAGGGAGTTCCTCATCGCGTTCAACGTGAACCTCGGTACGGCGGATCTCCAGGTCGCCAAGGCGGTCGCCAAGGCCGTGCGCGGTTCCTCGGGGGGGCTCCGCTACGTGAAGGCCCTGGGCGTCGCCCTCGAGGATCGGGGAATCGTCCAGGTCTCGATGAACCTCACGAACTACAAGCAGACCCCCCTTGCCCGAACCCTGGAGTTGGTGCGGTTGGAGGCGGCGCGGCATGGCGTGCCGGTGGTGGGAACGGAGATCGTGGGCCTGGTCCCGGAGGATGCGCTGGTCCAGGCGGCGGCGCACTACCTGTGCCTTGAGCGGTTCTCGTCGGACCTGATTCTCGAGCGACGGCTGGACTCGATCCCGAGCGACTGATGCACTGGCCATTCCCGTTTCGGCGGGTCGGTGTGCTCGGCCTTGCCCGGACGGGGCGGGCAGTTGTAGCTGCCCTTGCTCCTCTCGGACTCTCGGTATTCGTTTCCGAGCGAGGTTTCCTCTCTCCAGACGACCGGGCGTTTCTCGTCGAGCACGGGGTGGAGTGGGAGGAGGGCGGGCATACTGACCGCGTCCTCGAAGCTGACCTGATCGTGCCGAGCCCTGGCGTCCCCCCCCGGCTGGACATGCTCGGGGTGGCCCGGCGGCAGGGTACTTCCATCTGGTCGGAGATCGAACTGGCGTACCGGCTTGGCCGACCCTCGGTTCTGGTTGCGGTCACTGGGACGAACGGCAAGACGACAACCGCAGAGCTTGTCGGAGCCATTCTGGGAGCAGCCGGCCGTGACCCGGTGGTAGCGGGCAACATCGGGTGCCCAGCGATCGCCACTGTGGATGCCGTGCGGGACCGCCCATGGGTGCTCGAGGTGAGCTCGTACCAGCTGGAGTGGACGGAGACCTTCCGGCCCACGGTTGCGGTGTGGCTCAACTTCGCCCCGGACCACCTCGACCACCACGGGTCACTGGCCGCGTACTTTGCGGCCAAGGCACAGATCCTGGCCCGACAACGCGAGGTGGATCAAGCAGTTCTGTCGAGGGAGATTCTCGCTTGCGTGGCTCCCCGAGCACAGACCATCGACTATGGCGGGGTCGAGCTCCCGCCCGGCTGGGGGAAGGGGCTGGCGGCCCACCTGCGGGCGGACCTCGCGGCGGCTTGGGCCGCGGCCTGTGGGGCGTGTCCTGAGATCAGGCGGTCTCCCCCCCCGTATGGAGCGATCGTGCCCGCCCTCCGCCAGCCGCACAGGATGGAGCGGGTCGGGGAGTTCCGCGGGATTCCGTTTGTGGACGACTCCAAGGGGACGAACGCTCACGCCACAGTCGCCGCCCTGTCGGCGATCCCGGGTCCGGTGGTGCTCATCCTCGGGGGGCGCCACAAGGGCGGGGGGTACGAGGCACTCCTCCCCTGTCTTCGGGCCAAGGTCCGGGCTTGCGTGCTGATCGGCGAGTCCCAAGCGTACTTCGCCACTCTCTTGGCTTCAGCGGGGATCCCCTACGAGCTGGCCGGAGATCCGCCCGACGCGCTGCAGCGCGCGTACCGGGCTGCCCGACCTGGGGATACTGTGCTTCTCTCACCAGCATGCGCTAGTTTTGACCAGTTCAGAGATTATGCGCACCGGGGCGAGGTCTTTCGGGAGGCGTTCGCCGCGCTCCTCGGGGCGGAGTAGGCCCCTGGTGTCCCTGGCGCGGGGGACACCGCGCACCTCTCCCTCGGAACGATAGCCGGGGGAGGTACCCCCGCGGTCCTTTGGCCGAAGGGACATGTGTGCCACACTACCTTCGCCATGGGGAGCCTCGAGGGCAGGATTGCGGTGGTCCTTGCTTTTCTTCTCCTGGCGGGGTTCCTATTCGTGTACTCGGCGAGCTTCCCTCTCTCGCTGCGCCTGACCGGGAATCCGTGGTCCCTTCTCAAGCGCCAGATCATCGGCGGGGTGGTAGGACTCGTGGGGCTGATCGTCCTGTGGCGGGTGGACTACCATGTGTGGAGCAAGATCGACGACCTCCTGCTGGGGGCGGTGTTCGTTCTCCTTGTTCTCACTCTCGTCCCGCCGCTCTCCGAAGGCTCGCGGTGGCTGCGTCTGGGGCCGTTTCCGTTTCAGCCGTCCGAGATCGGTAAGGTCGCCCTCATCCTGTACGTTGCAGGGTCGCTCGTGCGACGGGGGGACCGCCTGCTGAGCTACCGAGACGGGGTGCTCCCCTATCTGCTCGTCCTCGGGCTGTTCGGCGTGGTCCTTCTGCTGCAGCCGGATACGGGGATGCTCATTCTGTATGCGGTGACTGTGGCGTTCCTTCTTTGGGTGGGGGGGACACCTTTGCGGCACCTTCTCATCACCCTCGGGGGGGGGATTCCCGTGGGGGGGATCGTGCTGTTCCTGGCTCGGTATCGGCTGGAGCGGTTCGCCGCGTTCCTCAACCCCGACGCGTACCGCGACACCTACGGGTATCAGACGTTTCAGTCGTTGATCGCGGTCGGGTCGGGCGGGGTGCTGGGCCGGGGGATCGGGGCGTCCCGGGCGAAGCTGTTCTACCTGCCAGCGGCGCACAACGATTTCCTGTTCTCGATTGTGGCCGAAGAGACTGGGCTCGTGGGCTCGCTGTGTGTGATTGCGCTTCTGGCTCTGCTTGTCGGGTGGGGGTTTCAGGTGGCGCGGAGGGCTCCGGACCGGCTGGGGGCCCTCTACGCGTGGGGAGCGTCGTTTCTCCTCGGGTTCCAGACCCTGCTCAACCTCGCCGTGGCGGTGGGGGTGATGCCGGTGAAGGGGCTGACCCTGCCGTTCCTGAGCTACGGCGGGTCGTCGCTCATGGTGAGCCTGATGCTGGGCGGCCTGCTCCTTGGCGTTGCCCGCGCCGGGCGACACGCCACCGTGGGGGTTCTCGTTCCGGGGGTGCGGGGATGAAGGTCCTCGTGGCGGCCGGCGGCACGGGTGGCCATGTGTACCCTGCCCTGGCCGTGGTCGAGGAGCTTCGCGCGAACGGGGCACTCTCGCGGTGCGCTTGGGTGGGCAACCCCCATGGACTGGAACAAAGGGCGGTGGCTCTCCATCCCTGGATCGAGTTCCTCCCCCTCTCTTCGCGGGGGATCGATCGCCGGCGGCCATGGACGTGGCCCCTCTCGTTTGCCCAGACGCTGACACGGGTGGTGCGCGCGCTCGTGATGGTAAGGAGGTTCGACCCAGACGTCGTGCTCGGGACGGGGGGACACGCTGCGTTCGCTCCGCTGGTCGCGGCGTGGCTCCTCGGCATCCCGACGGCTATCCACGAGCAGAACGTGCGCATGGGGCTCTCCAACCGCCTCCTCGCCCGTCGGGCCGACGTGGTGCTTCTGTCGTACCCGACGACCCGCGGCGTTCCCCGTCAAGCGCGGGTTCAGGTGATCGGGAACCCGGTACGGCGTTCGGTGAGGGATGTGCCGCGACACCTGGGAGAGGAACTGCTGGTGGTGGGCGGATCGCTGGGATCTCGGAGGTTGGTCGAAGCGATGGTCCAGGTAGCTCCGGAGCTTGCTCAGACCCCTGGGCTGCGGATGCGAGTGGTCGTGGGGCAGGCTGCCCCTGTGGGTGACGTGACGAGGGCCCTGGCTGAGGCAGGCGTCCCGGCGGAGGTGGTGCAGTACGCAGAACCGTTTGCCGAAGCCCTGTCTCGGGCACGGCTTGTCGTGGCGCGGGCGGGGGCAACAACGGTGGCCGAGGTGGCAGCGGCGGGGAGGCCGGCGGTGTTTGTCCCGTGGGACGGAGCCACGGATCGCCATCAGCATGACAACGCGTGGGCGATGGCTCAGGCAGGAGGTTGCCGGGTGGTGACGGAGGACGCGGTGGCTCGTGACCTCGGGGGCGTGGTACGGGAGCTGTGGAACGACGACCAAAGGCTTCGCGACATGGCCTTTGCGGCACGGGCGGCCGCTCGACCCGATGCAGCCCGCCTTGCTGCACAGGCCCTCATCGCACTCGTGGAGGGCGCACGACTATGAGCGAATTCGCGGGACGGGTTCACCTCGTGGGAATCGGCGGGGACGGCATGGCAGCACTGGCGCAGCTGTTGCGGGAGGGGGGAGCGACCGTGTCTGGGTCGGACATCCGGGACTCATCGCGCACCGCGGCGTTGCAGACGTGGGCCGCCGTCCATGTGGGCCACCGGGCGGAGAACCTCCCGGAACGGACAGACGCAGTGATCTACTCCTCTGCGATCACCCCGGGCAACGTCGAGGTCCGTGCCGCGCACGGCATTCCCCGTCTGTCACGCCTTGCCGCGCTCAGCGAACTGACGCGGGGGCGAGACCTGGTGGCGGTGGTCGGAACCCATGGCAAGACCACGACGGCCACCTGGGCGGCTCATCTGACGACCGCGGCGACGGGCGAGGGAGGGTACTACGTGGGGGGAGACGTGCCCGGCCGCCCGTCCGCGGTGCTCGGACGCGGCAAGCCGTTCGTGGCGGAGATCGACGAGTCCGACGGTCGATTCGTGGGGCTGCGTCCCCGCGTGGCCATCCTCACGTCTGTAGACACCGATCACGTCCGGACGTACGGTGGGTTCGGCGGGCTGAGGCGGGCATTCGCAGCGTTTGTCGCCCGGGCGGACCGGGCTGCGGTGTGCGCCGACGATCCAGTTGCGGTCGAGGCGGCCCGCGGGCAGCGTCACCCCCTGACCTACGGGTTCTCGGTTCAGGCCGATCTCCGCGCGACCGGCGTCGAGTACTGGCGCGGGAAGTCGTTCTTCGAGCTCCGAATGAGGGGGAGGAAGGCCGGAGAGGTCGAGGTGCCGGGGCCGGGCCCCCACAACGTTCGCAATGCCCTCGGTGCGATCGCGGCGGGGATGTTGCTCCACGTTCCCTTGCCCGACCTTCTCCGGGCGCTCCCCTCGGCCGCGCGCCCTCGTCGGCGGCTCGAAGTGCTCGAGGAGAACGGCTACCTCGTGGTGGACGACTACGCCCACCACCCCACCGAGGTCGCGGCAGGACTGGCGGCACTGCGTCTGGGATGGCCTGACCGTCGCATCGTCGCCATCTTTCAGCCCCATCGGTACTCCCGGACCCAGGCCCTGGCGGGAGCGTTCGGGGCAGTGCTCGCCCGGGCGGATCGGGTCGTGGTGTCCCGCGTCTACCCTGCGTTCGAACGCCCGATTCCCGGCGTGAGCGGTCGTGAGGTCGCCGACGCGATCTGCGGCGCGGGAGGAGCGGCGGTGTACCGAGACAACCTTGGTGCCGCCCTCGATGCGGCGGCGGAGGAGATCGAACCGGGGGACATCGTGGCGTGCTTTGGCGCGGGAGACATATGGAAACTGGCGCGAGAGATGGCGCGCGGGCTCTCCTACGGATCCTAAGGGATCTGCCCGGGGAGCTGCGGGCGGAGGAGCTTCTCGCTCCCCACACCACGTTCCGCATTGGCGGACGGGCGTTCGCGCTGTTCCGCCCGAGCAGTGAGGACGCGCTGGCGGAGGCGGTGGTGCGGGCGCGCACCCACGGATTCCCGTGGCGGATGGTGGGCGGTGGATCGAAGCTTCTCGTTCCGGATCGAGGGTTTCCTGGACTGATCCTGTCCACCACCGGACTGCGCTCGTGGCAGGAGGAAGAGGGCCTGCTCCGGGTGGGAGCAGGGGTGTCGCTGGCGCGGATCGCCCGCCGTGGGGCGTGGAAGCTTGCCGGGATCCCGGGAACAGTGGGGGGGGCCGTGGCGATGAACGCCGGGACCAGACACGGTGCCATCGCGGAGCAGGTGGCCTGGGTTCGTGCCCTGCTGCCCACCGGGCGCGTCCACGTGTTCACGCCTGAGGAGTGTGGCTTTGCCTACCGCGATTCCTTGTTCCGCCGGCTGCGGCTTCCCGTACTTGCCGTGGGCCTCCGGCCCTACGCACCGCAGGATCTCGCGCCGCTTCTCGTTGAGCGGGCGCAGAGCCAACCGCTGGGGCTCCCGTCGGCGGGCTGCGTGTTCCGCAACCCGTCTGGCGGGCGGTCGGCGGGGTGGCTCATCGACCAGTGTGGCCTCAAGGGCGCGCGGGTGGGTGATGCGGTGGTGTCGGAGCACCACGCCAACTTCATCTGCAACCTCGGCCGAGCGCGCGCGTCCGATGTGCTGGAGCTGGTGGACCAGGTTCAGGATCGGGTCGTGACCCGGTTTGGCGTCTGGCTCGATCTGGAGCTGGAGGTTGTGGGGGAGTGAGGCGGGCAGTCCGAGTCGGGTGCGTTGTTTGCACTTTCCTCATCGTGCTTTGCGCCACACTGCGCTGGGGTGACTGGTGGCGGGTAGAGGAGGTGTGGGTCTCCCCGACGCGCTACTTCGCGGCCGAACAGTTGACAGGGATTCTGCTCGGTGCTAATGTACTTCGATTACAAACGGGGGGAATACGCGGCTGGATTCGGGATGACCCCCGGGTTTTGGAGGCGACGATCCGGGTTCGCCCGCTTCGGAAGCGGGTGGAAGTGGAGATAAAAGAGAGGGAACCGGCGGTGCAGGTGCAGCTGCGAGGAGGGGCAACGGTGTGGGTGGATGCCGAGGGGGTCATCCTCGAACCTGGAACGACGCCTGCCGTAGTGGGAGCTGCGCGGGAGGGTGACCGGGTGTCCTCGGAGGCGGTGGCGGCGGCTCGCGCCGTGGCCCGACTGAGCAGTGGTGTCCGGCAGAGGCTCCCGATGTTCGACATTTCTGATCCCGCCAATGTCGTAGCCAGAGGAGATGGGTCCCCCACCGTCCTTCTGGGGGAGATTGGCCAACTGGGGGACCGACTTGCTATCCTGGAGGAGCTATGGGAGCGAGGGCTGCTTGCCGAGTATGCCACGGTGGATGTGCGCGTGCGCGACGAGGTGATCCTGAAGCGAAAGCGATGAAGGTGGTGGTTCGATGAGGCGGGAGCGGCTGATGGTGGGATTGGACGTCGGGACGACCAAGGTGGCCTGTCTGGTGGCCAATGTGGTCGACGAGTACGTCGAGGTTATCGGTCTGGGTACCTCCCCTTCTCGGGGACTGGAGAAGGGAGTTGTGGTGGACATTGGCCGCACCATTCAGTCCATCCGCAAGGCCGTCGAAGAGGCAGAGAACATGGCCGATGTGCGGATCCAGAACGCGTACGTCGGCATTGCGGGAAAGCACATCCGGTCTCTCAACAACTCGGCCACGGTTTCCATCACCCGCCCCGATCGGATCATCACGGCCGAGGACGTGCGGCGTGTGGTGGAGGCAGCGCGAACGATGCCCCTGTCCCCCGACGTCGAACTCATCCACGTCATCCCCCGGCAGTACATCGTGGACGGTCAAGAAGGGATCACCGATCCGGTGGGGATGACCGGGACGCGCCTCGAGGTCGATGTGCACATCGTCCTCGGATCGGTGACCGCCGTTCACAACCTCGTGCGGTGCGTGGAGGCGGTGGGCATCGGCATCTCCCAGATCGTGCTCGAACCGTTGGCCTCGGCGATGGCAGTCCTGTCGTCTGCGGAGAAGGAGCTGGGGGTCGTGCTTCTCGATTCGGGCGGGGGGACGACCGACATCTCCGTGTTCCGGGGGGGCGATATCTGGTTCTCGAAGACGATCCCCATTGCCGGAGAGCACATCACGAACGACATCACGGTGGGACTACAGACGCCGATCGAAGAGGCCGAGCGGATCAAGAAGCAGTATGGCACATGCCTTGTGGACTCGGTGGGTGACGAGGAGAAGATCGAGGTCGCTACGATCGGGGGCGAGAGCACGAAGCAGGTGTCACGGAAGAAGCTCGCCAAGGTCATCGAGCCGCGGGTGGAGGAGATCCTCGACCTGGCGATGCAGGAGGTTGAGGACGCGGGGTACCGGGACCTGATTCCGGCCGGTGTGGTCATCACGGGAGGCACGTCGCTCCTCGCGGGGATGGCCGAGTACATCGAGAAGCGGTACGGCACTCCGGCCCGCGTGGGAAGCCTGCCGCAGGGTATTCACGGGCTGAGGGACATCGTGGAATCCCCGATCTATGCCACCGGGATCGGCCTCCTCAAGTACGCCGTGGAGACGCGTGACTTCGTCCCCGCCAAGCGCTCCCGGGGTTCCTCGAAGGGGATGCTGGGCAAGATGCTCGGTTGGTTCCGCAAATTCCTGCGGGGGTGAGCCGAGGATGATGGGTCAGAGCCCGGCCAAGATCATGGTGGTGGGGGTCGGCGGGGGCGGCGGGAACGCCGTGAACCGCATGGTCCAGGCAGGGCTGGTCGGGGTGGAGCTCGTGGTGATGAACACGGACGCCCAGGTCCTCGAGATGACCAACGCCCATCGCCACCTTCAGCTCGGGGCGAAGCGAACAGGCGGACTGGGAGCAGGCGGCGACCCGGAAGTCGGGCGTGAGGCAGCCGAGGAGTCCCGGGATGAGATCGCCGATTTGCTTCAGGGCCTGGACATGGTGTTCATCACCGCTGGGATGGGTGGCGGCACCGGGACCGGGGGTGCACCCGTCGTCGCCGAGATCTCCAAGGAGTTGGGCATCCTGACCGTAGGGATCGTCACCCGGCCGTTTCCGTTCGAGGGTCTGGCCCGCATCCAGAAAGCCGAGCGGGGCGTGCAGCAGCTGGCGAAGAACGTAGATGCGATCATCACCATTTCCAACGAGCGTCTGCTCAAGGTTGCGTCGCACGAGGTTCCGCTCACCAAGGCATTCGAGATGGTGGACGAGGTGCTGCGGCAGGGGGTGCAGGCAGTGACCGAGCTCATCACCGTGCCTGGGTTGATCAACCTCGATTTCGCGGACGTCGAGGCTGTGCTGCGCGGGGCGGGGACAGCGCTGATGGGGATTGGAGAAGCGGAGGGCGAGAACAAGACCCGGGAGGCAGCGCGGCGGTCGATCTCGTCCCCCCTCCTCGACTTCAGCCCCAAAGGAGCCAAGAAGGCGATCCTCAACATCACGGGTGGCGAGGACCTCACCTTGGAGGAGGTCACCGCAGCGGCGGGGGCGATTCAGGACGCCCTGTCCGACAAGGCAGACCTCATTTTCGGGGCGACGATCCGCGAGGGGATGCAGAAGGCCAAGGTGACCGTCATCGCCACCGGGTTCTCGCCCGTTCAGAGCGGCGAGATCATGGACACCGAGGAGGAGGTTGTTCTGGAGCGGCTCGAGCGGGAGGGCATCCGGGACGATTACGACATCCCCACGTTCCTGCGGCGCTCCCGCCGACCCGAGGGCTCCTAGCTACCTGAGGGGGACCGCCCCGCGGGCCGTCGGCTGCGTGGCGACGACCGGAACCGGGGGGGAACTAGCATCGTGGGGGCCGATCCCGGTGGACCGCACGGGCCGGGCGAACGGCAGGCCATGGGTGTACGGTCACGGAGCCCTGTGCTGCACGCCTGCCCACCCTGGGTCAGCGGACCACGGTGTTCCGGTGGGCAAGCATCTAGTCAGGGAATCGGTGGGTGATGGGGAAGCGCCGGCCCATCCCGAACGCCTTGGGTGAAACCTTGAGGACCAGTGGCAACTGGTGCCGTTTGTACTCCGCAGAGTGGAGGCGGCGGGCAACCTCGCGCACGGTGCTCGCGCCGAACAGCGAGACGAGCTCGTCGCACGGTCGGTTCTCCACCACGAGCGCCCGCACGAGCGGATCGAGGACCTCGTAGGGGGGCAGGTCTTCGTCATCCCGTTGGTTCGGGCGGAGCTCCGCGGACGGCAGGCGGCTGAGAGTCCCTTCGGGGATGATGGGATGAGGGGCCTGGGCATTGATCCACCGTGCCAGGGCGTAGACCTCCTCTTTCACCAGATCGCCGATCGGGGCCAGCGCGCCGACCGTGTCCCCGTACAGCGTGGTGTACCCCGTGGCCAGCTCTGACTTGTTCCCGCAGGCGAGAACAACGTACCCCAGAGCATTGGCGAGTGCCATCCACAGGACCCCGCGGACCCGTGCCTGGAGGTTCTCTGCGGTCACCCCGGCCACAGCGAGGTGTGGCGACAGGGCCCGCTTGAACGCGTCCAGAATCGGCTCGATCTCGATCTGGACGAGGGGGATCCCCAGTGCCTGCGCAAGTTCGCGCGCCTCCTGTCCCGATTCCGGGGCGGTGTACCGGCTGGGGAAGAAGGTCCCCACCACTCGGTTCGGGCCCAGCGCTTGACAGGCAAGCGACGCCACAACGGCCGAGTCCACACCGCCCGAGATCCCGACCACGGCCCCGCGGATTCCGTTCTTGTCGAGGTAGTCGCGGACGCCAAGGACGAGGGCTTGCTCAACGGTGGCAAGACCATCCTCGTCCGGCGGAGCCACGGGCTCGCCAGCCGTATCGAACACGTACAGGCCATCGGCGAACCGGGGTGCCGAGAGCAGGAATCCTCCATCCGGGCGAACGCAAAACGACCCACCGTCGAACACGAGCTCATCCTGGCCGCCCACCAGGTTTGCGTAGATGAACAGCGTCCCGGACTGCTGGGCCCACTTTCGGGCGAGCGCGTAGCGGAGCTGTGGCTTCCCGCGGAAGTAGGGTGAAGCCGACACGTTCACAAGGAGGTCCACTCCCGCCGCCGTTTGGGCGGCCAGAACCCCCCCGTCGTACCAGAAGTCCTCACACACCGAGAGCCCAAAGCGCAGGCCCTCCCACTCGAGGACGCCCACGTCGGTCCCCGGCGTGAAGTACCGTTCCTCTTCGAACACGTCGAACGAAGGGAGGCGGTGCTTGGTCTGCTGTCCCACGACGGCGCCGTGGGCGAGGAGAAACGCTGTGTTGTAAAGGAGGTCGGCACCACCGAACGCGGCCGACGAGGGGTCGGCGGTGTTGGCGGCTCGGGTCCCCCCGCGGGCCACGTGGCCGAGGATCACCGCGATGTCGCGGCTGGCCTCGACGACTGCGGCGAACTCCCGGTCTGCGGTGTCGAGAAACCCCGAGCGGAGAAGGAGATCGCGGGGCGGATATCCGAGCAGAGCGAGCTCCGGGAACACCACCAGGTCAGCTCCTGACCGGCGGGCCTCCATCATGCGGGAAAGGATTTGATCGCGATTCCCAGAGAGGTCCCCCACCGTGGGGTTGACCTGGCCGACGGCGATCCTCACGGTTCCTCCATTCGGAAGGCGATTCTCACTTGCGAGCGGTTGGCTATCACGCTTCACCTGCCGCTGCGGCACAGAGAGCAGCGCCCTCCTGCCGGGGCTGGGAGGTGAGGCATGCGGTGGGATGATAAGCCTCGAGCAGAAGGGCGCGAACTCACAGGGCGAGTATAGCCGGCTCGTGGTGCGGGGTCGAGCAAACGACAACCCCCTGGGACGTCCATTCAGAGATCGCTCTGTCCCCGTAGCGCGCTGCAGAAATGATCAGCAGACGATAGAGAACCGCCCCCTTGACAGAGGTGTATACTGATCGTCCAAGGAATCTGCGGCGCGCAGGCAGAGGGTCGTGGCCCCCATCGCCTCCCGTCGGAACCCAGCGGCCCCCCTCTCCTCTCTCTGAATGCCCCTGCCCCCGCCCGTAGGGGGTGGTGACAGGGCGCACGGATCCCGAAGTTCGCGGCTATCGGACCGCGTTCGTCGGACTGGGGTCCACAGATCACGAGCAGAGAGGAGGTGGCGTGATGCGGTTGAAGGGCATCTCTGAGTTACTGGTCGCCGTTTTGCTGGTTGGGATTGTCGGACTAGGGCAGACGACGGACGCGCCCGCCAGGTTCACCCTAGCGGTAACGGACGAGGCGGGGAAGTTCTTCGCCGGGACCACGGATGAGGACGCGAAGTTCAGGTGCACGGTGAACTTCGCGAACATCTCCAAGGTCCCGGGCTCGCTGACCGATGCCATGGGGGTGCTCGCCGCCGTGCCCCTGAAGCTCATGTTCGAGAGCCGGCCAGAAGTCCTGCAGATCCTGGGGATCGGGAACGTCGGGGCGCTATGGGTGAGCGCCGATGGCTTCGATTGGGAGAGAGTCCCACGGTATACGGTTGACTGGACGGCGTCCGGCGCCGCGATCGACCTGGGAACGGTCGTCGTCACCCCCAAGGTGAGCATCAAGTGCGAGGACATCACCCAGGGGATCAAGCTGTTCGGGGAAACCGGAGAATACGTGCACTTCGTGACCGGCACCTGTACTGCAGAGCTCCGGTACGAGTTCGAGCCGACCGCCGGGCTTCGGCTGGCGACCAAAGTCTTCGAGCTCCCTCGTCAAGTGCCGCCGGCCGGCACCTGGATCGTGGTGGAGAAGGTCGAGAAAGGCCAGGTTACCCAAACCTACCACCAAAGCGACGGGAAGGTGTGGGCGGAGAAGGAGAAGATCGTGTTCCAGAGGGCCTCGAGCCTGCCGGCGTCGGCCCAGCACTGCGACCACTTCATCGTCAAGGGCGCGGGCGGGAAGGACTACATGTACCACTGGTGGCAGCCTGACCCTAACCAGCCGGGCAGGTGGCGGAGCCTCGGCGAGTGGAAACCGGTGGAGACCGGTGAGGAAGGCCCGCCGCAGGATGAAGGCGGACCCCCCGGGATGGGATGATCCCCGGGGTCTGCGGATGGGGGGGAAGGATAATGCGGAATGCGTGGTTGACCATCGGGCTGGTCGTCCTGTGGGCCTTGCCAGGGTGGTCGCAGTACACCGAACTGCCGTACACATCAGGTGGAGTGACTGTCACGCTCGGGTTCTGCGGGAACCTAACGGTCTCTGGCGGGACGTGCAGCCAGGTGGCGTCGAACGTCGTTCAGTGCTCGGTGTCAGAGGGAACCACGGGTACCGTCAACCTCTCGGCGCAGCGTACGCCGACTGGGACGGTGACCATCTC
Source organism: Candidatus Bipolaricaulis sibiricus (assembly GCA_004102645.1). Classification (GTDB taxonomy): domain Bacteria; phylum Bipolaricaulota; class Bipolaricaulia; order Bipolaricaulales; family Bipolaricaulaceae; genus Bipolaricaulis; species Bipolaricaulis sibiricus. Next base: position 1,582,895 of record CP034928.1, on the reverse strand, counting down.
GGCCGCGGCGCTTCCGACGGGGTGGTCGTCGGTCGCCCCGGTGTCTGGGTCGGGCTCGGTCAGTGCTCAGTACAGGTTCACCGTACCTGTGGAGACCGCGGGGCGAAGGTTCGAGCTCACGTTCCAGGCTACGGCGGCCGGCGTGTCGGGTGCGATCACGCTCACGGTGATCCTTGACGTGCTCGATAGAGAAGGCGCGCAGTCCGCCACCTGCTTCCACGCCTTCTGGACCCACGGATCGGGAGTCCAGCTTGAGAACCCGGAGGCGGCAGTTAGCGTCACGCGCCTGGGCTACGCCACACATGTCGTGGGAAGCCGAACTCGGGCGGATGGTTCCACTTCGCCATTCCCACTCCGGTCATCGGAACCTGCTACAGTAGCGCCGCAGGGGGTGAGATCAGCTTCCGCTATCGGCTCCTTCGCGTGCTCCTCCGGGTCCACACGAGCGGAAAGTAACAAGGGTGCACGTCTGGGATGGTGACGCGTGCCATGCCCGGTGCGAAGGCCTCGCGATTGCGGAAGGACCCGTGGTGATAGGTTTCGACATCCCTGCGCGGCCGTCTGTGCTCTATGGGGTCGGAGTGTCGATCCGGGTGGAGTTCGGGGCGTCGGGAGGATGGGTGAGGTTCATTGGCGCAGGCGGGGATTCTCTGCTTTGGGACGCCTGCTCCTGCAAGCGACGAGGGTGATGCGAGAGCACTGGGGTCAGGTCTTGTGATCGAGCAGGCGTGCCGACGAGACGGCGAGCCAAGGGGGCGGGACGCCGGGCGCGAGGCCCGACGGGCACCGGCTGGATCGAGCTGGGGTCGTCCAGCTCGGCCCGCAGCGCGCGGGGCGGCCTGCGCCCCCCCAGGTCGGGTGGACAGCCCGGCGGCTACTCGCCTACGGGAAGACCGTGTCCAGAGCGGCCCTCCGGGACGGTAAGAGGACGAAGGCGAAGGAGAGGGACAACGCGGCGAGACGGGTGCGGTGGGGGCGTCGGGAGGGCCGTGGCGGGATCGGGGCGCCTCTCAGAATGGATCTGGGCGTGGTTGTCGCGGCCGTGGCTCTGGGGAGCGTCTTGAGCAGCGCCCAGTGCAGACCGAGGTGGGACGTGACGGTGTCCCCGTGGCATCCGGTGGCAGACGTTCCGTTCACAGCCGTGCTGACGGGTGTGTGGTGCAACGGGTGCACGCCGCGCTCACCCGTGGTGCCGGTTCCGATAGGGCAAGAGGACGAGATGTTCTTCCCCGCGGTCATGGAACGGGAGCTGTGAGTGAGCGTGGTGGTCTCGACGCCAGGCCGATCGGACGTCGCGGTCATCGATGACGGAACGGCCGTCTGCGGCCTGGCGGAGGTGCGGGGGGGCTGCCTCTCGGGAGGTCGTGGTCGTTCAGTCCCTCCCCGGGATCGCGGATGCCAAGGGTCGGCTGTCGGTGGTCCTTCCGACCGTGGGGCGGCTGCTTCGGCACGGCTGCTCGATCCCGCGGGGACGCCCCACTCAGTTCAACCGTCCACCCCCACCCCGGTTCTCGCTCGCATGGGCTTGGCTCTTCGACGCGATTACCGGATTCTCTGTCGCCGCGCCGGGCTACGGGAAGAGGGCGGTCCGCAGGTTCTCCCGGTGTGGCTTCACGAGCCTCCTCCTCGGGGACGTGACGCTGGAGTTCATCTTCGTCCGCCCGAGGGCGGGGCGACCCCGAGCAGGGGCACTCTGCCATCAACGAGATCCACTGCCGCCTCTTGGACGCTGCCCTCGAGCAGCTCGCGTGCAACCCGGGGGCGACCGGGGCCGCCGCCGAGGAGACCGCGGCGAGCCTGCGGCAGAAGATCAGCGCTGTGCTCCACAGGTTCACCGCGAAGTGCAGCAGCGTGCAGGATGCCCACAGTGCGGAGACCCAACACGGACAACACGCCGCTCGGCACCAGCAATGGGACGGGAGGACCAGCGTGTGGCTGGCCGATCCTCGCCAGGCTCCCCCGGCCGGAGGTCTACAGGAAGGGGATAGCGTGCGGGCCCGGTGAGGCAAGAAAGGTCAGGAGCTCTCGGGCTCCGGCCTCAACGGCGAGGGTAAGGCCCTCCCCGACGGAGCGGTCGCCGGGTTGGATCCCGATGAGAATGATCTCCCCCACCCGGTCGCGCACCATGGAGAGGAGGAACGGGAGGGGCAGGGCGTGGGTCGAGCCCACCATACGTGCAGACTGGTCCACGGGCAGGCGGCGGACGCTCCCGGAGGGGAGGCCCATCTCCGCAGCGTCCACGACCACCAGGAGGTCGGGAGCGAGCCGGCGCACGATGCCGAGCGCGTTCTCCGCGCTCTGGCCCCCGGCGACAACCTCCCAGTCCGTGCCCCGCATCCCCTCGGCCACCCACACCCCGACCCCGTCGTCGCGGCGGAGGGGGTTCCCGATCCCGAGGATCACCCGCCGCATCGCCGCCCCCCCTGTTGGGCCACGGAGGTCTCGCACGGACGGGTCTATGGCGGGTTCTCGCGGACGAAGGTGCGGAACGGATGGGCCAGAGCCCGCATCTCGTCCGGCTTCAAGATCACGACGCGCCGCCCTGGGAGCGCGACCAGGCCTCGGTCCTTGAACTCGGAGAGGACCCGAATCGCGGTCTCGGTGGAAACGCCGGCCATCTCGGCCAGCTCCCCGCGGGGCAGCTCGACTCCGATGTCCCACCCGGCGTCGGTGGTCTCTCCGAACGCCTGGGCCAGCTCGACCAACGCCCGGGCAACGCGCTCTCGGGCCGAGCGGGAGGTGATCTCCACCAGTCGATCGCCGAACACCTTGCTCTCCCGCGACAGGCGCGCGATGAGCTGAAGCGCCACGGTCGGGTGGCGGCGCAGGAATTGCAGGAAACCCTCGCGGGGGATGAACCCGAGGAGCGACGGTTCGAGGGTCTTGGCGTAGCAGGTGTAGGTCTCCTGGTCGAACATCGTCTTCTCGCCGAGGATCTCCCCCGGCCCGAGAAGCTTCAGGATCTGGGAGTGACCTGCCCGAGTCCGCTTGGCCAGCTTGACCTTGCCGCGGCACAGGATGTACATTCCGAACGCGGGCATTCCCTCGCGGAACACCATTCCCCCGGACTCGAACTCCATGGGCCGTACCAGGGAGATGAGCTCCTGACGCGCTGCCTCGGACAAGCCAGCGAAGATGTCCGAGCAGGCGTGAGGGCAACGCGCGCAGATCTCCGCCGTTCGGGACGCCTGCACGTTGGCCTCTGGCATCACGGCCAGTTGTACCGCGACTCTCGGGTCGGATCCAGCCCGTGGGGGAGGTCTACCCGGGTGCAGGTTGGGTGGGGTCGTCGGCAGGTGGGCGGCGCCCCAGGCCGGGCTGGCGGACAACGAGCCCGCCCGACAGGATGAGGCTCAGGCACTCCTCTGCTGTCAATGCCACGGGGAAGGTCTTCGAGCGAGGGAGAAACAGCACGTACCCCGACAGGGGATTGGGTGCCGTCGGGATGTACACCGAGACCATGTCCGGCGAGCACGCCGCGCTCACTCCCGACACTTCTTCGTTGGTGAGGATGCCGAGGGCGTACGATCCGGGTTGGGGAAACTCGACGAGCACCACCCGGCGTCCTTTGGTGAACGGCTGCTCGCGGTGGAGGACCACGTGGGCGAGCTGGCGCGTCCCCCAGTACAAGTTGCGGACTCCTGGAACAGCGAGCAACACGCGTTCCACGCCACGGAGAAGGATCCGGCCCACCCAGTGGCGGGCGACGGCTCCCACCAGGAGCACCACGGTGAGCGTGATCGCCACCTCGGTTCCAGGCACGTACCGCCCGATGAGAGAGCGCATGAGTCCGGCGAACGCGGTCTGGGGGCCGAGGAGGGAGTACGCGAGTCGGTACAGCAGCCACAGCAGGTACAGGGTCAGGCCGATCGGCAGAAGCGCGAGGAGACCCGAGATGAAGGTTGTTCTCATCCATCGCAGGAATCGGCGCATCGCCGTACTTGTACGCCAAGACACCTGTACCTGCAAAGCGGGGTGGTCGGCGGGTCGGGAGGGCGGTAGTGGGTATCTGGTCGAGCGGGGCTCTCCCGAGCTGTGAACGAGGTTGGGGCTTGGGTATCATCGTGTGGGTCGTGTTCGGCCCGACGAAGGAGGCACATCACAGTGAAGAAGAAAACGGCGATGGATGGCATGCAATGGGTCGTTCCCGATCCGAAGCGAGACAACTGGTACTGGCCGAGCGAAGAGCTGAAGAAGCACGCTTGGGTCTCCGATCCGAAGGTGTACGAGCAGGCCGCGGCGGATCCCCTGAAGTTCTGGGCTCAGCGGGCCGAAGAGCTTACGTGGTCCAAGAAGTGGACCCAGGTCTACGAGGACGAGCCCTACGCCTACCGCTGGTTTGTGGGCGGGAAGCTCAACCTGTCCTACAACTCCCTCGACCGGCACGTCGAGGCGGGCAAGGGGGACAAGACCGCCCTGATCTGGGAGCCAGAACCCCTTGACGAGCCGAACCGCATCTTCACCTACAAGGAGCTCCTCGCCGAGGTGTCGCGGTTCGCGAACGCCCTCAAGGCGATGGGGATCAAGAAGGGCGATCGGGTGGGGATCTATCTGCCGATGGTCCCAGAGGCCGTGATTGCGATGCAGGCCGTGGTGCGGATCGGCGCGGTCCACACCGTGGTGTTCTCTGCGTTCTCGCCCGAGGCCCTGCGCGACCGGCTTGTGGACTGCGGGGCCAAGCTCCTCATCACCGCCGACGGGTACTACCGGCGGGGCAAGCAGATCCCGCTCAAGGGTCAGGCTGACCAAGCCCTCGCCGGCACGTCGGTGGGGAAGGTCGTCGTCGTTCGCCGGATGGGGAACGAGGTCCCGATGCAAAAGGGCCGCGACGTGTGGTACCACGACGTTGTGAAGGGGCAGCCCACCACCTGCGCGCCCGAGCCGATGGACGCCGAGGACCTGTCGTTCATCCTCTACACGTCGGGTACGACCGGGAAGCCCAAGGGCGTCATGCACACGACGGGCGGGTACGCGGTCCAGGTGTACGCGACGTGCAAGTGGGACTTCAACCTGCACGAGGACGACATCCACTTCTGCACGGCCGACGTGGGGTGGATCACCGGGCACTCCTACATCAACTACGGCCCGCTCATGAACGGGGTCGCGACCGTGGTCTACGAGGGGACGCCTGATGCACCGGATCACGGCCGGATGTGGCAGATCATCGCCAAGCACCGGGTGACCGTGTACTACACTGCACCGACCGCGATCCGGATGCACGTGAAGTGGGGCGAGGAGTGGCCCGCGAAGCACGACATGTCGAGCCTGCGCATCCTGGGCACGGTGGGCGAGCCGATCAACGAAGAGGCGTGGCTGTGGTACTTCGAGCACATTGGGGGCAAGCGGTGCCCGATCATCGACACGTGGTGGCAGACCGAAACCGGGGCGACCTGCGTTCAGGCGATGCCGGGAATCGGGCCGTTCATCCCCACCGTGGCGGGACGGCCGTTCCCCGGGATCCGCACCAAGATCGTGGATGCGGGGGGCGTTCCCGTGAAGACCGGCGATGGGGGGTACCTCGTGATCGAGCCCCCGTTCCCGCCGGCGCTCCTGCGCGGTCTGTACGGCGATGTGGACAAGTTCCGGGCCACGTACTTCGGCGATCTGGGCCCCAAGCTCTACTTCACGAAGGACGGGGCACGGACGGACGAGATGGGGAACATCCGGATCACGGGGCGGGTGGACGACGTGATGAACGTCGCCGGCCACCGCTTGGCCACGGCCGAGGTCGAGGACGCGCTCGCCCAGCACCCGCTCGTGACCGAGGTCGCGGTGGTGTCGAAGCCGGACGACCTCAAGGGTGAGGTCCCGGTGGCGTTCGTCCTTCTCAAGAAGGGGGTCCAGCCGTCCGAGGAGCTGAAGAAGGATCTCGTGAAGACGGTGGACCAGCACATCGGGCCCACGGCACGGCCCGCGGCGATCTACTTTTCCGAGGACGTGCCGAAGACCCGGTCGGGGAAGATCATGCGCCGGATCCTGAAGGCCCTTGTGCGCAACGAGCCCGTCGGCGATCTGACCACCCTCCGCAACCCGGAGAGCGTGGCCGACCTCCAGAAGGTTGTGGGCTACAAGGGCTAGGTTGGGCACAGTCTGGGGATGACGGGAGGCGAGGGGCGGACCTTGGTCCGCCCCTCTCGATCGGTCGAGGGGGGAGAGCTCATGGCAGAGGCGCGGGTGTTCGGGTTGCCAGCGGACAAGGGTCGGTGGGGGTTCGTCGGGCTGGGGTTCGTGGCCAACGTGTGCATGGGCGCGGTGTACGCGTTCAGCGTGTTTCGCAAGCCGCTCGAGGAGCTGTGGGGGATCACGGCGACCGAGAGCGGACTTCCGTTCATGGTGTTCCTCGCCCTGTTTGCTCTCGGGATGGCCCTCGCCGGGGGGCTCGTGGAGAACTGGGGGCCGCGGAAGACAGGGATCCTGGGCGGCATTCTCGTCGGCCTGGGGTGGGTCCTGGCGGGGTTCTCGCCTAACGTGGGGCTGCTCACCCTGTTCTACGGCGTGATCGGCGGAGCTGGGGTCGGGGTAGCCTACGGCTGCCCGATCGCCGTGGCCGGCCGGTGGTTCCCCGACCGGCGCGGACTGGCGCTGGGGCTGACCTTGGCCGGGTTCGGCGCGTCGGCCCTCGTTGTGGCGCCGATCATGAACGCCCTCATCGCCGCTCAGGGCCCGCTCCGGACGTTCACGATCATGGGGATCGCATTCCTGGCGGTGATCGTCCTTGCTTCGCTCCCGATGCGGTTCCCCCCACGGGACGCGAAGACCGCACCGGCCACGGGGAAGGCCCGGCCGTCGGGCGTGGACTTCGATCGGGGGCAGATGGTCCGCACCCCCACGTTCTGGGCGCTGTGGGGGGTGTACACGATCGGCTGCCTGGCCGGGCTGATGGCGATCGGAATCGCCGCCCCGTTCGGCCGCGAGGTGGCTCAGCTTTCGGCGGGGCTGTCGGCGGCGGCGGTGTCCGTGTTCGCCGTGTTCAACGGTGTGGGCCGCCCCGTGTTCGGGTGGCTCACGGATCGCCTCACCCCGCGGTACGCGGGAACGCTCTCGTTCGCCCTCATCCTGGTCGCCTCGCTGCTCCTGTGGCGAGCCGGGGCCAGCCAGGTTGCGTACTTCGTGGGGTTCAGCGTCCTGTGGCTCAACCTCGGGGGGTGGCTCGCCATCGCCCCTGCCGCCACGGCGACGCTGTTCGGGACGGGGCACTATGCGAAGAACTACGGGATCATGTTCACCGCCTACGGGGTCGGGGCGATTCTCGGGAACGTCATGTCCGGCCTCCTGCGTGATCTGACAAGTTCCTACGTCGCCGTGTTCCCGCCGGTGATGGCACTTGCCGCGCTGGGGGCCGTGGTTGCCCTCGTCGGTCTTCCGCGGTTCGGGGTGAAGGTGAAGGGGAAGTAGGCGTGGCCGAGCTGCTCCGCGGCGAGGCGATGGCGGCCGAGATCCGATCCGAACTTCAGGAGCGGATCGTGGGCCTGGCGCAGCGGGGGGTGGTCCCCGGGCTGGCGATCGTCCGCGTGGGGGACGATCCGGCGTCGGTGTCCTACGTCCGACAGAAGGACCGGGCGGCGGCCGGGTTGGGACTGCGGTGCGAAGTGTTCGTCCTCCCCGCGGAGGCGAGCGAGGCCGAGCTCCTGTCCCTGCTGGAACAGCTCAATCGCGACCCCGCCTTCCACGGGATCATTGTCCAGCTCCCGCTTCCTCCCGGCCTGTCTCCCGACCGGGTGTGCGGGGCAGTGCATCCGGCGAAGGACGTGGACGGCCTCCACCCCGTGAACCTGGGTCGGCTCGTTCGGGGCGACCCGTACGTCGTTCCCTGCACCCCGCGCGCGGTCCAGGAGATCCTCGTCCGGAGCGGGCACCCTCCGGCGGGGAAGCACGTTGTGATCGTGGGGCGAAGCGCCCTCGTCGGGCGGCCGCTCGCGATCCTCCTCTCGGGCAAGGGGCCGGGCGGGAACGCCACGGTGACCCTCTGTCACTCCGCCACGCCCGACCTCGCCGCGTTCACGCGCCAGGCCGAGATCCTCGTCGTTGCGGTTGGGCGCCCGGGGACGGTGACCGCGGACATGGTGCGGGCGGGGACGGTGGTGATCGACGTCGGGGTGAACCGGGCCGACAACCCGTCGTCACCCCGGGGGTACCGGCTGGTGGGCGACACGGACTTCGCGGCCCTCCGGGACAAGGTTCGGGCGATCACCCCCGTCCCGGGCGGTGTCGGACCGATGACGGTGACGATGCTTCTTCAGAACACGGTGGTCGCCTGCGAGGCGCAGACGCAGGACGCGAGGTGAGCCCAATGGCCTACGACCCAACGAAGTTGGAGGACTGGGAGATCGCCGCGGCGGCGGAGAGGGGCATGCCCTCTCCCGCCCGGTGGCGCAAGGAGCTCGGCCTCCAGGGAGACGAGGTCCTCCCGTACGGCCGGATCGCCAAGCTCGACGCCACCCGGATCCTTCGCCGGCTCGGCGATGGGCCGGTGGGGAAGTACGTTGAAGTGACGGCCATCACCCCGACCCCGCTCGGGGAGGGGAAGACCACGACCACCCTCGGGCTGATCGAGGGCCTCGCCCGGCGAGGGGTCCGTGCCGGGGGAGCGATCCGTCAGCCATCCGGGGGGCCGTCGATGAACATCAAGGGGACGGCTGCCGGGGGAGGGAACGCCCTCCTCATCCCGATGACCGAGTTCACGATGGGCCTCACCGGCGACATCGACGCGATCACGAATGCCCACAACCTGGCCCTGGTCGCCCTCACCGCGCGGATGCACCACGAGGCCAACTACTCCGACGAGACCCTCGCCAAGCGGGGCCTGAAGCGCCTCGACATCGACCCGCGGCGGGTAGAGCTCAAGTGGGCGATCGACTTCTGCGCCCAGGCCCTGCGCCAGATCGTGATCGGCCTTGGCGGCAAGGGGAATGGGATCCCCATGGAGTCGGGGTTCCAGATCTCGGTCTCCTCGGAGCTGATGGCGATCCTGGCGATCGCGCGCGACCTTCGGGACCTCCGCGCGCGGATTGGGGAGATGACGGTGGCCCACGACCGGCGGGGGAACCCCATCACCTGCGACGACCTCGAGGTCGGGGGGGCGATGGCGGCCTGGCTGCGGAACGCCCTCTACCCGACGTTGTGCTCGACAGTCGAGTACCAACCGGTCCTCGTCCACGCAGGACCGTTTGCAAACATCGCCGTCGGCCAGTCGTCGATCCTTGCCGACCGGCTGGGGCTCAGACTGTGGGACTACCACGTGACGGAGAGCGGGTTCGGGGCCGACATCGGGTTCGAGAAGTTCTGGAACGTGAAGTGCCGCCTGAGCGGCCTCGTTCCCCACGTGTCGGTAGTCACGGCCACGGTCCGGGCGCTGAAGATGCACGGCGGCGGGTCGCGGGTCGTCCCCGGCCGCCCCCTCCCCAGGGAGTACCGGGAGGAGAACCTCGACCTCCTCGAACGGGGGATCGCGAACCTCCTCCACCACCTCGGGATCGTGCGAAGGTCCGGCGTGACGCCCGTGGTGTGTCTCAACCGGTTCCCCACCGACACGGAGGCCGAGCTGGCCCTCGTCCGGCGGCACGTGGAGGGGGCGGGGGGCCGCTTCGCCGTCGGGGAACACTGGCGCAAGGGCGGGGAAGGGGCGCTCGAGCTCGCCGATGCGGTGATCGAGGCGTGCGCCGAGGCGTCGGAGTTTGAGTTCCTGTACCCCCTGGAGATGCCCCTGCGCGAGCGGGTGGAGCGGATCGCCCGCCAGGTGTACGGGGCGGACGGGGTGGCGTGGAGCCCGGAGGCGGAGGAGAAGGCACGAGCGTTCGAGGCCGATCCCCAGTTCCGCGACTACGCGACGATGATGGTCAAGACCCACCTTTCGTTGTCCCACGACCCTGACTGGAAGGGGGTTCCCAAGGGGTGGGTGCTTCCGATCCGCGACGTCCTCCTCTTCTCCGGGGCGCGGTTCCTGTGCCCGGTGGCCGGGGCAATCACCCTCATGCCGGGGACCGGGTCCCAACCAGCGTTCCGCCGGGTGGACGTGGACCCCGACACGGGCCAGGTCCACGGCCTGTTCTAGGGGTCCGTGGTTGGGGTCGTAGGGGCCGACCACGTGTCGGCCCGTTGGCCCCCAACCCATGAATCGCCGCCATCCTCCCCCTGGCCCCGGCCCTCTCCCACCCCGGGGACAGGGAGAGACAGGGATCCGGACTCCATGGCTCGCCCCGACCGTTTCCCACCATGGGGGGTGTCGCTACCACCAAACACGAAGGGCACCAAGGGGTCTAGGGTTCGGGAACCGGGAGCCCGGATTCCTCTGTCGCCGTTGTGTTCTTGGTGCCCTTGTGGTTGAGCTCGTGGCCCGTCTCCGCGGCCTCCGCGTTCTCGGCGGCGAACGGGGTTGCCCCCGCTTGGAGAAGAGGGAGCGGGGGGCCGAGCCTCTCTGACCCCCGGGCGGAGGTTGTCCCAGCGCCGCAGCTTCTCCCCGACGGCCTTCTTCTCCCTCTAGGGAGATGCGCGCGGCGCGTGGAGGAGCTGGGCGAGCACGACCCCGTCCCTCGTGCGGTGCTCGATCGCGAACCCGCGGTGCTGGAAGATCGCGATCATCCGCACGTTGTCGGGCGTTGTCTCTGCCCTCACCACCTGAACTCCCCAGCCCCGGGCGATCTCCAAGCAGTAGTCGGTGAGCGTCCCCCCGAGCCCTTGGTTTTGCCACGGATCGGCCACGAACACCGCGTACTCCGCGGTGGTCGGATCGGGGCCCACCACGAGACGCCCCACGCCGGCGATCCGCTTCCGGCCGCCTTCTTCAATCTCGGCCACGATCGCCATCTCCCGGTCGTAGTCGATGAAGCAGAACGGGATCGCCATCTGGTGCGTGGACTGCTTGAACAGGTACCGGAACCGGAACCGGATCGACTCCCGCGACGAGACGGCGAGCATCTCGTGCCACATCGGTTCGTCCTCCGGTCGAATCGGGCGAAGGAGGACCTTCGTTCCGTTGCGGAGCGTGGCGCGACGGGTGTACCCCTCGGGGTAGGGGCGGATCGCGAGGTGGGCGTACGGCCGTGGCGGGTTTCGCAGCGCCTCTTCGTCCACGACGATCCGCGCGTCCACGGCCACGACCTCGTCCGGCGAGGCGACGAGAGGGTTGATGTCGAGCTCCTTGATCTCCGGGTAGTCGGCGATGAGGTACGACACCCGCATGATCGTCTCGATGAGGAGGTCGAGGTTCGCCCCGGGCTTTCCCCGGTACCCCTCGATGAGGGGCCAGCTCTGCAGCGACTCCAGCCGCCTTCGGGTAAGACGCTCGTTGAGCGGCGGGAGCGCGAGCGCGGTGTCCTTGTACACCTCGGCGGCGATGCCTCCCATGCCGACCATGAGCACAGCACCGAACGTGGGGTCCTTCTTTGCGCCCACGAGCAGCTCGAACCCGTGGGATGTGTCGATCATCCGCTGAACCGTCACGCCCTCGATCCGCGCTTTCGGCCGGCGCTCCCGTACCGTGGTCATCATCCGCTCGAACGCCGCCCGCACCTCGTTGTCCGAGTGCAGCCCGAGGGCCACTCCGCCGACGTCCGTCTTGTGGGTGATGTCCGGAGACAGGATCTTCAGGACGACGGGATACCCGACGTTTCGAGCTGCGGCCACCGCCTCGTCGGCGCTGTGCGCCGGCTGAGGCAACACCACCGGAATCCCGTACGCGGCCAAGATCTCCTTCGAGTCCGCTTCCGACAGGATGCCGCCCCGCGCCAGAAGGGGTGCCACCTGCTTGCGGATCGTGGCTTGGTCGAGCGCGAACCGCACCGGGACCTCGCGCGGGGTTTCGTAGAGGAGCTCCAGGTTTCGGGCGTAGTCCACGAGGTGCATGAACGCCTCCACTGCCTGGTCGGGGGTGGCGTAGGTGGGGACCTTCGCCCGGTTGAACAGCTCGACTCCTTCCCGCATCAGCCGCCCCCCCATCCACGACGCGAGCACCGGTTTCGCTGACTTGGCCGCGATCGCGGCCACCTCACGGGCGGTGGTGGTGGGATCGGTGACCGCCTGCGGGGCGAGGATCGCGATCACCGCGTCCACGTTCGGGTCAGCAAGGAGAATCTCCAACGCCGCGGCGTAGCGCTCCGGCGGGGCATCTCCCAGGACGTCCACCGGGTTACCGTGGGACCAGAACTTGGGGAGGATCGCGTTCAGCTTGTCCATCGTCTCCGGCGAGAGCTGGGCCAGGGTCCCCCGTCGGGCGATGAGGGCGTCGGTGGCCATCACCCCCGGACCGCCGGCGTTCGTGAGGATCGCGAGCCTTGACCCCGCCGGGGGCCGAATCCTGGCCAGGAGCTCCGCCGAGTCGAACAGGTCACCGATTTCGTACACGCGGACCATGCCTGCGCGGCGAAACGCGGCGTCGTACACCGCGTCCTCTCCGGCCATTGCGCCGGTGTGGGAGCTGGCGGCCTTCGCCGACTCGGCGAACCGGCCCGCCTTGTAGACGAGGATCGGCTTCGAACGTGCGAACGCCCGCGACGCGGACATGAACTTGCGCGCTTCGCTCACGGACTCGATGTAGAGGAGGATGGACCGCGTCTTCTCGTCCTCCCCGAAGTAGTCGATGAGGTCGCCGAAGTCCACGTCGAGCATGTTCCCCACGGACACGAAGTACGAGAACCCGATCCCTTCCTCGACCGCCCAGTCGAGGATCGACGTGCACAGTGCCCCGGACTGGGAGATGAACGCCACGTTCCCGTCGGGGGGATGACCAGCAGCGAAGGTTGCGTTCATCCCGATCCGGGGGACGATGATCCCGAGGCAGTTCGGCCCGATGATCCGCATCCCATCGAACTCGGCTGCCGCGGCCCGCACCTCGCCTTCGAGGGCCTTGCCCTCGACCCCGATCTCGCGGAACCCGGCGGAGAGGATCACCAGCCCGCGGACTCCCAGGGTTCCGCACTCCCGCACCAAGCCGGGCACGGTGGTTGCGGGGGTGCAGATCACCGCAAGGTCCGGAGTTCGGGGAAGGGCCGCCACATCCGGGTAGCTCTGGATCCCCTGGACCGACTCCCGCTTTGGGTTCACCGGGTAGACGACCCCATTGAACCCGGCGTTGATCATGTTCCTGAGAACGCTGAACCCCACTGTTCCTGGGTTGCTGCTTGCTCCGATGATGGCCACCCGTTGGGGGTTGAAGATCTTGTCAAGATTGCGAATGCTCACTGGCGTTACCTCCGTCAGATTATCGCTCATCGATCCCGACCCCGCAGAACGGAGGCCACGCGCGCTGGCGAGGGAACGGGGCCTTCCGGTACGATGGCCGGGACATGACGGCCGACCCAGATCGGTTCAAGCGGGCGGCGGCGGAGGAGGCGGTGAGCCTCGTCCGATCGGGGATGGCCCTCGGCCTCGGGCATGGCACGACGGCCCACTACGCGCTGGTCAAGCTTGCCGAGATCGTGCGGTCGGGGCTTCTGCGGGACGTGGTGGGGGTGCCCTGCTCGACCCAGGTCGAGGCCGAGGCGCGGGAGCTCGGAATCCCTCTCACGACGCTCGACGAGCATCCCGTCCTCGATCTCACGATCGATGGGGCGGACGAGGTCGACCCCGCGCTGAACCTGATCAAGGGGGGCGGGGGCGCCCTCTTGCGCGAGAAGATCGTCGCGCAGGCCAGCCGCCGCGAGGCGATCGTCGTCGACGAGGGCAAGCTCTCCCCAGTTCTGGGGACCCGGTGCGCGGTTCCGGTGGAGGTCGTTCCGTTTGGGTGGAGAACCCAGGTCCCGTTCCTCACGGCGCTTGGGGGGGAGGTGATCCTGCGCCGAGGGGCTGACGGGGCTCCATTCCGCACAGATGGAGGAAACCTCATTCTCGACTGCCGGTTCGGCCCGATCTCCGATCCCGTTGCTTTGGCCCGCGCTCTCGACGGTCGAGCGGGGATCGTCGGTCACGGGTTGTTCCTCCGCCTGGCCACCGACCTGTTCGTGGCCGGTCCGGCCGGGGTCCGCCACGTGAAGGCGTGATCCGCTACCCGTTGTCCGTGATCCGTCGTCCGTTGCGCGGGGGGGCGGACCCCGTCGTCCGCCGTCTCCGCGTGTAGGGCGGGGCGGTTTCGGCTACGCTTCGCCCGTGGACCGGATTCTGTCGCGCGTCGATGAAGCAGCTGCCGAACTGCGGAGGCTCGAAGGCGAGCTCTCCCAACCGGGAGTGGTCTCCCGCTCCGACTATGCCGATCTGTCGCGGCGCTACGCCCGTCTTCGGGAGCTCGTCGCCAAGGGGGAAGGACTCCGGCAGCTGCTCGATTCGATCGCCGAAGAGGAGGAACTCCTGCGCGACGAGACGGATGACGCCCTGCGCGAGGAACTGCGGGGTGAGCTCGAGCGGGATCGAGCGAGGGCCGATTCGCTGTCCCAGGAACTCCTGCGCATGTTCCTCCCCGAGAACCCGGCCGACCGCAAGAACGCGATCGTGGAGATCCGGGCCGGGGCAGGAGGAGAGGAGGCCGCGCTGTTCGCGGCGGAGCTGTTCCGTATGTACAGCCGGTATGCGGAGCGGAAAGGGTTCACCGTCCGCATCATGGATACCCATCCCACGCCCCTGGGGGGGATGAAACAGGTTGTGTTCGCCGTCGAGGGGGAGGGCGCCTACGGGCGACTCCGCTACGAGTCGGGCGTCCACCGGGTGCAGCGGGTCCCAGAGACCGAGGCCAGCGGGCGGGTCCACACCTCCACCGCCACCGTCGCCGTGCTTCCCGAAGCCGAGGAGATCGAGGTCGAGATCCGACCCGATGATCTGAAGATGGATACGTACCGCGCCAGCGGCCCCGGCGGCCAGCACATGCAGAAGAACGAGACGGCGGTTCGCATCACCCACATCCCGACGGGGATCGTTGTGGCGTGTCAGGACGAGCGCAGCCAGCACCGCAACCGCGACCTTGCTCTGCGCATCCTCCGCGCCAAGCTGTGGGAGATTCAGGAGCACACCCGGGCCACCGAGCTCCGTGAGGCGCGGCGAAGGCAGATTGGGACCGGCGATCGCTCGGAGAAAATCCGCACCTACAACTTTCCCCAGACGCGGGTCACCGACCACCGGATCGGTCTCACCGTGCACCGCCTGGCCGAGGTGATGGACGGGGACCTCGATCAGCTCATCGATCCCATTCTCACGGCCGAGGTGACGGAGACCCTCGCTGGCTAGCAGGCGAGGCGCGGGTGGGCCGGGTCCGGATGACCGAACTCCTGTCGGCGATCGACCCTGCGGCTAGACACACCGCCGGGCCGGGGACAGCGGGTGGTCCGGTCAGCCCCCCAGGACGACGTGCGGGTTCCCGGAACACGGTCGGCGTCGGGGATGTATCGCGACGGCACTGCAGCCCAACGTCCCCTCTCGTCTGCCGCACCGGACACGCAGGACACCACGGGAACAGCATCTGCCAGACGCCAGACCGGGTATCGGTCTTTCTCCCTCGTGCCCATGGTGTCTGTTCGGGCGGTCTCGTTGACGGTCTGGCTGCTCTCAGCGAACTCTGCGTTCTCTGCGGTGAGGGCCGTCGGTAGCCGGTTCAGCGGAACCGCTTCATCGCCTCGCGGGCCCGCCGTTCTTCCTCTTCCTGAACGATCTTCCTGCGCTTGTCGACCTTGGTCTGGCCCCGGGCCAGGGCCAACTCTACCTTCGCGTAGCCGCGGTCGTTGAAGTAGAGCGACATCGGCACCAGGGTGTACCCCGCGCGTCCCACCTTGCCGATCAGGCGGGCAATCTCCCGGTGGTGGAGAAGGAGGCGCCGGGGTCGCTCGGGGTCATGGCCCTGGGTTCCGCTCGGTCCGTAGGGGGCGATGTGAACCCCCAGCAGCCACACCTCTCCGTCCTTCACTCGGGCGTACGATTCGTCGAGAGAGACCCGGTGTTGGCGGAGGGACTTCACCTCCGATCCACGGAGGGAGATCCCTGCCTCGTACGTCTCCTCGACCGCGTAGTCGCGGCGGGCGCGGCGGTTACGGGCTACCAGTTCACGGGCCATCGCGGGTCGAGGCTACCGTTGTCGGGAGCGCTGCGCCACCTCGCGGCCCGACCCGTCGTCGGGCCGACGGAGCGAGTGTAATGCGGACCATGGTCTCCCCTCCGGGGCACTGCTATAATCGTCCCGATTCAAGAGAGGAGGAGGCCAGGAATGAGGGAAGCTGAGGTGAGAGCGTTGCTTCTCGACCCAACGACGAAGACGCCGGTTCTGCTCCTCAAGGACCGCCATTCAACGAAGGCGATGCCCATCTGGATCGGCGAGCAGGAGGCGATGTCCATTGCGATCGAGCTGCAGGGGCACACGTTTCCGCGCCCGTTGTCTCATGACCTGATGAAGGAACTCCTGAGCACGTTGGGGGGGAACCTCGAGCGTGCGGTGATCACATCGGTGAAGGAGAGCACCTACTACGCCAGCCTCGTGGTGCGGGACGCCGCCGGGGCGACGCGGGACATCGATGCCCGTCCGTCCGACGCGGTGGCGCTGGCGCTTCGGACTCAGGCTCCGATCTTCATCGAGGAGTCGGTGTTCGAGAAGTCCGCCATCGAATCTCCGTTTGTGGAAGAGGAGCAGTTCGAGCAGTTCGTGGAGAAGGACCTCAAGCTAGGCGAGTTCAAGCGTCTGGCATCATCCGGCTAGCCTCGCTGGGTCTCACGTTCGGCAGACCCACGGGTCCGCGGGGCGACGCCGGGTTCCGGCGGTGGCGTTCCGCATCCTGCTGTCGGTGAGGCCTCGGTCGGGTCGCCGGGTACGTGCAGTGCGCCACGCCCCGTGCGGCGCGTCTCTGTCTGTTCCCGTGGCCCGGTTCCCGCAGGTTGGGGGAGGGACCTCCCCGCAGGGGTCCCCCGGGGTGCGCGGCGCGCCCTGAGGTCGTCCAGAAGGGTTCACCCCGTCTAGGGCTCCCCCGGCGGGGGGACGGGAGCGGGGGGTGGGGGCACCTCGACATGCGACAACCACCGCCCCGGTGCGGGTTCCCCTGTTGCACGCTCCAGCCGGAACACCTCCCGCAGTTCGAGGCCGGTGTTCACGCTGAGTTCGCGGACCTCCACCTCGAGAGCGGGGCGCCCAGCCGGGTCGGAGAAGAGCTGAACTAGGGTGGGGAGCAGGGTGGACCGATCCACGTGCAGCACGACGCGCGGGAACGCCCCGGAGACTCCCATGATGTCGAACTGGTCCTCACCTCCATCCTGCGGTCCGTTTCCTGGCGAGGCCGGGGTGTAGGCGACGCGGATCGCCCCGCGGCGGAGGCGGTCCCACACCTGGGCGGGAGTCGGCAGATCGAGGGACGCCTCGAGCACCTGCGCCGCGATCCGCGCCTCGATCCCGATGTCCACGCTCGGCCGGTAGTGGACGAACAGCCACTCCTCTCCCACGGGACGTAGGGAGAACACCTCGCCGGCCAGCGTGCCGGGTGCGACGAGGTTGAGGCGAACGTAGGCGGGCGCGAGGAACAGAAGGGTGCCAAGGACCTCCCCCTCGTCTCCACGGACCGCGACCTCCGCCACGAAGTCCCGGATTCCACCCCATGTCCCGAGAACGGCAACGAGCCTCTCCACCGCGCGTGCGGGGGACGTGGGATCGAACCAGGACCAGACGATCGGAGCCAGGGCCAGCGCCCCGCCCAGAAGCAGCACCGCCACTACCACCCACGCGTTCACAGGGGCAATCATACCTCCCGATCCTTGCCCGACCCGAGCTGAGAACCTAGAATGGAGAGCGATGACCGCGATGAAACTTCGTGTAGTTCGAGATCTTGATCCCCATGACCAGAGGGTCCTCCTGCGGGCCGATCTCAACGTTCCGCTTGCCAACGGACGGGTGGCGGACGACAGCCGGATTCGGGCGGTGGTTCCCACCCTGCGCTGGCTCGTCGACCGCGGAGCCCGGGTCGGGGTGCTGTCCCATCTGGGACGTCCCGAGGGGGCGGTCGTGGATGCGCTGCGCATGGCACCGGTGGCGGACCGGCTTCGAGAGCTCCTCGGCCAACAGGTGCACGCGGTGCGGCAGTGCGTCGGGCGCGAGGTGGTCCAGGCCGTGAACGCGCTCCCGCCGGGGGGGGTCGTCGTGCTGGAGAACGTCCGGTTCCACGCCGGCGAGGAGGAGAACGACCCCGAGTTCGCCCGACAGCTCGCCGCACCGTTCGATGCGTTCGTGAACGACGCGTTCGCGACCGCCCATCGGGCCCATGCGTCCACGGTGGGGGTGGCCCGGGTGCTGCCGTCCTATGCGGGGCTGCTCATGGCGCGCGAGGTGGAGGTCCTGACCGAAGTTCGGGACCACCCACGCCGTCCGTTCTACGTCCTCGTCGGCGGCAAGAAGGCGAAGGACAAGCTGGGGGTCTTGACCGACCTGTTGGCGCGCGTGGACGGGTTCCTGGTGGGGGGAGGGGTGGCGTTCACGTTCCTCGTCGCCCAGGGACACAGCGTGGGGAAGTCGGTCGTCGATGCCCAACTCGTGGGCACGCTGCGCGATCTCCTGCGGGAGGCGGCGGCGAAGGGGAAGAAGATCCTCCTCCCCGAGGATGTCGTCGTTGCGCGTGAGCTGAAGGCGGGAGCGGCGACCCGGGTTGTACCTGCGCACGCGATCCCCGACGACGGGATGGGGCTCGACATCGGCCCTGCCACCGTGCAGAGGTTCGCGACCGAGCTGGCGAAAGCGGGCACGGTAGTCTGGGCGGGGCCTCTGGGTGCATTCGAGACGCCCCCGTTCGATGCCGGCACCGACGCCGTTGCCCGAGCGCTCATTCGATCCCCGGCGTTCACCGTGGTCGGGGGAGGCGAGACCGGCGAGGCGGTCCAGCGGCTTGGCCTCGCCGAGCAGTTCGGGTACATCTCGACCGGCGGCGGAGCGACCCTCGACTTCCTGCGGGGGAAGCCAATGCCCGCGCTGGAAGCGCTGCGCATGTAGTCCGTTGTCCGTGGGCCGCGGGTGGGGGGCGACGCTTGACCGTCGTCGTCTGCTGGCGGTAAGATGAGGCGGCCTAACGGAACTGCAGGGCGGGCGTAGCTCAGTTGGTAGAGCGGCAGCTTCCCAAGCTGCAGGTCACGGGTTCGATCCCCGTTGCCCGCTCCAGAAGGACAGTCGAAGGTCGGAGAGTCGCAAGTCCCACGGCATTGGTCTGTGCTCCGCGGTTGTGACCTTGGACGTTCGATTGTGTCCCCGGAGGTGACGTTGTCCGGCACGTTCGAGCTCTCGTTGGATCTCCTTGCGCAGAAGGCGGGTGAATGCCGGCGGTGTCCGCTTGCGGACGGACGGCGGACCGTCGTGTTCGGTGAGGGGAACCCGCGGGCGTTGCTGATGTTCGTCGGTGAGGGACCAGGGGAGGTCGAGGACGAGACCGGACGTCCGTTCGTCGGCCCGGCCGGGCAGCTCCTCACGCAGATCCTGGGCTCTGTCGGCCTGTCCCGTGACGAGGTCTACATCGCGAACGTGGTCAAGTGCCGACCTCCGGCGAACCGCGTTCCCACGCGCCAGGAGATGGACGCATGCTGGGACTGGCTCGCCGCGCAGATCGCCCTCATCCGACCGCGGATCATCGTCACGCTCGGCAACACCCCCACTCAGTGGTTTCTCGACACCACCGACGGGATCACCCAGCTGCGGGGGACCCTTCACCGCTGGCGCGGTGGGATCGAGGTATTCCCGATGTACCATCCCAGCTACCTGCTGCGCAACGCGAGCAAGGCCAAGGGGAGTCCCAAGTACCAGACATGGCTCGACATCCAGACGGTGAAGCAACGGATTTCGGTCCTCTGCCCGACCCAACCGGCCTGACCCCTGCCCAGCGCGGACAGCTCGTGCAGGCGGCCCTGGACCAGGCGGAGGAGTTTCGCCGCGCGGGCCGTCACGCCGAGGGGATCGCCCTGCTCCTGGACACCCTCCGCTACGGTGAGTCCAAAGCTCAGGTCCTGTTCCGGCTGGGGAACCTGTACTTCGAGCAGGACGACCTGTCCCGGGCCGAGCGCGCCTACACCCGGGCTACGGAGGAGGACCCGCACCACGCCTCGGCCTACCACAACCTGGGTGTGGTCTACCGCCGCCAGGGGAAGATCGCCCAATCGGTGAAGATGCTCAAGAAAGCACGGTGGCTGGACGTCCGCCATCCGCGTTCACCGACCACCGTTCTCCCGAAGGGTGCCCTGCGCCGGAGGGCCTGGCCGATGATCGCTGTACCCCTGTTCGTGTTGGGGTTGATCGTGGTTGCGTTCTGGCTGAGCAGCCGTTGATGGATTCCGCCTTCCGGCCCCCTCACGCGGCGAGGTACTGGTCGTAGAGAGCTTGGGCTCGGTGCGGGTCCGAGATGCCCTTCACGATTGCCCGGCCGTCAGGGAACACCGTTAGCCCAATGCCCTCGACCGCAGCCACGAGCACCCCGTGGGCGACCCGCGCTTCGCCGAGCACCCGCAGCCGAGCAGCCAGCCTCTCCAAGTCGAGGCGCTCTCGGCGCTGCGGGAGGATCTGGACGCTGTCTCCGCACAGGATTTCCGCCGGGTCGCGCTGGGCGAGGAACTCAAACTGGCGCTTTCCGCAGCACGGGCAATCCGGCGCGCGCGCGACGGAGACCAGTTCCGCGCGACCCGTCCAAAGATCGAGGTGAACCAGGCGCCCCGGAGCGAGGGCCGAGCCACGGGCCAGGATCTGGATCGCCGTCGTCGCCTGGAGGGCGGCGAGCGCCGCGGGAACGGGACCAAGGATGCCCGCCTCGGCGCAGGTCGGGATCGCCCCGCGCGAGGGAGGGTCAGGGAACACGCACCGCAGGCACGGCCCTCCCGCGGGGACGATCGGCATCGTCATCCCGTACGTGGAGAGGACGGCCGTGTACACCCAGGGAACGCCGTGCTTTACGCACGCGTCGTTCACGAGGTACCGTGTGGACAGGTTGTCGAGCCCATCCACAACAAGATCCACGCTGGGAACGAGCTCCTCGGCCTCCCGCGGGCCGAAATGGACGACGTGGGCGGCTATCGTGGCGTGGGGAGCGATCCGGCGGAGGAGGATGGCCGCGGCGTGGGCCTTGGGCTGGCCAACCTCGTCGGGCGTGAACAAGGACACGCGGTGCAGGTTCGTCTCCTCGACCACGTCCCGGTCGACGAGGATCAGGTCGCCGACCCCTGCTCGGGCGAGGATCTCCGCGGTGTGGGACCCGAGCGCGCCGCAGCCCACGACGAGGACCGACGCCTCTTCGAGCCTCTGCTGGCCTTCCTCTCCCAGCTCGGGGAGGATCGTCTGGCGGACGAACTGCGGCATGGTCACGCTCCGATTGTTTCGCGGGGCGTGTCCTGCGGCAACCAGGGGGGGACAGGGCGGGAACCAACGCCCGTGACAGATCCCCGCGGGTCGGCGCTCAGGGGGAACCGAGCCTCGGTGGCAGGTGTATATTGAGGGAAAGGGGGGTACTCATGTCCATACGATTCGCACTGGTGGTTGTGCTGGCCCTGGGGGCAGGGCTTGGGGTTCGGGCCGAGACGCCCCGTTACCTGTGGGCGGAGATTGGCTTGCCGAGCGGGGCCGTGGCCAAGCTGCCGGACCGGGCCCACGAGCTCGAAGTGGCAACTGCGGCCTGGACCGAGGGCGAGCTCGTGCTGATGGGAGCCGAGAGCGAGGACGCCCTGCGTGCCGGGGGAACCTACCTCTATCTCGATGGCGAGCAGTTCTTGCTGGGAGTGGAGACCGGCGCGGAGCGGATCACCCTGCGTGGGAACGGCGAGAAGGCCGAACTCATCGTCTGGGCGGCCGATGGTCTCGTACCCCCGTCCGAGGCGTTCTTCGACCTCATGCGTGAACTGGGCCTGCTTGACGAGGGGATCACGATCAGCCTGACGGTCAAAGAGCTGGCCCTCAAACTCCCGCGGGTGCCGGAAGGGATCAAACTCGATCCCACCCTGTGGGCGCTGGTGGGGCATCCGGACTGGTTCGGCGCTGCTCGGGACTTCGGCCTGGAGCGGGTGGGTCTACGGGTGCGGGTGGTGGCCGAGGCAGCGACCGCGTTGGCCGAGGATCTGGAACCGTACGTGCTCAACTCCAGTGGGTCGCTGACGGAGCTGTTGATTCCGATCGCCCTGCTTTCCAAGCTGGGCCAAGACCCGGCGGTGCGGAGCGTTCGCCCGCCGTTCACTCCGTACCCTGCTGTGGGAGGCTGATCCCGATGAACCTAGCTCGACTTCGACTGCCCCTTGTGCTGCGGCGCGCCGTCGGCGCGTTCCTTGTTGCGTCTGTGACCAGCGCGATCGCGGTGGCCCAGGTCGACGTGTTGGCCCTCGACGCCGATCGGGCGGCGTGGGATGCCGTCGTGGCCCAGGCCCGCGGGGCTGGGATCACGGCCACGGTGAAGGACTACAACGAGGCGGCCCTCTACAACCAGGTCTACCTGTTGGCCGGCCTCGGCACGGTGCGGTTCGACGTCGCCCAGGCCCTCATGACCTGGACGCCGACCGTCGCCTCGCGGTTCGCCGATCTGTCCTCCTATGCCTCCCAGCTCCAGGCTGCCGGTCTGGAGCTGTACAGCTACGGCGGGCGCGTGATCGGTGTCGTCCTCCCGTGGCGGGGGGATGCGTTCGCAGGCGTGTCCACCCGTTCCCCGCGGGTGAGCCAGGCGGTCCAGTTCCTGACCTTCCTTCGGGCCGGTGGCACCGCGAGTTCCACCGCAACGGCCAAGGCCGTTCCGCTGACCATCGGGTCGATCACGATCACGAAGACGGCGAAGTCGAACCCCCATGTCGACGGGTCGCTGGAGACCCTGCTCTCGGCGGTGCGACAGGTCGTTCCGACCGGGCCTCTCACCGCGCTCGCCCAACTTCCGTCCCAGGCCCGCGATGCCGTGACCCGCGTGGCGGGGATGCTGGGGATCCCCCTTACAGCGGGAGGAGAGGTGACCCTCGTTGTGGAGTCGAGAGGGGGGAGCGTGGCCCCGCTCGGGGTAGCCGTGGAGACCACCACGTCACCCCTTGGGCTGTCCAAGGTCACCGTTCCGCTGGGGCAGCTGGAGAGCTTCCTCGCCCAGGTGGGGGCCGGGGTGTACGTGAGGCTCCCCTATGTCCCGCACGAGATGGCCGTGACCTCCGAAGGGGCCGCCCTGGTGGGCGCCGCCGCCTTCCACGCCGCGGGCATCCGCGGTTCGGGCGTGAAGATCGCCGTGATCGACCTTGGGTTCAACGGGCTGTCGGCCGCCCAGGCCGGGGGCGACCTGCCGTACAGCGTGATCACCCGCGATTTCACGGGCACTGGCATTGCGTCGGGGGTTTCCCACGGCACCGCCGTGGCCCAGATCGTCCACGACGTGGCCCCCGATGCCCAGCTCTACCTGATCAAGATCGCGAACGAAGTCGACCTCGACAATGCCGTGACGTACTGCATCTCCGAGGGTGTGCACATCATCAACCACTCGCTCGGGTGGTTCAACACGAACTTCTACGATGGAACGGGAACCATCGCCGACATCGCCCGCCGGGCGACGTCGGCCGGCATCCTGTGGGTCCAGGCAGCCGGCAACTCCGGCCAGAAGCACTACGGGGCCACGTTCACCGACGCCAACGGTGATGGCTGGCACGACACGGACATCACGTTCACCGCCACCGCGGGCCAACAGATCATCCTCTACCTGACGTGGGACGCCTGGCCGGCCACCGCCGACGACTACGACCTCTACCTGTACGGTCCCACGGGAACGCTGGTGGCGAGCTCCACGGCCACCCAGAGCGGGACCGAGGCCCCCACCGAGCGGATCACCACCACGGCCAGCACAGCCGGCACGTACCGGGTGCGCATTCAGAAGGCCGCGGGCGGGGCGCGCCGCCTGTCGCTGTTCTCGATTCTGCAGGAGGTGAGCCCGGTCGTGTCCGCGTCGAGCATCCCTGCCCCAGGGAACGCGGCCGAGGTGCTCACCGTGGGGGCAATCGACTGGTCGAGCTACACCACCGGCCCGATCGCCCCCTACTCCTCCCGGGGGCCCACGACGGACGGGCGGTCCAAGCCCGACCTCGCCGCGCCGGCCAACGTGACGACCGGGGTCAGCTTCTACAACCCGTTCCCCGGCACGTCGGCCGCCGCGCCGCACGTGGCGGGGGTGGCCGCCTTGCTCAAGGCGGAGAACGCCGCTCTGACCCGAGCGACCCTCACGAGCCGCATCCTGTCGTTCTGCGTGGCGATGGGAGACCCGTACGCGTTCGGGGCAGGGCGGCTCGTGGCCTCACCCCAACCGACGGCTCAGCCCGACCTCGTCATCCAGTCGATCACCCACAGTCCGACGAACCCGACGGTGGGGTCGACGGTCACGTTCCAGGTGACGGTGCGGAACCAGGGGACGGCGAGCGCGGGGGCGTTCACGGTGCGGCTGCAGGGGACGGGACCGTCGCAGGACCAGAGCGTGAGCTCGCTGGCGGCGGGGGCATCGGTGACGCGGACGTTCACGCTGCCGCTGTCGACGACGCCCGAGACGTTCACAGCGACGGCGGACGTGTTCAACCAGGTTTCGGAGTCCGACGAGACGAACAACACCGGGCAGGTCACCGTGGTCGGTCAGGCTCCTCCGCCACAGGCCCAGCTCACCACGGACAAGGCGAGCTACGTCGTAGGCGAAACGGTCGGCATCACGTTGCACAACACGGGTAGCGTGACCGTGGATCTTCCCAACGCCGCCCCATGGGCCATCCGGAACTCCGGCGGGCAGGTGGTGTTCACGCCGTTCGCGGCGATGGTCATCACCCCCGTGGCCCCCGGCACATCCCGATCGTGGACCTGGGACGGGCGGGACAGCTTCGGAGCCCAGGTTCCACCGGGAACCTACACCGTCGAGCTCCAGACCCAGAACGCGGGGACGCTCTCGGCCTCGTTCGTCATCCAGGCCCCCGCGCTCCCCGATCTCGTGATCCAGTCGATCACCCACTCCCCGACGAACCCGAACCTGGGCCAGACGATCACGTTCACCGTGGTCGTGCGGAACCAGGGCACCGCCTCGGCGGCCTCGTCGGTGGTGCGGGTCCAGGGTGCCGGCTCGCCGTCGGATCAGAGCGTGCCGTCGTTGGCGGCGGGGGCGTCGGTGACGCGGACGTTCACGTTGCCGCTCACGACGTCGCCGGAGACGTTCACCGCCACCGCCGACTTCTACAACCAGGTCGCGGAAAGCGACGAGACGAACAACACCCGCCAGGTCACGGTCACCGCGCCAGCGCAGCCCGACTTGGTGGTCACGAACATCGTGTGGACCCCGACGAACCCCACCGTGGGGTCGACGGTGAGCTTCACCGTCACCGTGCGGAACCAGGGGACGGCGAACGCCGGGTCGTTCGTGGTCCGGCTCCAAGGCGTCGGTCCGTTCCAGGATCGAACCGTGGGGTCCCTCGCCGCTGGAGCGCAGACGAACCTCTCGTTCAGCCTGCCCCTGTCCACGTCGCCCGAGACGTTCACGGCGACCGCCGACTTCTACAGCCAGGTCGCGGAGAGCGACGAGACGAACAACACCCGCCAGGTGCAGGTGATCGGCGCCGCGGCGCCGCTCGCGTTCGCCGTGGCCACCGACAAGTCCACGTACACCGTGGGCGAGCCGGTGCGGGTCACGGTGACCCTGTCCCGGGCGAGCTACGTGTACCTCGTCGAGCTCGACGCGGCCGGCCGGGCAGTGTTCATCTTCCCCAACCGGTGGGAGACGAGCCCGCAGCTTCCCGCGGGGACCACCCAGCTCCCGCGGACGACGGCGTACTCCTACACCACCTCCGAACCGGTGGGAAGCGAGCAGATCGTGGGGTTCGCCGCCGATCGGGCGATTCCGTTCTTCCCCACCTCGTTCGGGACTGGGTTCCCGATCCTGTCGACGAACGGGGCGTTCTTCCTGTCCCAGGTGCGTTCGTGGCTGAGCGCGAACGTGCCGAGCGGGTCGTGGGCCGAGGCCAGCGCCCCGTTCACGATCGTTCTGCCCACGAACCAGCCGCCGACGGCGTCGTTCACCTTCTCCCCCTCGAACCCGCTCGTGAACCAGTGGATCACCTTCGACGGGCGCGGGTCGAGCGACCCCGACGGCACGATCACCGCCTGGGCGTGGAACTTCGGCGACGGGGCGACCGGCACCGGGTCCCAGATCCAGAAGCGGTACAGCGCGGCGGGAACGTACACCGTGACCCTCACCGTGACCGACAACCGGGGGGCGACCGGCACCACCACCCGTACGGTGGTGGTGACCCCGCCCAACCAGCCGCCCACGGCGAGCTTCACGTTCAGCCCGGCGAATCCCAACCCTGGGCAGAACGTCACGTTCGACGCGTCGGGGTCCTCCGATCCTGACGGGACGATCGTGAGCTACGCCTGGAGCTTCGGCGACGGAACCACGTCGACCGTGACGACGGCCAACGTGACGAAGGCCTACGCATCGGCGGGTCTGTACACCGTGACCCTCACCGTGACCGACAACCTCGGCGCGACGGGGACCGCCACGCGCACGATCCAGGTCGGTCCTCCGCCCTCGACCCTCCCCGGGATGCCGACGATCGACAAGCCGGGGATCTACGTGTGGGGCGACCCGGAGAACAAGTGGCACGTCACCGTGGCCGGTGACCCGAGCTGGGCTGCTCCGCGGCCGTTCCAGGTGATCCTGGAGACTCCAGGGACGTTTGCCAACCGGGTCCTTACGCCCGGGACGACGCCGGCGCCTACGATCACCACCTCCGGTGGGTTGACCAAGCTCACCTGGGAAGGTTCGATCGGCTCGGGCTGGTTCGACCTGGCCTTCGACCTCTCCGGAGCCAACTCGATGCAGCTCACGCTGTACTTGGATACGGACGGCGATGGCGTGGCAAGGCCGGCGACTCACGCTGCTCGTATCGGCCTCGTCTACCTTCGGACGTGCAAGACCAACCCGCCGAACAACCCGTTCGTGTTGCTGCGCGG
Source organism: Candidatus Bipolaricaulis sibiricus (assembly GCA_004102645.1). Classification (GTDB taxonomy): domain Bacteria; phylum Bipolaricaulota; class Bipolaricaulia; order Bipolaricaulales; family Bipolaricaulaceae; genus Bipolaricaulis; species Bipolaricaulis sibiricus. The sequence continues at coordinate 1,556,056 of CP034928.1, read as the reverse complement.
GAGTGCGCCGGCACTTCTCCCGTCGGCGAACTTCCAGGTAGGCTACTGCTCAGGCGGTACCTACCCTACCTGCACCACGATTCGGTGGGATATCGAGCACCGTGAGAGAGACGCGGGCTGCCCGTAGTGAGGACAGAGTTTTCACGGGGCTCGGGCGAAGGAGTCCGGGCCCCGTGCCCTTATCCTCGCAGCTCGCCCGCAACCCGATGCCGCCGCTCTTCACCGCAAGGGAAACGATCCCATGATCGCTCCCCGAGGGCCCGCTGAGGGGAGAGGGGGCACTCCGGTGCCCCCTCCAGGGAGTCCCCTACTTGCACGCGTTCTCGCGCCCCACGTTGAACGTGGCCTCGTTGTTGGTCTCGCTGCACTCGTTCACCTGGGAGAAGCAGTCCGCGACCACCGCAACCAAGATCGGGAACGAAAGGGGAGGGGCGACGACCAACGAGGTGGAGAGGGTGGACGTCGCTCCCGGAGCGAGGCCTGAGGAGTAGTCCACCGTGGAGTTCGATCCGACCTCGATGCAGACCCAGAAGCCGCCGCTCGCTGTCGGGCCAACGTTTCGGATGATCGCGGTGACGAGGACTTCGATCTCCTGGCGCGGGGTGATCCGCCAGCAGGCCGTCAGCTTGAGCGCCACGAGGTCGGGACACCCGGTTTCGCCCGGTCCGGGCCCGGTGGTGCGGAACTTGACTTGGGGCGGAAGGAGGACGGCCACGCCCGTCGGCTGGGCGCAGCCCGCGGCCGCCGCCCCTTGCCAGGTGTCGCTCGTCGGTGCGGGCACGGAAAACCCGAACCCCGCCGCCGACCCAGGCGCGATCCCGCAGTCCCCCAGCGGCGCAATCCAGCTCCACGGGCCAAACGGATTCACGAGCCAGCCCGCCGGCCCCCACTGATCCACCGTGGGGAAGCCGTGGAGGTTCGGGACGAAGAACTCGCAGATTCCGCACCCATTGTAGACGAAGTTGACGTTGGTCACGGTGTAGGTGTAGAGGTCGCGGTCGCCCTCGCGGGTCACGCACTCCTCGACCCGGAAGCTCCCCCACTCCGAAGTCACCGTGACCACGTCGTAGCCGATCGCCCCGGTCGGGCAGGGGCCGGGGACCGTTCCGATCACCGGTCGGCGGATGGGGGACAAGGAGAGCATGAACTCGAGCGGGATCCAGCCCGCATAGCGAACGAGCCACCACCCCTCGGGCCCCCTCTTCATGACCGTCGGGAACACCTGGGCCTGGCCCCCGGCCTCTGTCGGGTCGTCCGCCGTGTCCACGACGTCGATCGGCCAGCCGTCGGTCTTCTCCTCGAACTCGAACGACCGGCCGACGAAGAAGGTGTTCGTCGCTCGCTCCTTCCCCAGCCCGAGGACCACGCCTTCGCCCGCCAGGAGCTCCTTCGTGTAGTCCGCGTGCGATGCGTTGGGGTGGATCTCGACGGCGATGCCCGGGTAATCCGAAGGGGCAAAAGGCTTGCCGAGCACCGTTCGGTACTCCTCCGCGAACGAGTCGTCCCACAGCTTGAGGACGAACTCGTGGGGGTAGCGGTCCGCAACGTACCGCGCCAGGGCGTCCATCAACCGCGGATCGAGGGCAGGACGGTCGGGCCCGACCGCCATGTCCTTCGCGAACCGCGCCGCAAGGAGAACCGTGTCCGCCTGGTCCACCACGCCGTCGCCGTTCAGGTCGGGCAGCAGGGCGGGGTATCCGTGTTCCGCGAACCAGGCCATCACGATCGCCGCGCAGACAGGACCGCTGTGGGCCACCGTCCCGTCGGGCAACGCCTCGTGCGAGACAAGTTGGAGATCCGCCACCTCGAACTTCGTCCGAGGGGGCACCTCTTGCCCGACCGCCGTGACGACGGCGACGAAGAGCAAGCCCGCGAGGATGTACCTCTTCATCGCGACCACCTCCCATGGGGCCGCCGGCGCGCGCTGGGGGCCCACGGCCAGCATACGGCGAATCCCAACCGCGGGCCCCCTCCCCGCCGGCGAGGCCCGGGGGCGGCAGAGGGACCGGGATCCTTTCGCCCCGAGGGCACCAAGAACCCCCAAGGGACCTGGGTGTCAGGGCCCAAGGCCGCGGGGTTTCTCGGCGTGCTCCCCGACCTTGGCGGTGAGTGGGATTGGGGGAGACGAAAAGGAACGGGCCCCGGAGTCCGGGGCCCGTGGATACACCGTGAGTAAGGCTAGACTAGAACGTGAACGTCCAGCCCAAGGTCAACGTGGTCGGCGGGTTGCTGAAGCCAACCGTCACGGTCAGGTTCGACATGATCGGGAGCTGGAGGTTGAAGCCCAGCGCGACGATGCCGAACAGGCCAGCGCCCGGAGTATCCGACTGGAAGTAGACCGCGAGATCGGCCTTCCACTGCCCGCCGCAGCAGCCGGCGCCGCAGAAGCCGAGCTTGAAGTACTCGTTCGAGTCGCCCACGAACGTGTAGCCCGCGGCCGTGAGGTACGTCACGTCGACGGCGTGGACCCACTCGAGGTAGTTGCAGTCGGCGAGCGTGCACCTGATGGCCCAGCCGTAGATCTCGAGAGCCGGCAAGTACTCGGCGTCAGTCGGGATGTCCGCGAACACCGTGAAGCAGGCATCGCCGATTCCGGCGAACTTCGGTGTGATCGTAACGATCTTCTGGTCGATCGTGAACTTGATCGTGGCGTCGAAGGAGATGCCGCAGCAGATGGCGGCAAAGTCCTTGAGCGAGAACTGGAGATAGTTGAACCCGGTCTTCAGGAAGTCGAACACGACGTCAAAGGTCACGCCGCAGCACAGCCCCACGCCCTTCAACCCGACGTTCAGGTTGTAGAAGAACGTCCCAGTGCAGCAGTCCCAGAAGATGGCCTTCACCGTGAACGGCGCGAGGGTGCCCGTGAAGGTGTACTTCAGGTTGGGACCAGCAGGGAAGTCCCCGCACGGCGGTGACTGCTGCGCCATGTAGTGGTTGACGAGCAGGCTGAGGCCAACCCCGCCGAAGTCAAACCCGGTGGACAGCTCGCCGCCCAAGTAGGCCGGGTTGTCGAAGTCAAAGTTCATTTTGCCGCTCACGCTGAACGGCCCGAACATGCCCTTCACGCTGGCGGTGAAGGTGTCGGCACTGCCGCCGAGGAGGCTCAGCACCCCGGTGAACGTGAGGCCGAAGTCCGTGTAGTTGATGGTGAGGGTGTTCTTCGTGAGCGTGGGAGTGGGGAGCAACGTGATTCCGCCCTCCCACTTCCCGCTAAACGTCCCCAGACCAAACGCGCCAACGCCGATCGTACAAAGCGCTACTGCAATCGCGAGAGCCCGCTTCATGGATCCATCCTCCTTGTACCTAGGTCAATTTCGGTTTGTACTGCCTTCCGCACATTCGGGATCCCGAAATCCCGCAAGAACGTCTGTCCTCTTCTTACGGCACACCACCTCCCTCTTCGGCGGATACGGGGGTCATGGTAGCGATCCGTCTGTCCCCTGTCAAGACTCCAGGGGTGATGGATGTTACCGACGCGCCTTCCGGCGCGGGGCCGGTGCCGACGGCAATGCGACCACTGTGGGAAGAGGACAACGCGGCCTGCCCTGGCCGGTCTCCCGAGGCTGGATCCTCTCCCCCCTGACGGACAGGGGTCGGCCCGCGGCGGCCCCTGGGCGACGGTCCGGCGTCGTGGGATGGCCGTCGTAACGTGGGGTGCGAGGCGACGGAACCCCGTGCGTTCGTCGCAGGCGAGCTGCGACGTGACGCAACCCCGCCGTTGTGGCGTCGGCCTTCATGCCCGACGGCCGTCCGTTCGTCGCCAACGATCCCGCGTCGCACGCAGGGTGCGACGCTACAGAACCCGTGGTGTCGGACCTCCCCCGTTCTGCGCACGTTCACCCGGCGAGGCGCTTCTTCAGCTCGGCGATGATCGCCACCGGGGCGGGGTCGACCTCGTTCAGGAGGGCGAGGTAGTAGCTCGTCCAGTCGCCCACGTAGAGAAGGGACAGGAGCTGGGCCAACCGGCTCTCGCCTCGGGCCGCAACCTCGGTCCAGTCGAGACCACGGTTGGCGAGGAGCTCCCCCAGGATCGCCACCCGCCGCGCAACCCGGGGGTGGTCACCGCCCGAGCGGAGGAAGACGACCGTCGCGTGGGCGAGCAGGCGGGGGGTGAGCTCGTACCCCACGACCTCGTTGTGGCAGAGTTCGGGCAGCTCAGCCCAGAACGCTGGGGCCTTGGCGTTCTCGTTGAGCTGGGTCTTCCAGCGGAACGCGACGGGCGCGGTGGGCCCGGCGCCGTAGACGAGGGGCACGCGGCCGAACAGGGCCTGGGCGAGCGTTTGGGCGGCGTTCTCGTCGGACCCAGGGGCGAGCTCCGCGGCGAGGTCGTCGAGCACGGCCAGTGTTTCGGCCAGGCCGGGAACGGGGTGGATCCGGTCGATGACGCCGAGGAGAGGGAACAGGAGGTACCCCAACGCTGCCCGCGGCTGGTACCCCTTCGGGATCTCGATCCACGGGATTCCGTCCCTCGCACAGAGACGACCGAGCTCCCCGCCGGACGTGACCGCGAGGAGCCGCGTCGTGCGGCGCCGCGCTTCGTCGAACGCGGCGAGGGTCTCTTCGGTGTCGCCGGAGTAGGACAGGGCGATGGCGAGGGACTCCGCCCCGACCCACGGCGGAAGGGTGTAGTCGCGCACGGGCACGACCTCGAAGGGGAGGATGCTCCCGAGGAGCGCGCCGGCGATCCCGGAGCCTCCCATCCCGAGGCAGGCGACGCGGGTGAACCCGGTCAATCCCTCCAGGGGAACCTGCCCCCCGAGGGCCAGGCCGTCCCGACACTGGGCCGGGAACCCGGCGAGCACGTCCGCCGTCCGCGCCTGGTCGACGAGGGCGAGCTCAGTCCACGTCTTCGCGTGCTGTCCCATCGTTTCCCCCTTTACACCCGACCGCGGATCCCCGGCACCCGTGCCGCGCCCCGGGCTCGGCTCGGGCAGGCCTGGCTCACCTCCCCGGGCCCCACTCCAGCGCGGGGACACGGCGAGCCCGCCCCGATCCTCGTTCGCCAAGGCCGGGAGGCCGCCCCCCGCGTTCCTCGTGGGACCATTCTACCGCTGGACGGGCGCGCGTCCCCTGGCGATGGAACGCGTTTCCTTGAGGGGGGGACTCCTGGTCCGTAGGTTGGATCACATTGGAGTGAAGACCTAAGGAGGCGATCGAGATGCGGCGTACGGTGTGTGTGGTATGCGGTCTGGTGGTGCTTTCGATGTGGGCGATGACCCCGGGTCTGGCGGACGCGGGGATCGGCGGGATGTTCGTGGACGTGCCCACGACCCACCCCGCGTACTCGGCGGTGCGGGACCTCGTCCAGCGGGGGGTCATCGTGATCGGGGCAGGGGGCGAGTTCTCCGGAAACGCCCCGCTCCTGCGGTACGACGCCGCGCAGTGGCTGTCCCGGGCGATCAAGAACGTCGAGGGAACGCGGACGGGTACCGACTACGGTCCCCAGGTGGCATCGCTGGAGACCCGGGTCAGCGCGCTCGACGCCACGATGGCCCGCGAGCTGCAGGCGATCCGGGTCCAGCTGGCACAGGTCAGCCAGACCGCGAACGCGGAGATCGCCCAGAAAGCCCAGACGGCGTTCGTGCTTGGGGTGACCGGGGTCGTCCTGGCGCTGGCAGCGGTGGCCCTCGCCCTCTGGTTCTAGGGGGGCCTCGGGGCATGGTTCCGTGGCGTCGGGGATGAGCCCCCACGCTGGGGAACCGGGACGAGCTCGTCAGCACGGAGATCGCCGAGGGAACCTCGAACCCCTGCACCGCCAAGGGCGCGCCGGAGGCACCCCAGACACGAAGGGATCGCTCTCTCCGGGACCAGAGCCTGTGGCTTGCGTTGTTCTTCGTGGTCGGGTGTCGTCGGCGTCCTCCGCGGGCGTGGCGGTGACGTCCTGTGGGTCGTGTAGCGTCGCAGCCTGTCTGCGACGGGTTGGGGGCGGTTGCGACCCCTCCGGGCGGGTCGTATAGTCCTCTCCATGCCTTCGATTCGGCGCGGGATCGAGTTCCTGTTTGGCCAGACGAACGAGCAGCGCCTCCGCAAGCTCCTCCCGGTCGTCGAGGAGGTGAACGGGTGGGCGGAGCGGGTGGCCAAGCTGTCGGACGCCGAGCTGCGCGCCAAGACCGACGAGTTTCGCGCCCGCCTCTCCTCCGGCGAGACGGTGGATGACCTCCTTCCGGAGGCGTTCGCCTGCGTGCGCGAGGCGGCGACCCGCACGATTGGCCTCCGCCCGTTCGACGTTCAGGTGATGGGGGCGATCGTCCTTCACCAGCGTCGGATCGCGGAGATGAAGACCGGCGAGGGGAAGACCCTCGTTGCCACCATGCCCGCCTACCTCAACGCCCTCGTGGGCAAGGTCCACGTGGTGACCGTGAACGACTACCTCGCCCGCCGCGACCGGGGATGGATGGGCCCGGTGTACGAGTTCCTCGGCCTCACGGTGGGGCTCCTCCAGGAGACGACCCCCCCCGATGAGCGGCGCGCGGCCTACGCCTGCGACATCTTGTACGGAACCAACGCCCAGTTTGGGTTCGACTACCTCCGCGACCACATGGTCGCCACGCGGTCCCAGATGGTGCAAGGACCGCTGGACTTCGCGATCGTCGACGAGATCGACAACATTCTCATCGACGAGGCCCGGACCCCGCTCATCATCTCGGGCCCGACCGCCGATACCGCCCGCCAGTACCGGGAGTTCGCTCGGCTCGCCAAGCTGTTCAAGGAGGGCGAGGACTTCGAGGTGAACGAAGAGCACAAGCGGCTCTCGCTCACCGAGGCCGGGTGGCGGAAGGCCGAGCAGATTCTCAAGTTCGACAACATCGCGGATGCCGGGGCAACGACCGCCCGCTACCACCTGGAGACGGCGCTGCGGGCCCGGATGTTCTTCCATCGCGACCAGCAGTACATCGTGAAGGACGGCCGGGTGATCATCGTCGACGACTTCACCGGCCGGCTGATGCCGGACCGCCGCTACTCCGGTGGCCTCCACCAGGCGATCGAGGCCAAGGAGAACCTGCCCGTGCAGCGGGAGAGCCAGACCCTGGCCCAGATCACGCTCCAGCACTACTTCCGTCTGTACAAGGGTCTTGCCGGGATGACCGGCACGGCGAAGACCGAGGAAGACGAGTTCAAGCAGATCTACGGTCTGGATGTCGTCCAGATCCCCACGAACCGGCCGTTGATCCGCGAGGCCCTCCCCGACGTCATCTACCGGACGAAGAAGGGGAAGTTCGAGGCGGTGGCGGACGAGGTGAAGCGCCTCCACGACGAGGGGCGGCCGGTGCTCATCGGGACGACCTCGATCGAGGACTCGGAGGACCTCTCGCGGCTCCTCAAGAGGCGGGGCCTTCCCCACCAGGTCCTGAACGCGAAGTACCACGAGAAGGAGGCGGGGATCATCGCCCAGGCCGGGCGAAAGGGCGCGATCACGATCGCCACGAACATGGCGGGCCGGGGGACGGACATCGTCCTCGGTGGGAGCCCCGAGTTCCGCGCCCGGCTCGAGGCGGATCCCGACGAGGAGCCGGAGAAGTACCGCGAGCTCGTGGAGAGGTACCGCGTCGAGGCGGCCGCAGAGCGGGAGGCGATCGTGTCCTCCGCCGGGGACGACCCGGCGTACCGGAAGGGCGCGCTGGCCCGGATCCGCGACTGGTGTGCCGAGGTCGGCCGGCCGTTCCGGGCTGAGGAGTGGGAGGATGCGATCAAGCGCGGTGGCCTGGCCGTGCTCGGGTTTCAGCGGCACGAGGCGCGGCGGATCGACGACCAGCTCGCCGGACGTTGCGGCCGCCAGGGTGACCCGGGATCGAGCCAGTTCTTCCTGTCGCTCGAGGACGACCTCCTGCGGATCTTCGGGGGAGAGCGTCTGGCGACCCTGATGGAGAAGCTGGGGGTGAAGGAGGGCGAGGCGATCACCCACGACCTCCTCACGCGCTCGATCCGTCGGGCCCAGAAGCGGGTCGAAGAGCGGAACTTCGAGATCCGGAAGCGGCTTCTGGAGTACGACGAGATCATGGCCAAGCAGCGCGAGGCCGTGTACGCGTTGCGGGAGCGGTTCCTCCTTCCGGAGGCCGGGGAGACCCCAGACGACGAGACGCTGCGCACGCACCTCGCGGAGATGGCGTCCGAGTTCGGGGAGATCTTGGTCGAGCGGTACGTTCCCGGCCCCACGCCCGAGGCGTGGGACCTGGCGGGGCTGCGACGGGAGCTCGTGCAGGTCCTCCCCGAGGTTCCGCGCGAGTTCCCCTCACGACGGGAGGCCCTGGCGGCGGAGGTGGACGACCTTCTCCGGACGCAGCTCGACGCCCAGTGGACGCGGCTTGCCCCCCACTTCCCGCTCATCGCGCGGATGGTTCTTCTGAAGACGATGGACGAGAACTGGCGCCAGCACCTGCTGGAGCTGGACGAGGTCCGTGAGGGGATCGGCCTCCGCGCGTACGGGGGCACCGACCCGCTCGTCGAGTTCAAGCGCGAGGCCCATCGGCTGTTCCAGGAGATGGTCGTCCGCGCCGAGGAGGAGGCGCTGCGGTTCCTCCTCAACCCGCGGCTGGCGGTGCGGGCCGAGGCAGCGGACGGGCGCTCGGCTCCGCCACGGACGGCGGTGTCCGCCCCCCCATCGGGTTCGACGACGAGCACCACCCTGGCGCCGGCGCGTGCGACCCGCTCCTCGACGACGGGGGCGGCCAAGCCTCCCCAGGCGGTGGGGCGCAACGACCCCTGCCCGTGCGGCTCGGGCAAGAAGTTCAAGCACTGCCACGGCCGCTGATCCCCACCTCGCTTCGCGCGACTTGCCTGTCCCGCCGGTTGACCTTTGGGGCCGAACCTCTATCATTCAACTTAGCAATCCAAGGTGGTGAGTGCTAAGTGCAGGGTCGGAGAGCACGGCTCCTGATCGAGGTCGTGGACCGGTACATCCGGACCCGTCAGCCTGTCTCGTCGGGCGAGCTGGTCCGCGAGTACCGGCACCGGTTCAGTCCGGCCACGATCCGCAACGAGCTGCTGGCGCTGGAGGGCGACGGGTACCTGTTCAAACCCTACCCCTCGTCGGGCCGGGTTCCCACCGTGCAGGGGTTTCGGTTCTTCGCGGAGTGGCTGCTGGATCTGGCCGAGCTGGAGAAGGCGCCGTCGGCCGTCCCCGCGGAGCGCCAGGAGGTGGAGCCGGGAATGCTCCCTGACCTGTTCCGGAACACGGCCGCTCTCGTCGCGGCGATGACGAAGGAGCTCGGGTTCGTCATCCCGCCACCGCGCGACCAGGTCCGAACGAGCGCTCTGTTCGTGCGCCGCGTGGGTCCGGGAACGGTGTTGACCGTCGCCCTGTCCGAGCTCGGCACGGTGGAGTCCCGGGTCATCCCGCTGGACCTCGACCTCGCGCCGGAGGAACTGGCGGAGGCGGAGGCGTTTCTCTGCCGTTGGTTGCAGGAGCACACGTTGGCCGAACTCCCGTTGGGCGGCCGGCCGATCCCCGAGGGCTGGCACAGCCGGGCGGCGCTGGGGGCGCTCGCGATCCTCCGCCGGATGGCGGAACGGGAGCCCGAGCGGGGGCTGTACACCGAGGGCTGGCCCCAGCTGCTGGCGGAGCTTGCCGTTCGCTCGCCGGAATGGGCGCTGGCTCGGGGTCAAGCCCTGCTACGGGTGCTCGAGGAGGAACAGGCGTTCGCCCGTCTGGTCCACGCCCTGCGACGGGATCGTCCGGACACGATCGCAGTCCACGTGGGGGACGGATCGGTCCCGGAACTCGAGGACCTCAGCCTCGTCTCCGCCCCGTACCTCGGGGGGGGCGGGGTCGTTGGGGTCATCGGTCCGCTGTGGATGGACTACGCCCGCGCGTTCTCCGCGGCGCGCTACGTGGCGGGGCGGTTGGGCGCGCTCCTCGCGGGCGGGGTCGCCAAGGGGGAAGGATGACCGACGATCGCCACGATGCGCCGATCGTACCGGAGGCGGGGCCCGTCGAGGCCGCTCTCGACACAGCCGAGGAGCTGAAGCGCGTTCGCTCCGAGCTCGTCCGGTTGGCGGCGGAGTTCGACAACTACCGGAAGGGGGTCGCGCGGGAGCGCGAGCTCTACCGCGAGCGGGCGTTCGACGAAGCGGTGTTGGCCCTCCTGCCGGTGTACGACGCCCTGCAGCGGGCCCTGGAGGCCCACGCCGACGAGGAGACGGGCTCGCCGCTTCGCGAGGGCCTGAGCCAGGTCTTGGGCCTGGTCGAGGACGCCCTGCGGCGGCTGGGATGCGAGGCGTACTGCGCGGTGGGCCAGGGGTTCGACCCCCTCTACCACGAGGCGCTGTTTGCGGAAGAGTCTGATACAGAGAAGAACGTGATCCTGGCCGAGTTCGAACGCGGGTTCATCCGCAACGGCCGCGTGGTGCGACCGGCCAAGGTGAAGGTGAGTTTGGGAAGACCCGGAGGTGTCGGAGAGTGACGGACAAAGAGAAGATCATCGGCATTGACCTCGGGACGACGTTCTCCTGCGGCGCGCTCGTGCGCGGCGGGCGACCCGAGGTGTTGTTGAACGCGGAAGGCGAACGGATCACGCCGTCGGCGGTGGCGTTCACGGACTCGGGCGAGGTCCTCGTCGGGCAGCTCGCCCGCCGCCAGGCGGTGCTCAACCCGACCCGCACCGTGCTCTCCGTGAAGCGGAAGATGGGCACGGACTGGCGGATCAAGGTGACCGCCGGTGGGCGAACGGAGGAGTACACACCCGAGCAGATCTCGGCGTTCATCCTCCAGAAGATCAAGCGCGACGCGGAGGAGCTTCTCGGGACGAAGATCACGAAGGCGGTGATCACCGTCCCCGCCTATTTCAACAACCTCCAGCGCCAGGCGACCAAAGACGCCGGAAAGATCGCCGGGCTCGAGGTCTTGCGGATCATCAACGAGCCCACCGCGGCCGCGCTGGCGTACGGGTTGGACAAGAATAAGGAGCAGAAGATCCTCGTCTACGACCTCGGGGGCGGGACGTTCGACGTGTCGATCCTCGACATCGGGGAAGGCGTGTTCGAAGTCGTGGCGAGCGACGGAGACACGCAGCTCGGCGGCGACGACTTCGACCGGCGGATCGTGGAGTGGCTCGTGGCTGAGTTCAAGGCCGATACGGGCATGGACGTTCGGAACGACCCCCAAGCGATGCAGCGGCTGCGCGACGCGGCCGAGGCGGCGAAGAAGGAGCTGTCGAGCCGGATGGAGGCGCGGATCTCGCTCCCGTACCTCTCGGCCGACGCCAAGGGCCCCAAGCACCTCGAGCGGACCCTTACCCGATCGAAGTTCGAGGCGATGATCTCCGACTACCTGGAGAAGACGATGCGGATCGTGGATGCCGCGCTCCAGGCGGCGAAGCTGGGCGACAAGGACATCGAACAGGTCGTCCTCGTCGGCGGATCGACCCGGATTCCGAAGGTCCAGGAACTCGTGGCCGCGAAGTTCGGCAAGGCGAAGGTGAACAAGGACATCAACCCCGACGAGGTGGTCGCCCTCGGCGCAGCGATCCAGGCCGCGGTGTTGGCGGGCGACATGCAATCCCTCGTCCTTCTCGACGTGACGCCGCTCACCCTGTCCATCGAAACCCTCGGTGGGGTGGCAACGCCGTTGATCGAGCGGAACACGACGATCCCGGTTGAGAAGACGAAGACGTTCACCACCGCCGATGACTTCCAGACCCAGGTCGAGATCCACGTTGTCCAGGGGGAACGCAAGATGGCGGCGGACAACAAGTCGCTCGGCCGGTTCCAGCTCACCGACCTTCCCCCCGCGCCGCGCGGGGTCCCCCAGATCGACGTCACGTTCCAGATCGACGCCGACGGGATTCTCAACGTGACGGCAAAGGACAAGGCGACGGGCAAGTCGGCGTCAATCGAGATCAGGGAGACGTCGCGGCTCACCGAGGCGGAGATCGAGCGGATGCGGAAGGACGCCGAGGAACACGCGGAAGAGGACCGGAGACGGGTCGAGGAGGTGGAGACCCGGAACCAGGCCGACGCCCTCGTCCACACGGTGGAGAAGACCGTGGGCGAGCTCGGGGACAAGGTGCCCGCGGCGAAACGCGGCGAGATCGAGGCGGCGATCCGGTCCCTTCGGGAGAAGCTCGACAGCCGCGCCGACGTGGGGGCGATTCGGGCGGGGATGGAGGAGCTGAAGCGTCTGGCCGGCGAAGTGGCTACGGCGGCGTACCAGGCGGCCGGGCAGACCACCCGCACCGACACCGGGCAGCCCGGCACGGGTGACTACATTCCCTACGACAAGGAGGATAAGGAGTAGCCGGTGCCCCAGGACTACTACCAGGTTCTCGGCGTGGACCGCGGGGCCTCGCCCGACGAGATCAAGCGTGCCTTCCGCCGCCTGGCCAAGGAGTGCCACCCCGACGCCTGCCAGGGCGACAAGAAGGAGGCGGAGCGGAAGTTCCGCAAGATCGCCGAGGCGTACGAGGTGCTCTCCGACCCCCAGAAGCGGGCCCAGTACGACCGATTCGGGCACGCGGGTCCGGACCAAGGGTTCGACTTCGGGCCCGGCGACTTCCGCCGGACCCGGGAGGCGTTCGGCGAGTTCTTCGGCGGCCGGGGGTTCGAGGACCTGTTCAGCATGTTCTTCGGGGAGGGGATGCGGACCCGGGAGCGGACGGGCCGCGCCCAGCGGGGTGAGGACCTCGAGTACCGGGTGCGGCTGTCGCTCGAGGATGCGGCGTTCGGGGCCAAGCTGCGGGCGACCGCGGCCCGCTACGCCTCTTGCGAACGGTGCCGCGGGTCTGGCCTCGCCCCGGGAACGAAGCTTGTGACGTGCCCGACCTGCAAGGGGCGCGGCCAGATCGAGTACCGCCAGAGCTCGATGTTTGGGATGTTCGTGAACGTCCGGGCCTGTCCCGAGTGCGGGGGGGCAGGCGAGCTCGCCGAGTCCCCCTGCCCGAGCTGCGGCGGCCACGGGCGGGTGCGGGAGAAGGCGGAGATCACGATCGAGGTGCCCGGGGGGGTCGAGGACGGGGCCCGGCTGCGCCTCGCGGGCCAGGGGAACGCGGGGGTGGCCGGGGGGCCGCCCGGGGACCTGTACGTCACGGTGGAGATCCAGCCCCACCCCGTGTTCCGGCGCCGCGGTCAGGACCTGGAGGTGGACCTCCCCGTCCACTACGGCACGCTCGCCCTGGGAGGAACGGTGAAGGTGCCGACCCTCGACGGCCAGGCCGACCTCAAGATCCCGGCCGGAACCGATCCCGATGCCGTGCTGACCGTGCCCGGCCAGGGTCTGCCCCGTGGCCGGCGGCGGGGCGATCTTCTCGTACGGTTGAAGGTTGTGGTTCCCAAGAAGCTCTCCCGTCAGCAGAAGAGGCTCCTCGAGGAGCTGACGAGCTCGCTCCCCCCTACCGAGCTGCCGTCCAGGTAGTCTCCGCGGCCCCCTCATCCCGGCCTGTGCGGTGCACGCAGACCGGCGGCAGGCGGGCCGACCTCTCCCACGTTTCTCTGTCCCCTCCCCCTGGATGGGGGAGGGTTAGGGAGATGAGGACGGGCAGGAACGTGATTCTCACCGCGGAGAACGCAGATGAACCCGGAACCGGCTGACCACTGAGGTCCCGAAGGCCGCCAAGAACGGCAGCAGATCTTGGGTCTCACACACACGGGGCTCTGTTCCGTTCTCTCCTTCGTGCCCGTGGTGTCCGTTGCGCCTCTTGCGGTCGATCCTATCGCTCTTCTCTGCGCCTCCTGCGTCTTGCCGTGAACGGGGGTCCGAGGTTGACACCAAGAATGAAGACCTGACCCCGGAGTGTCGAGGAGTTGACCCGGCGGTCGTGCGGTGGTCTCTTAACGGCGAGAGGTGGCACCGCATGACGAGGCGCATCGGAACGGGAGCCGCCCTTCTCGCTGCCGCGGCGCTGGTGGTCTACAGCGGGCCCACGCCCGACCTCGACGAACTCCTGACCCAGATCGAGGAGGCGTACGCCGGGCTTCTCTCCTACGAGGCGGTCGGCGACTTCACCTTCGAGTACTTCGGTTTCTACACCACCCGGGTCCCGTTCCGGATCTGGGCGTCCTATCCGCGCATCCGGTCCGAGTTCGATTCCGTGGCTGTGACCGCGGTCGAGGGGCCTGCACTCTCGATGAGCGTTCTGCTCGCGGATGCCGCTGCGGGGCGCCAGGTGACACAGCTTCCCACGGGGCTGTGGGTTGAGGAGGAGACGGACCTTTCCTGGGCCGAACTGAGCCTCTTGCTTCCGTACGCCTCGGGTGCGGTCGTCTTCACCTCGGCTGGGGAGGACGACCTCGACGGAACGCCGGCCTGGGTGCTGGAGGGGCGAAGCGAGGCCGTCGGGTGGGCGGTCCCGGTCCGGGTGTGGGTGGACCAGGAGTCGTTTCGGGTCGTGAAGACGGAGATCGAGTCCCCGGGTGTGATCATGGCGCACGTCCTCCGCGAGTTCCGCGCAGGCGTAAAGATCCCGGACGAGGTCTTCCTCCTCCCCCCTGGAGCAGACGTGGTCGTGCGCGCCCCCCGCTCTCCTGAGGCGGAACGGATCATGGACGAAGTCGGGAGGAGGTACAGGGAGTGGACCTCGTTCTACCTTCGCACGGTGGGGCGCGCCCACGGCCGCGACAGCGTGTCTGAGGTATGGTACCAGGATCCTGTCCTTCGGATCGAGAGCACGGACGCCTGGTCGATCCCCGCCCGGTCGGTCACGGTGTGGGATCTCGACCAGGGGGCGATGTACACCGTCGCCGACGGCCGGTGGCGGGGAACGGCTCTGTTCCCCTTCCCGTCGAGCTTCGGCTGGTCGTGGTGCTGGCCGTGGCGCTCGGCCTCGACCCCGGGGCTCGGTACACCGGGGTCGAGGAAGACGTCCTGGGCGACCGGCCGGTGTGGCGGATCACGGGTGAGCCCTCGACCTCCCTCGCCGAGATCCGCACCCTGACCTGGTGGGTGGACCGAGAGACCTACGAGGTCCTCCAGCACGAGCGTCCGGAGAGCACCTCTCCCTACGGCACTGTGGGGGACAGGATCCGGACCGTCCGCGTCGAGGAGTTCGTGCCCGACCCGCAGATCCCCGCGGAGAAGACCGAAATCCCGGAGGGGATTCCCGTTGTAGGTCTGAGGCCCCCGGGGCCACTCCTGCCGGGCGAGCCGCGGCCGCGGGCCCCCGAAGGTGTCGCCTGGGAGCCGTTCTCGGCAGAGAGGCTGGCCGAGGCGCGGGCGGAGGGGAAGCCGGTCCTCCTCTACTTCACTGCTGAGTGGTGCCGGCCGTGCGTGGCGTTCGAGGACGAGGTGCTCCACGACGCCGAGGTCGTGGCGGCTGCTTCCGGGGCGGTCCGGCTGCGCGTCGACCTCACGCACTGGAACGAGCCGGCGGAGGCGGCGCTGCGGACCGCGTATCGGGTCAGTGGGGTGCCACTCACGGTCGTCCTCCGCGCCGACGGGTTCGAAGCGTGGCGCCAGATCGGGAACGTTCACCCTACGCTCCTCCTCGAAGGTCTGGGTCGGGCGGGGGTGCGGCCGCGGTAGAGGGTCGGCGGGGTGGTTGACCCAAGCTCGGGGTCAGATCTTTACTCTTGGGGTCGCCCGCCGCGCTCCCATCACCGCTACCCTAAGAACAAAGATCTGACCCCGAGGGCGAGGACTGCGCGGCAAGCTGGGCGAGGAGGGGGCGAAGTCCCTCGAGGGCTCGCCGGCGGTGGGAGAGGGCGTTCTTCTCCTCAGGTGCTAGCTCGGCCAGGGTCCGCGTCTCGCCCCTGGGGACGAACAGGGGGTCGTACCCGAACCCGCCCGTGCCCCGCGGGGCGTCGGCGATCGTTCCCTCCAAGACCCCTTCGGCCGTCCAGCACCGGCCGTCGGGGAGAGCGAGGGCGGCCACGGTTCGGAACCGGGCCCGGCGGTCGGTGACCCCGGCGAGGGCGGCGAGGAGCTTCCGGTTGTTTGCATCGTAGTCGGGGGGGTCGCCCGCATACCGTGCCGAGCGCACTCCCGGCGCTCCGCCGAGCGCGTCGACCTCGAGCCCGGAGTCCTCGGCAAGGGTCGCCCGTCCGGTGGCGGCGGCGATTGCCCGCACCTTGAGCAGGGCGTTGTCGAGAAACGTGGTTCCCGTCTCGGGGACGTCGGGAACCGGAACCTCAGCCGGGGTGAGCCATTCAACGCCCGGGATTTGCCCCATGATGGCGAGAACTTCCCGTATCTTCCCGACGTTTTTCGTGCCGATCAGAACGTTCATCCTGGGCCTCGGTGCCCCCAACGGAAAGCAGTCCCCACGGGGTTCGGCTTGGCGGGGCTCGGCGTTCTGGGCAGACGGTGCGGTGAATCCGGAGGGCGGGTCCTCATGCCACCTTGACCCCGCGCAGGGAGAGCGAGGTCGCGAAGTGGCAGGCGGCGAAGTGCTTGTCCCCGTAGTCCACCCAGTCGGGGATCTTCTGGGAACAGATCTCCTTGGCGTAGGAGCAACGCGGGTGGAACCGGCACCCCGACGGCGGGTTGACCGGGCTCGGCACGTCCCCCTGCAGGAGGATCCGATCCGACTCGTAGTCGGGGTCGGGCACGGGAACGGCGGAGAGCAGGGCCTCGGTGTACGGATGGAGAGGGTGGGTGAACAGGGTCTCGGTCGGCGCCAGCTCGACGATCACCCCGAGGTACATCACCGCCACGCGGTCGGAGATGTGCTTCACCACGGACAGGTCGTGGGCCACGAACAGGTAGGTGAGCCCGAAGTTCGCCTGAAGGTCCTCGAGCAGGTTCAGGACTTGGGCTTGGATCGAGACGTCCAACGCCGACACGGGCTCGTCGCACACCACAAGCTGTGGGTCGAGGGCGAGGGCCCGGGCGATCCCGATTCGCTGCCGTTGACCGCCGGAGAACTCGTGGGGGTAGCGTCGCATGTGCTCCGGCTTGAGGCCCACCGCGTCCAGTAGCTCGGCCACGCGCTTGCGCATCGCTGCGCCTCGTGCCACTCGGTGAACGAGGAGGGGTTCCCCGATGATCGATCCGACCGTCATCCGGGGGTTCAGCGATGAGTACGGGTCCTGGAAGATGATCTGCATCTCCCGCCGCAGGAGTTTCATCTGGCGTCGGGGGAGGGTGGTCACGTTGACCATCTCGCCCAGGGTCTTGGACCGGAACCAAACTTCGCCGGCGGACGGCTCGATCAGGCGCAGAATGGTTCGGCTGCAGGTGGTCTTGCCGCAGCCCGACTCACCGACCAGACCGAGCGTCTCCCCTTGGGGAATGAACATGTCCACGTCGTCCACGGCCTTGACCCAGCCCACCGTACGACGGAAGACGCCCTTCTTGACGGGGAAGTACTTCTTGAGGCCGGTGACGCGTAGCAGGACGCCGTCGTTGGGGCTCATCTCACCGGTCATGCCGTCTCCTTGTACAGCCAACACGCGGCCTTATGTTCGGGGCCCACCGAGATCAGCGGGGGCATCTCCTTCGTGCAGACCTCCATCACGTGCGGGCAGCGGGGGTTGAACGGACAGCCTGGAGGAGCGTCCAGCGGGTCGGGGACGACGCCGGTGATCGGCTCCAGCCGCTGCTTCTTGGTGGCCAGCGACGGGATGGAGTGGAGGAGCCCTTGGGTGTAGGGGTGCTTCGGGGTGTGGAACAGGGGGCCGACGGGCGCCTGCTCGACGACCTTCCCCAGGTACATGACCACCACGTCCTGGCACATCTCGGCCACCACCCCGAGGTTGTGGGTGATGAACATGATCGACGTGCGGAACTTCTGCTGGATGTCCCGCATCAGGTCCAGAACCTGGGCCTGGATCGTCACATCGAGCGCGGTGGTCGGCTCATCGGCGATGAGGAGGGACGGGTTGCAGGACAAGGCCATCGCGATCATCGCTCGTTGACGCATCCCACCCGATAGCTGGTGCGGGTACTCGTCTACCCGCTGCTCGGGAAGAGGGATTCCCACCTGACGCAGAACCTCGATGGCCCGAGTGCGGGCCTCCTTCTTGCTTGCCTTCTGATGGAGCCGGATCGCCTCCATGATCTGGTAGCCGATCGTGAACACCGGGTTCAGCGAGGTCATCGGCTCCTGGAAGATCATCGCGATCTCCTTACCCCGGATCGAGCGGTACTCGCGGCCCTTGGGGTTGAGCGAGGTGAGACGGATCGGGCGACCGTTCCGGTGGAACAGGATCTCTCCCGCGGTGATCTTCCCTGGCGGCATCGGGACAAGGCCCATGATCGACAGGGCGGTGACGCTCTTGCCGCACCCCGACTCGCCGACCACACCCAGGGTGCGCTCGGGTTCGATGGCGAACGACACACCGTCCACGGCTTTGACGACGCCGTCTTCGGTGTAGAAGTAGGTGTGGAGGTCGCGGAGCTCGACGAGGGGCACGAAGTCCTCTCTACAGGATGGCGAGGAGCAGGCCGAGGACGAGGAACACCCCGCCGAGCACGCCCGTGGCGAGCTTCTTGGGGTCCTTGGTCACGTCGCGCCCGAACACGGTGCCCGACATCCCGGACCCAAACGCGCCACCCATCGAGGCATGCTCCGACATCTGCAGGAGGACAAGGCCGATCAGGGCAAGGGCGTCCACGAGGAACACGATCTGAAGCACCGTTCTGAATGCTGCCATCCCATCACCCTCCAGGCTCGCATTATAGCGAGGGCCTCGAGCGACGCAACTGCCGTGCGGCAGCGAGTTGGGATTGCGGCTAAAATGGGACCCCGTGGCCAAGTACGTGTTCGTCACCGGTGGCGTGGTGTCCGGCCTGGGGAAAGGGGTGCTCACCGCGTCCCTGGGGTGCCTCCTCCAAGCCCGCGGGGTGAAGGTGACCCTGCAGAAGGTGGACCCGTATCTGAACGTAGACGCAGGGACGATGAACCCCTACGAACACGGCGAGGTGTTCGTGACGCGGGACGGCCTGGAGACGGACCTCGACATCGGGCACTACGAGCGGTTCCTCGGCCAGGACCTTGGGACGGCGAACTACCTTACCACGGGTCGGGTGTACCGCGACGTGATCTCCCGCGAGCGGGCCGGCGACTACCTCGGGCACACCGTGCAGGTCATCCCCCACATCACGGACGAGATCAAGCGCCGCGTTCGAGGTGCTGCCGAGGCCACGGGAGCCGAGGTGGTGGTGGTCGAGGTCGGGGGCACGGTGGGCGACATCGAGGGTCTGCCCTACCTCGAGGCGATTCGTCAGCTGAGGGACGAGCTCCCGCGGTCCGATGTGGCGGTCGTGCACTTGGCGTACGTGCCGATCCTGTCGACGACGCAGGAGCTGAAGACCAAGCCCACCCAACACTCCGTCAAGGAGCTCCGCACCGCCGGGATCCAGCCCGACTTCATCGTCGCACGGTGTCCGGTGGAGCTGCCGGCGGGGCTGCGCGACAAGATCGCCCTGTTCTGCGACGTTCCCCGGGGGCACGTCATCGCGGGTCGCGACCTGGCGACGATCTACGGCGTTCCCCTGGCGATGCGAGAGGAGGGCCTGGACACGAAGCTCCTTGCTCGGCTCGATCGTGCGGCCGGCGAGGAGGACCTCACCGCATGGCGGGAGTTCGTCGCGCGGCTCGAGCACCCTGCGCGAACCGTGCGCATCGGCATCGTCGGCAAGTACGTCGAGCTCCACGACGCGTACCTATCGATCATCGAAGCGCTCCACCACGCGGGGGCGGCACTGGCGACGCGGGTCGAGGTGGGATGGATTCCCTCGTCCCTGGTGGAGCGGGAGGGAGCGCGGGCGCTGGCCGGGTTCGCGGGCCTGCTCATTCCAGGCGGGTTCGGCGAACGGGGGGTCGAAGGAAAGGTGTTCGCGGCGGGGTACGCGCGGCGGGCAGGGGTGCCGTACTTCGGGATTTGTCTGGGGATGCAGGTCGCGACGATCGCGTTCGCCCGAGACGTTCTGGGATGGGCCCGGGCCAATTCGAGCGAGTTCGACCCGGGCACTCCGTACCCGGTGATTGACCTCCTTCCCGAGCAGGGGGCGGTCACTGCGAAGGGAGGAACGATGCGGCGGGGCGAGTACACGATGGAGATCATCCCCGGGACCCGCGTGCATGCGGCCTACGGGGCGACGGTCGTCGGGGAACGGCACCGGCACCGCTACGAGTTCAACCCGCTGTACCGCGAGGCCTTTGAACGGGGGGGACTGCGTCTGTCCGCCCTGTCCCCGGATGGGCAGCTCGTGGAGGCCGTCGAAGCAGCAGATCACCCGTGGTACGTCGGCGTTCAGTACCACCCTGAGTTCCGATCTCGCCCGTTGGAGCCGCACCCGTTGTTCGTGGGGTTCGTCCAAGCATGCCTGTCGTAGCGTCCTGCGGGAACGGCCCCCCACGGGGCCTTGCGGCGCGAGGCCTGGCGGCGACGCCCCAGCACCCCGCCCGCGCAGCGGAGCCTGGCTTCGGTCGTGGTCCGCTCGGGTCGGGAGGACGAAGATGAGCGCGACGGCCACAGCGCGTGATGCTCTGCGGGGCAGACGGGCCCCGCCCGCACGCGGGACCACTGTGCCTCCGGGGGTCTTCCGTTCGCGTTGTCGGCAGCGGGGCGGACCCGTTGGAGCGCTCGTGGTAGCGCTCACCGTCCTGTTCACGCCTTTCTCTGTGGGGCAGTCGGTGCAGGCGGAGGCCCCATGGCTGACCGTGTACGACGAGGCCGGGCGCACGAAGTGGGAGGTGCGGATGGACGTGCTCGTCCGGACCGACAGCGGGTGGGAAGGTGAG
This sequence comes from Candidatus Bipolaricaulis sibiricus, assembly GCA_004102645.1. GTDB lineage: Bacteria > Bipolaricaulota > Bipolaricaulia > Bipolaricaulales > Bipolaricaulaceae > Bipolaricaulis > Bipolaricaulis sibiricus. The sequence continues at coordinate 1,535,441 of CP034928.1, read as the reverse complement.
CGGGTTCAGGTCCAGCTCTACGATCAGGGTACCCCGCACCTCGTCCTCCGCGCCCCGCGGATCCGGGCCGATCGATACGGCCGAGAGTGGACCCTGTTCACCGACGAACCTTCTCCCGTCGAACGGGGTGTCGAACCGATCGTTGGGGAGGGCGAGGGGTTCTCGTTCGAGTGCCGTGAGGCGCGCTGGTCGGGCGGGCTCGTGCTCGTCGGCCTTGCCGCCGAGGGGCGCGGGGTGGCGCTGACGGCAGCCGAGGCCCGGTGGCAGATCGGACGCGCTGTGCAGCTTTCCCAGGCCGCGGTGGAATTCGCGGGGTGGCGACTCGAGTTCGAATCGGGGACCTATGAACTTGATAGAGACCGGCTGGTCACCGGAGGGGTGACCGTGACCGGCCACGGGATGACGGTGGCGGGAACAGCGCTCGTGGCGTGGCCTCGGGCGGGCACGCTGCACGTGACGGAGGCACGCGTTGGCCGAGCTCCTTGAGGGCGTCGGCCTCGTCCGGGCGTTCGGCCGCCGCCGCGCGGTGGATGGGATCACCGTCGAGTTCAGAACAGGGAAGGTCACGGGGCTTCTCGGCCCCAACGGTGCGGGCAAGACGACGACCCTCTACCTGCTCGTGGGGTTCCTCCGTCCGACGGGGGGGGCGGTGCGGCTCGATGGGCGCGAGATCACTCGGTTCCCGTTCTTCCGCCGGGCGCGGGCGGGGATCCACTACCTTCCCCAGGAGCCGTCGGTCTTTCTGCGCACGTCGGTGCGAGGAAACCTGCGACTGGCACTGGAGGGGCTGGGGCTCCCGTGGAACGGGCAGGTTGACGCAGTGGTGGCGGAGCTGGGGCTCGCCGGCCTGCTCAGCCGTTCCGTGGGGAAGCTGTCGGCGGGTGAGCGGCGCAAGGTCGAGATCGCCCGGGCCCTCGTAGCCCGCCCGGCGTTCCTGCTTCTCGACGAGCCGTTCTCAGGGGTCGATCCGCTCACGGTGGCGGAGCTGGCCGCGTTGCTGCGCCGGCTGGCCGGCTCCGGAATCGGCATCGCGATCTGCGATCACAACGTCCGCGACACCCTGCGGATCACGGATTGGGCGTACCTGATCCATCAGGGAAGGCTCCTCTGCGCGGGGACGCCCGACGAGATCGTTGCGGATGCTCAAGCGCGTCTGGCGTACCTCGGCGACGATTTCTCGCTGTAGCGAAAGGGGGGTCCTGCGGTCGGCGGTGGACGGTTCGTCGGTCACCCCGACACCGGGTTGGAGACGAGGCCCCGTGCGGACCCCGGACGATGCCCCACGGACCACGGCTGACGGCGAACGGATCACCGACGACGGGATCACGGTTAGCGGATCACGGGCACCGGACAGCGGACCACGGACGACGGGTCACGAACCAGCGCCCTCGAGCGCGAGGAGCCGCTCCTTCCACTCCAGCCCGGGTCCGAAACCGCCGAGCCCTCCGCCCGCGGGCAGGACCCGGTGGCAGGGGACCACGATCGGCACAGGGTTCGCTCCAACGGCCTGTCCAACCGCCCGGGCGGCATGAGGACGTCCGATCCGCGCTGCCAGCTCTCCGTAGGTGATCGTGGTCCCGTAGGGGACTCGCAGCAGTTCGCGCCACACGGACTTCTGGAACGCCGTTCCGCGAAGGCGAAGGGGAAGGTCGAACGCCGTGCCCGCGCCGGCCAGGTACGCCGCGAGCTGATCCGAAAGCCGCTCCTGGAGGGGAGACGGGGCGGCGGGCTCTCCGACCGAAGAACCGGGGAACCGCAGCTCGACGAGGTGACCTCCGTCGAGGTCCGCCCGGAACTCCCCCCACGCGGTGGGAATCACCGTCCAACCCATGGGGCGAGCGTAGCGACCTCCGCTTCGCACGGCAACCCGCCATTGGCCGTCCGCGTACCCGTTCGTACAATGGCCCCGATGCGGGTTCTCGCGCTGGGGTGGGATGTGGATGGGCCGGGCGTGATCCGGGCGGAGTTCCCTTCCGCGGATTCGCTGGCGAGCTACGATGCGGTCCTCATCGATCCGGAGTCGTTGCCCTCGCTCTGGCTGTCCCACGCCGTGCTCGAGCCCGATGGGGTGTGGCGCCTCCACCCGGGACGGGATCTTGGCCTGTCCCGCGCCTTGGACAATCTCGTGACCACGCGGCGAACGGAGATCGAGGACCTCCTGTTTCGGGGCGGGGGCGTGGTCGTGGTTCGGGTGCGCGCCCCCGGGGAGGGGGTCGAGATTGCCGGACCTCTTCCTCACCGTCTGGACCGGTACGCGTTTCTGCCCCGCACGTCCCTCGTGTCCGGTCCCCACCACCTGGGCCTGCCGCAGGGGTTGCGGGTCGTCCCCCGGCGGGGGCACGACGTGACCCTCGTCGAGGAGCCCCACCCCGCAGCGTCGTACCTGGAGGCGTTCACCACGCTTGGCTACGAGGCGGTGCTCGTGACGACCCTCGGTGCCCCGCTGGGCTCGTTCGGGAAGGTGCTGGCCACGAACCGCGTCGGCGACGCCCTGGCGTGGGATCTCCCGATCGGCTCAGGGCGGATTCTGTTCGTTCCATCCTTTCCCGGCGCATCGCCATCCGAGGCGGGCGAGCGCCTGCTGCCCACGGTGGCGGCGATTCTCGATGAGCCCTTGCCGGTCGAGCTTCCGGAGTGGATCGGGGGGTACGAGCTTCCGGGCGAGGACGAACTCCGTCGGGCCGCGGAGGCGGTGGCCCGCGATCGGGAGAAGATTCGCCGGAGGGAACAGGAGTTGGGCGAAATGCGCCGGGGCTTCGACCTCCTGCGGGCGCTCCTCGCCCCCCGGGGTCTCCTCGGGCTGGCGCAGGCAGTCTGGGCTGCACTGGATCGGCTGGGGTTCACCGTGTCTCCCCTCGGTGACGGTTCGGCGATGGCTCTCGCTGCCTCGGCCGAGGGCGACCTCCTCGTGCGGGTGGCGCTGTCGGTGTTTGGTCCCGTAGGACCGGAGGAGCACCGGGCTCTCCTTCTGGGCCTCGATCGGCTGCGGGCCGAGCAGAACGCAGACGTGCGGGGGATGCTCGTCTGTTTGGCCGAGCCGCGGCTCGACCCCCGCCGGCGGGGACCGCAGTGGGCCGAGTCCGTGCGCCGCGGGTGCCGAGACCATGGCCTCCGGCTCACGTCGGCCCACGACTTGTTTCGGGCGGTGGGCCATGTGCTGGGGGGGGGCGCTGCGGCCGACGTCCGCACGAGCTTGCTGTCGGCGGACGGGGAGTGGCGGTGGAAGGGCTGACGCTGGGGCTGGTTCTGGCCTTGGGGGTTTTTCCCCTTGCCGCGTGGGCCAGTCCACGGTTCGCCCGGTGGGTGCGCGCGGGCCAACGGATCCGCCCCGAGGGGCCGGCCGATCACCAGGGGAAGGCGGGGACACCGACGATGGGAGGGATCGTTCCCCTCGGCCTGATCGTCGTGGGGACGGCGTTGTTGTGGGCGTGGGGTCCGGGTCCGTCGCTTGCGGGGGGGTTCGTGCTCCTGTCCACCGTGGTCGGGGGGGCGATCGGATTGGCCGACGACCTGCGCTCGCAGCGGGGAGGATCCTCGGTGGGCTTGGTCCCCCACCAGACGCTGCTGGCCCAGACGCTGGGCGCGGGCGTTCTGTGCTCTCTGGTCCCGAGCATGGGTGCAGTAGAGATCGTGGTGCCCTTCTCCTCGCTGCGACTCCCGCTGACCGCTGTTCCCATTTGGGGCTGGGTTCCGCTCGTGGTCATGGGGTTCGTGGGCACAGTCAACGCGGTGAACCTTGCCGACGGACTGGACGGCCTGGCCACGGGGTTGTGGGTCGCGGCCACGCTCGCCTTCCTGGGCATCGTCGGTGGACCGGAGCTGCGCGGAATCAGCGTCGTAGCACTGGGCGCCGGCATCGGGTTCCTGTGGGCGAACGCGTTTCCGGCCCGTGTGTTCATGGGCAACGTTGGGTCGATGGGTCTCGGCGGTTTTCTGTTCGGGTTGGCGTTCGCCGGGGGGGGCGTGTTCGTTCTGCCGGTGGCAGGTGGGGTGTTCGTGCTGATGGCTCTGTCGGTCATCCTCCAGGTGGTGAGCTACAGGCTGACCGGCGTGCGCCTGTTCAAAATGGCTCCGTTTCACCACCACCTCGAGGCCGGAGCGGTGACGTGGCCTCACCGCCTGCGCAGCCCCTGCTGGCCGGAGCCGAAGGTCGTGGTGCGACTGTGGCTGCTTGGAGGAGGGTTCGCTCTGCTCGGCGTGCTCGCCGGCACGTTCGGGTAGCCCTCTGCTACGCCGACGTCATTGGATCCACGCGACCAGCGGTCCGCCGCTAGGGGCATCGCTTTCGCCGACCAGACCGGACAACGCCTGGACAGGTCTCCTCTTCCATCTGGGCGGCGTCCGATGCGGGAGGCGCCGACCGGCGGGGTCGTGCTGTGGACAGCGCTGCTTCGCCTCCCCGGCGTGCCTGGGGTCAGGACGGGCGGCGGGGAAGCTGCGGATGGGCGTAGCAGTAGAGACAACCCCCTGGGCAGCGCATCGTGTAGGAGCCGATGTCCACGCTTTCCGTGCACAGGCAGCTTGGCCGCTGGCCCCGGTCCCGCCGCGGCGAGGCCGGTTCCCGGCGGGGGTGAAGCTCGGTGAGGCGGGCTCCGTCGATGCACGGGACGCGAGGGATTCCCGCCCGTTCGAGGGCGGGATCGCTGCACGCTCCGAGCTTGAGCCGGTGACGGCACGCGAGATCCTGCAGCTGAGCTGCAATGGCCTCCTTCTGATCTGGCGAAGGGTCGTGCCACTGCACACCGCGGCGGAGAACCTTCCCGTAGAGGGTGGCTGTGCTCACGCGAACGCTCCGGACCCCAGTGTGGGCGCAGGCCTGGAACACAGGACCGGCATAGCCGAGGTTGCTGTGGATGCGGCGGCCCTCGTGCCAGAACACGATGGGGTCAAACCGCACCACGACCCGCTCCGGATCCCTGCAGAGCGCGATGAGCTCAGGAAGCTGGGCGATCGCGTCGTTCCACGGGGGAACGCCAGGCTCGATGCGGGTCCCCCCCAGGCCAGTCACCGTGAAGTGGGTCACGAGTTGGTCGTACCGTCCGAGAAGGGCGCGCAGCGGGCGGTCCGCCAGCAGGTGGGAGAAGTCCTTCGACCACAGGATGAGGGTATGGACCCGTTCGGGCTCCAAGGGCACGACCCTCTGTCCCCCGTAGGGGAGGCGAACCGTGGCCTCCTTGTTGCGGAGCGCGGTCTTCAGCCACGGGAGGTACCACCGGGGAAGGTCCGTGCGACGCGAGGCAGAGACGACCGCTGGGCGAGCCTCAGTGCCGGGGGTGGGACTTGAACCCACACAGGGAGTGGATACCCCACTGGATCCTGAGTCCAGCGCGTCTGCCAATTCCGCCACCCCGGCTCGACCCCCATTCTATGGGGAGGGGAACGGGGGCACAAGATTTGACGCCGCTCCCTGAGATCCGTAGACTGTCGTCCGGGTGAGGGACGACATGGCCGAGCTGAAAGACTTCCGCGTGTTCGCTGATCTGAAGACGGACGACCTGAAGAAACTGGGCGGGTTGGTGCGGACGATTGACTACGGGGCCGAAGAGCTGCTGTTCATGGAAGGTGCACCGGCTTTTGGCTTCTATCTGGTCTTCTCCGGCGCGGTGAAGCTCGTGAAGCGCAGCTCGAAGGGCAAGTCCCAGATCCTGAAGATCGTCGGCCCGGGAGGGCTCGCCGGGGAGACGACCCTCTTCGACAAGGGGTTGCACAACGCCTACGCGAAGACCCTCATTCCGTCGAAGATCGGGTTCATCGAGCGCGGCGACTTCTTTTATTTTCTCGAGCACTACCCGAAGACGGTGTTCCGGTTTTTCGAGCACGTCTCGCAGGAGTTGAAGGCCTTTCAGAACAAGCTGGCCGAGCGGTCCTACGCTTCATCGAAGGAGCGGCTGTCGCGCCTCATCCTGGCCCTCGATCGGCTCGGTCTCGAGCTATCCAGGGCCGAGCTGGCCGAGATGGCGGGCGTGTCCTCGAAGACCGCGATCCGCACCCTGGGCGAGCTCGAGTCGCGCGGGATTGTGGCGATCGACAATCGACGCATCTCGGTTCTCAAGGAAGACTACCTGAAGCGTCTCATCGAGCCGTTCTCCGTGCAGAGCGACGAAGCGGTCATCATCTGAGTTGGCGAACGGGGGACCCGTGTCCTTGGCCGGCAGCCCAGGATCGCGGATAGTCGAGCGATGTCACGAGAGAAGATGACCCACCGCAGACGGGTGTGGATGGTCACGGGTCTGTTCCTGGTAGCGGCGGCTGCGCTGTGGGGTACTGCCCTTCCATGGGGTTGGGAGGGAGCGGTGGGAGCCGATCTGGCCGTTCTGTTGGCGACCCTGGGGATCGCTCTGTTCATCGCGTCGTTTGTCCTCAGCTGGGTGGGGACGGCGGTTGCGTGGCTCGCAGCGGGGGTGCTGACCGTCCCGGTGCTCGTGCCGCTGGGGTTCGTGTTCGTCCAGCCGTGGTTGGGGGTGGCGATTCCGCTCTTGTTCGCGGGGATCGCGTTGTTGGGACGAGGTGCGGGTTTTCTGTGGGGCCAGCGGACCCAGTATCGGGAGACCCGCCAGCGGGTCGAGGACTGCTACGGGCGCGAGTTTTTCGAGAACTCGCTCAACATCGTTCACGTCGTGAACAACCGCGGAAACGTGAGCCGGCGCAACCGACGGTCGCGGGAACTACTGGGCTGGCCAGATCGGCAGTCGCTGCAGATCTCGGCCTACGTCCACCCCGAGGACACGGATCACTTCAAGGACCTCCTCAAGACGCTGTTCGAGCGGGGCGAACTGCGGCAGGAGCGGCTGCGGTTCCGGTCCGAGGGGGGCCGGGCGATCACCGTGGACATCCAGGGCCGTCGAGTCACCGGCACGGTTGCCGTGATCGAAGCCCAGGATCGGTCGGAGGTTCAGGCCCTCGAACACAAGTTGCGCGAGCAAGAGGCGCGGTACCGGTTCCTGATCGAAGACGGGATCGACACGCTTGATCTGGGGGTCATCCTTTGGGACGAAGGGAAGCGCGTCCTGTGGGCGAACCAGGCCGTGGAGGAGCTGTTCGGGATCGACCGCGACGGGCTGGCGGGGATGCCCGCGGAGCGGGTGCGCGATCGGATTGCGAACGTGCTCGACAACGGGGAGGAGTACGCCGCGTTGGTCAAGGACGCATACCGCTCCGGCGCCGGGATCGACCACTTCGTGACGCGCATCCGGTCTGGGGTCGGCGTAGCCGAACGGGTTATCCAGTATCGCTCGATCCCGATCGAGACCGCTCGCTACCGGGGTGGACGAATCGACTACTACGCCGACATCACCGAGCTCAAACGGTTGGAGGAGGAGTTGCGTCAAGAGAAGGCGCACCTCGACGAGGTGAACCAGAGCCTGAAGAACTTCAGCGACGTGGTGTCGCACGACCTGCGCAACCCGACGCGCACGGCCCTGGGGTATCTCACGTCGATCCTCGACCGTCACAGCAACGGCGAGCTCCCGGCAGAGGTCCGGGCCGACCTCGAGAAGGCCCAGGCTCGGTTGCAGCGGATGGACCAGCTCATCGTGGACCTCACGAAGTTCTCCCAGATGCGCATCGACCCGTCGCGGTTCGAACAGGTGGACGTGGGAAAGCTGGTCCAAGAGGTGTGCGAGGATCTGGGCGATCGGATCAAGTCGGTGAGCGTGACGATCGCTCCCGACCTACCCCGGGTGTGGGCCGTGCCTTCGCTGCTGAGAGATGTGTTCCAGAACCTCATCTGCAACGCCGCGAAGTTCAACGACAAGGCGTTGCCCGTGGTCGAAGTGGGATGGAAGCCCTATCGCGGCGACTCATACCTCTTCTACGTGCGGGACAACGGTCCTGGCATCGAGGCCGACTACCTGGACATCATCTTCAAGATCTTCGAGAAGCTGGATACGAAAACCGAAGGCACCGGGGCCGGCTTGGCGATATGCCGTCGGATCGTGGAAGAGCACGACGGGCGGATATGGGCGGAGTCGGAGGTCGGCGTCGGAACCACGTTCAACTTCACGATCCCCCGGGTGCCGGCGAACAAAGGGGTGGAGAGCGATGCCCGTTGAACGGCGAATGATCGTCCTCGTGGTGGAAGACGACGAGTCGCACTACGAACTGATCGAGAGGTCTGTCCGCGGTCTGGAGAAGGCCGGGACACGCTACGACCTCCATTGGGTACAGGACGGAGCGGAGGCGTTGGACTTCCTGTTCCGCAAGGGGAAGCACAAGGACGCCCCGCGGCCCAACTTGGTTCTGCTGGACCTGAACTTGCCCAAGGTGAAGGGCCAGGCCATCCTCGACAAGATCAAGGAGGACGAGAAGCTGCGCAAGATCCCGGTGGTGGTGCTCACGGTGTCCGACTCTGAAGAGGAGATGGCTCGTGCGTACGACTCCGGGGCGGCGGGCTTCCTCAACAAGCCGGCGAGCCGCGACGACTTCGATCGGCTTCTGAACACGGTCTGGGATTACTGGCGCATCGTCCGAGTCCCGGACTGACCCAGAGGTGTGCACGGTCGGGCGCACACGTGGCGTCACGTGGTGCGCCTTGTCCTTTGTCCCTCCCCCGAGGAACGTAACCTAGATCACGGGCCACGGCCACGATGCCCAGGCACGGTGCCGGCCGAGCGGGGGCCCAGACCCCCCAGGCCACCGTTCGAATCGGTGCGGCACGCGGTCGAGAGCCGCTTCCTGGCCTCCTGTTCCTCGCCTCGGGGAGGGACCCCCCGGTCCCTCCCCCTCTCTTTGGACCACCGCTGTCGGCCCCCTGCAGGCGAGGCCGGATCAGGGACGAGCGACAGGATTCTCATTCTGACGCGTTGTCCCGTCCTCGGGGCGAGGGTAGAATCCGCCTGCCGGGCCACCGTGCTCGGAACATCCTAACAAGGGGGGATACGCGGTGCGAAAGTGGCTGGGTTTGGCGTTGGTGCTTGTGTTGGCGACGGCGCCCGTGTTTGCAGGCAAAGTGGCGGTTGTTCTCGACGTCGGTGGGCGGGGCGACCTCTCGTTCAACGACATGGGATTCAAGGGGACGGATCAGGCAGCCGAAGACTTCGGCCTCGAGATGGTCGAGGTCCAGAGCGCGACCGCCGCGGACTACCTGCCGAACCTGCGGAACCTTGCCCGCACGCGGCAGTACGACCTCATCATCTGCGTCGGGTTCCTGCTGGGGGACGCGCTGGCCCAGGCGGCGGAGGAGTTCCCGCAGCAGAAGTTCGCGATCATCGACTCGGTTGTCGACGCGCCGAACGTGATGAGCATCGTGTTCCGCGAGAACGAGATGTCGGCGCTCGTCGGCGCCCTCGGGGCGATGGTCGCTGCCCACTACGGGTACCCGAACGTGGGCGTGGTGCTGGGGATTGAGATCCCGGTTCTGTACCACTTTGAGGCGGGGTACCGGTTTGGCATCGACTGGGGGAACCAGAAGTACGCCCAGGTGACCGGAACCGCGAAACCGACCGGGCTTCTGTACACGTACACCGGTTCGTTCTCCGACATCGCGTTGGGGAAAGCGGCCACCGAGGCCATGCTCGCCCAGGGTGCAGTCGGGGTGTACAACGTGGCTGGCCCGCTCGGGATCGGAGACCTCGAGGCGATCACCGAGTTCCACCGCAACCGCGGGACGCGCTCCGGACCGCCGTACTACTTCGGCGTGGACGCGAACCAGGACTGGATGGGCAAGGGGATGCACGGCCTGGCGAGCGGGATGAAGCGTGTGGACATCGGGTGCTACAAGGCCGTGGAGGCCGTGGTCAAGGGGACGTTCAAGGGCGGCATCACCAGCCTCGGTCTGGCGGAGGGTGGCGTTGGGATCAGCAAGTATCCAGACCTGATCGAGTTCATCGAGTTCGGCATCTCCGCTGGCGCGCTCAAGCCGGAGGACCGCGACGAAACGATCAGCAACTGGCTGGCCAACCGGGCGACGGTGCCGGCGTGGATCTGGCAGGCTGTCGACGAGCTCGAGGCCGGGATCCTTGACGGGACGATCGTCGTGCCGACCGCGGACACGGCTGCCGAGATGCAGGCCATTCGCGCCCTGTACACGTTGGGCGCGCCGTAGGCCCAGTTCCGTGTGAGACGACCAGGGGAGGGGGGGCGCGCTGCGCACCCTCTCCCCTTGTTCTTCCTGGTCAGCGTCCGGAGGGACGTGGATGAGCCAGACCAAACAACGTAGCGGCACGAAGAAGAGCGACGGGTACTTCCTTCGGGCGGAGCGGATCAGCAAGACCTACTCCGACGGTACGGTGGCGCTTCGCGATGCGACGGTAGAGCTCCGTCCTGGCGAGATCGTCGGGCTGCTGGGTGAGAATGGGGCCGGCAAAACCACGCTCACCAAGATCCTGTCGGGGCTTCTCCCCCCGACCCGCGGTCGGGTGGTGTCCCCCCGGGGCCGGGTGCGGTTCTCCAGCCCGCGCGAGGCCCTCGACTTCGGGATCGGGATGGTCCACCAGCACTTTGCCCTTGTGGGCACGTTCACGGCGGTGGAGAACGTGGCGCTGTCCCACGAGCGCCCGTTTACATCCCTTCAGCTCGGTGCGACGCGGGCCAAGCTCGAGGCGCTGATGGCCGAGAGCGGGCTTAGGGTCCCGCTTGACGTTCCAGTAGAGAAGCTCGCGGTGGGCGAGCAGCAACGGGTGGAGATCCTCAAGGTTCTCTCCCAGGACGTGGACCTCCTCATCCTCGACGAGCCGACGAGCGTTCTCACCCCGCTCGAGGTGGACGATCTGTTCAAGCTCCTGCGCCGGCTGCGGGACGAGGGAAAGGCGATCGTGCTCATCACCCACAAGCTGAAGGAAGTGGGGTCGATCACGGATCGCGTGATCGTATTGCGTAAGGGGACGGTGGTCGGGGACGTCCGCACGGCCGACGTCACGCGGGAGGAGTTGGCTCAGCTCATGGTGGGCCGAGCCGTCGGCACCCGTGCGGAGCGGGCCGTGGAGCTGTCCACCGACGAGATCCCCGTCCACGGGCCCCACGGGGACCGCGAGCGCGGCCCCGGGGTGCTCCACGTCGAGGGCCTGTCTGTCGCGGGGACCACGAAACCGATCGCGGTGCACGACCTCACGTTCGATGTGTACGGCGGAGAGATCTTCGGGATCGCCGGCGTGGAGGGCAACGGTCAGACCGAGCTCGTGGAAGCGCTGACCGGACTCCGCCCCGCCCTGAAGGGCGTGGCCACGATCAACGGGCGGAACATCCTCGGCCTCGACCCCCGGCAGATCTACCAGCTTGGGGTGGCCCACATTCCCGAAGACCGCTGGGTGCTGGGGCTTGTCCTTCCGTTCACCCTTGCCGAGAACGCGATCCTCGGGGTCCACCGCTGGGATCAGTTCCGGGGTCCGCTGTCGATCCTCCGCTGGGGGCGCATCAACGCCCATGTCCGGGCGCTCATGGAGCGGTTCGAGATCCAGGCCACCGGGCCGGGTGCCCCGGCGAAGAGCCTGTCGGGCGGGAACCAGCAGAAGCTCATCGTGGGGCGGGAGCTCGCCAAGGATCCGGCGATCGTGATCGCCTCCCAGCCCACGCGTGGGTTGGACGTCGGTGCCGCTCAGTACATCCGGGACACCTTGGTCGAGATGCGGGACCGGGGACGGGCCATTCTCCTTGTGTCCGCTGATCTGGACGAGGTGCTCGCCCTGTCCGATCGGGTGGCGATCATGTACGAGGGGAGGTTCATGGCCGTGGCCCGGCCCGACGAGTTGGACCGGGAGAAGGTGGGGATGCTGATGGGCGGCGTGGGGGTGAAGGCATGACCACACCAGAAGGTCGTCCCGGAGGGAAGCTTCTCCGGGGAGTGCACCGGACGTTGACGGGGCTCCACCCCGCGCTTGAATCCGTGCTTGCCGCACTGCTTGGGCTCCTCGTGGGAGCGGTGCTGATGTACATCTGGGGCTACGACCCGTGGCGAGCGTACTGGGCGCTCCTCCGGGGAGCCTACGGAGGCGACTACGAGATCGCGAGCTCGATTGCCCGTGGAGTGCCGCTCATCCTCACCGCACTCACGTTCTCGATCTGCCTCCGGGCGGGGATGTTCAACATCGGGGCGGAGGGCCAGATGTACGTCGGGGCGGCGGCCTCGATCTGCGTGGCGTACTTCTCTGCCCCCCATCCGTGGCACCTCATCGTGGGGATCCTGGCGGCGGCGGTGGCCGGCGCCCTGTGGAGCCTGGGGCCCGCGCTCCTCAAGCTCACCCGTGGGGTGAGCGAGGTCATCTCCACGATCATGTTCAACTGGATCAGCCGGTTTCTCGTGTTCTACCTCGTGGCGTTCGTTCTTGTGGATCCCCGGCAGGCACAGCGCACCGTGCGGATCCCCGTTTCGGCACGATTCCCGGTGCTCGTCCCGGGCACCGACCTCTCGGCCGCGGTGTACTTGGCGGTGGCGTTCGCGTTGCTGGTGTACGTCCTCCTCTGGCACACCGCCGTGGGGTACGAAGTGCGGGCGGCCGGCCTCACCCCCACCGCGGCCCGGTACGGGGGAATCTCGATCAAGCGAACGATGTTCTTGAGCTTCGCCCTGGGTGGGGTGGCGGCCGGATTGGCCGGCGCGGCAACGACGATGGGACTTCCCCCCACCTACGCCATCATCAGCGGACTGCCCGAGCTGATGAACCTCGGCTTCGACGGGATGGCAGTGGCGATGGTAGGGCGGAACCACCCGATCGGGATCCTGTTCGCGGCGTTGTTCTTCGGCGGGCTCAACGCGGGTGGCCGGGTGATGCAGTTCTACGGCTCGAACCCTGTCCCGCTGGAGATGGTGCGGGTGGTGATGGGCGCGATCGTCTTGGCGATGGCGATTCCTGAGCTGGTGCGGCTGTTCCCCGCCATGGCCAAGGTGGGACGGGAGCTCGTCCAGACCGTCTCCCGGCGGCGGTCGGCCACGGAGGAGGGAGCATGAACTGGAGTTACGTTCTCGATCTGCTACGGATCTCTCTCCACGCGATGGTGCCGATCACCCTCACCGCGGTGGGGGAGATCATCGGCGAGACGGCGGGCCTGTTCAACATCGGGCTCGAAGGGATCCTCCTCATCAGCGCGTTCGTCGGGGCCTTGGGCGCGAAGGCGGGCGGTCCGATCGTCGGTCTGCTCGTGGGCATGGGCGTGGGGATGGCGATCGGGCTTGTGTTCTCCATCATCTGCGCCTACTGGAAGGGGACCCAGATGATCGCCGGGATCGGGATCAACCTGTTCGCCCTCGGGTTCGTGGCGTTCGGCCTCATCAAGCTCGGCGCCCCAGGGTTCCATGCCGTCCCCGCCGAGGCCCAGCTCCTCAAGCTGCGGACGCCGATGGGGGCGCTGTCACCGCTCATCTTCCTCGCCATCGCCCTGCCGTTCGTTGCGTACTGGTTTCTCAAGCGGACCCGCGCCGGCCTGATCCTCAAGGCGGTTGGCGAGAACCCCGAGGCCGCCGACGTCGCGGGGATCAACGTCAACCTGACCCGGCTCCTGGCGACGACGTTCGGCGGAGCGCTGGCCGGCCTCGCCGGGGCGTTCATGTCCGTCGCGTGGTTCGGTTCGGTGACGAAGGAGATCTCCGCTGGCCGGGGGTTCATCGCCCTGGCCACCGTCGTGTTCAGCGGCCTGAATCCCCTTCTCGCGCTAGTGGGCGGGTTCATCTTCGGGTTCTTCCAGAGCCTCGCCACGTGGATCAAGACGCTCCCGGTGAAGACGATCCCGTGGCAGTTCGTGGACATGCTCCCCTACATCGTGACCCTGCTCGTGGTGTCGGGGGTTGTCGGGCGCGTGCGGTTCCCGAAGGCGCTCGGCGTGCCGTACAAGCGGGAGTGAGCAACCGCCCGGTGGTCGCCGTCCTCGGCGACCTCAACCTGGATGTGCTCGTCCAGGTCGAGACGATGCCCCCTCCGGGGGGAGAGGCTCACGCCGTCACCGCGCCGGCCTGGGGGGGATCGGCGGCCCTCACCGCGCGGTGGCTCGCGGCACTGGGGTGCGAGGTCCGGCTGGCGGCGGCGATCGGGGAAGATCCGTTTGGGGACTGGCTGTGGTCCGCCCTGACCCGCGCCGGGGTCCCCACGCGATGGATTCAGCGGGTTCCCCACCTGTCCACCGGAGTGTGCCTGTCGCTCGTTCAACGCGGCGGGGAGCGGACCCTACTCGCGTCGCCGGGCGCGGCCCGCGAGCTGCGGTGGGAGCAGATCCCTGTGTCCTGGCTCGAGGGAGTCGACGGACTGCACGTCTCGGGGTACGCCTGGATGGGAGCGGCCGAGCGCGGGGCGGCGGAGCGCGCGGTGGCCTACGCCCGTGGGCGGGGGATCCCCGTCAGCCTCGACCCGGGAGCCGTCGCTCCGGCCCTTCGTCCGGAGCGGGACCTTCTGGCCGGGATCACGCTCGCACTGCCCAATCGGCGAGAGATTCGGGACCTGACGGGGGAGGCAGAGGTCCCGCGGGGGGTCATGCACCTCCGCGGGCACGGCGTGGAGTGGGTGGCGGTGAAGCTCGATGCCGAGGGGTGTCTCGTGGCCGGTCCAGAGGGAGAGGTCGCTGTCCCCCCGTTCCCCGTGGTGGCGACGAACGCGACCGGAGCAGGGGACGCGTTCAACGCGGGGGCGATCGTGGGTGTCGTGCTGGGGTGGCCCGCCGAGCGCCTCGGTGCCCTGGCGAACCTCCTCGGTGGGGCTGCCGCGCAGCGCGGAGCAGCGGGACCCCTTCCCTCCCTCGACGAGCTGCTCTCTCTCCTCGATCGCGTCCCCGGACAGAGTACCCTTGGAGCGTGGTTGGGGGAGCGATGGCGGAAGGGGGAGCGATGAGCGCAGAGTGGAAGAGGCGGTGGGATGAGCTGAGGCTGGCCTCGCTCCGGGATCTGTTCGGGGTCGAGGCGCCGGTGATCGGGATGGTCCACCTGTGGCCCCTTCCTGGGGCGCCGGGGTACACAGGATACGGGATGGACGCGCTGATCGAGGCCGCGCTCGCCGACGCGCGCGCCCTCGTGCGGGGTGGGGTGGACGGCCTGATCGTGGAGAACATGTGGGACCTCCCGTTCTACGTCGGGACTGCCGTCCCCCCGGAGGAGAGCGCGTGCCAGGCCGTCGCCGCCCGGGCGGTGGTCGAGGAGGTCCCTGTTCCGGTGGGGATCAACGTCGTTCACAACGGGGGCGTGGTGGCCCTGGCGATCGCCGTGGCCGCGGGCGCGCGGTTCATCCGGGTGTGCCTTCTCACCGGGGCCCAGGTCTGGGACACGGGCGAGTTCGATCACGGCTGTGCCGCGGAGCTCCTGCGCAAGCGGAAGGAACTCCATGCCGAGCAGGTCAAGCTCCTCTGCGATGTGGACAAGAAGCACGCGGTGCGGTTCCCGGGGATCGGCCTCGCCACCCACATCGAATGGACGGAGTTCTACGGCGCAGATGCCCTCATCGTGTCGGGCCGGATGACCGGAGACGCCCCCGATGTGGACAAGGTCCGTGTGGCGAAGGAGCTCGCCCACCGTCCGGTCCTCGTCGGGTCGGGGGCGACGGAAGAGAACATCGGAGCGTTCCTCCGCTGGGCAGACGGGGTGATCGTCGGTTCGAGCCTCAAGCGAGACGGCGATCCGACGAACCCGGTGGATGAGGAGCGCGTGAAGCGGTTCGTCGAGGCGGCCCGGTCCGCCCGGAGGTAGCGATGGGCCTGCCGTGGCATCCCTCCTCTCGGCCGTTGATCGGGGTCATCCACCTTCCTCCCCTGCCGGGCACTCCCCGCGGGTCACTGGAGGGCCTGGATCCCGTCCTGGCAAGGTCTCAGGCTGACCTCGGCGCCCTCGAGGCCGGTGGGGCAGACGGGGCGATCGTGGAGAACTTCGGTGACGCGCCGTTCCGGAAGAAGGCCGACCCGGCCACGGTTGCGGCGCTGGCGATCGTCGTCCGCGATCTCGTTCGCCGGGCGCGGATTCCCCTGGGGGTGAACGTCCTCCGCTCCGACGGCGTCGCCGCGATGGCGATCGCATCCCTCGCCGGGGCGTCGTTCATCCGCGTCAACGTGTTCGCGGGGACCGCGTTCACCGACCAGGGGATCATCGAGGGCGAGGCCCGGGAGATCCTCGAGCTTCGGCGGGCGCTGGGCGGCGACGTGGCGGTTCTCGCCGACGTGCACGTGAAGCACGCCGTACACTTCGAGACGTTGGCCCAGGCCGCGCGCGACGCAGCGCGGAACGGACCCGATGCGCTGATCGTCACCGGTGGGGCGACCGGCGATCCCGCGGTCCCCGCGGACATCCGGGTGGCGAAGGACGCCTCCGGGCTCCCCGTGTTCGTGGGAAGCGGGGTTGGGGCCGATCGGATCGGTCTGTATCCTCACGCTGATGGGTTCATCGTCGGGACGGCCCTCAAGGTAGACGGGAGGGTCGGAAACCCGGTGGACCCGCCGCGGGTGCGCGCCTTGGTGAAAGCTCGGGATCGTCTCCTGGGATAGCCGAGGGCGGCCCCGGCGGTCGGGTATAATGAACCACACCTAGGAGGTGGTGCTGTGAAGCGGACTCTGCTGGCAGTGTTGGTGGCAACGTTGGCGCTTGGGGCGACGGGCCTCGCCCAGGCGCTCGGCACGCGGGACAACCCGATCATCTGGGTGTTCCCCCCGTCCACGCGGGCTGAGGTGATCGAGTCGACGGCGAAGCAGATCGCCGAGGCGATCGGCAAGGCAACCGGCCTGTTCATCATTCCGAGGGTGATGCCGGACTACGCAGCTTTGGTGGAGGCGTTCAAGGCCGCCGAAGGGAACGTGATGGGCACGCCGACGACGGATCAGTACGCCCGAATCTCGGTGGAGACGAACTTC
This sequence comes from Candidatus Bipolaricaulis sibiricus, assembly GCA_004102645.1. GTDB lineage: Bacteria > Bipolaricaulota > Bipolaricaulia > Bipolaricaulales > Bipolaricaulaceae > Bipolaricaulis > Bipolaricaulis sibiricus. The sequence continues at coordinate 1,518,695 of CP034928.1, read as the reverse complement.
GGGGCCCACGCCCGTCTCGCCGCGGTCCGCCGTGGCTACTCGTTCTACTTCTCGAGCATCTACGTCCCCCGCGACAAGGGCTACACCTCGATCAAGGACCTCAACGGCAAGATCTGGATCTACAACGACGAAGGCTCCACGTCGGGCTACGTGTTCCCGAAGCGGGTGTTCGACGAGGCCGGGCTGGTCTTCAGCGGCGTCGTGAAGTCGGGCGGTCACACGAACTCGATGATCGCGCTCCTCAAGGGTCAGGGAGACTTCTGCACGAGCTACGGCTCGCCCCCGGAGCCCCCGGCTGGTTACGAAGGTCCGAAGTGGGACTACGGGAGGGACCCCGAGATGTGGATTTGGGACCGGGAGAACAACGCCCTCTATCCGCCGGAGCTGCGCGGGACCTGCGTGGACCTGCGCCTTGCCGCGTCGCGCGTCGAGGGGATGGGCACGCTCGAGGAGATCATCGAGAAGATCGCCGTCCTCGATACGATCGGCCCGCTGCCGAACGACTGCATCGCCTTCTCCGCTGGGTTCCCGATCCGGGTCGAGAACGCGATCGTTGCTGCAATCATCGCCCACATCCGCTCCCCAGAGGGGAACAAGCTGTGGAGCAACCCCAACTTCTACGAGTGGACGGACGTCGAGCTCATCGACGATTCGTACTACGACACGTATCGGACGATGATTGGGCTTCCCAACCCGCAGCGGTAGGGCTGGGTTGAGAGCATGGTGAACAGCCGTGGGGGAGGGGATACCTCCCCCACGGTTTGATCCCCTATGGCCAAACCCTACTTGGTGTTTGAGCACCTGACCAAGGTGTACGAGCGCGGGCAGGTCCATGCCCTGCGCGATCTCTCGTTCGCGGTGGAGAAGGGGGAGTTCCTCGTCGTGATCGGGCTCTCGGGCTCGGGGAAGTCGACCCTGCTCCGCTGCATCAACCGGCTCATCGAGCCCACGAGCGGGAAGATCTGGCTCGATGGCACGGACCTCACCCGCCTGTCTGCGAAGCGGATGCGACGGGTGCGGCGTCGGATCGGGATGATCTTCCAGCAGTTCAACCTCGTGGATCGGGCGACGACGCTTCGGAACGTCCTCACGGGACGACTGGGGTACATGCCGGGGTGGAGGTCGCTCCTTGGCCTGTTCTCCGCCGAGGATCGCCAGGCCGCGTTGGCCAACTTGGCTCGGGTCGGCCTGCGCGACAAGGCGTACGCGCGGGTGGACGAGCTCTCCGGTGGGCAGCGGCAACGGGTGGGGATCGCCCGTGCTCTGATGCAGAAGCCGGAGATCCTTCTTGCCGACGAACCGGTGTCCGCGCTCGATCCAGCCACTTCCCACTCCATCATGCAGTACCTGGAGCAGATGAACCGCCAGGACGGCGTGACCGTGATCGCCAGCCTCCACTTTCTGTCGCTCGCTCGGCGGTACGGGACGCGGATCGTCGCCCTCAAGGATGGCCAGCTCGTGTTCGACGGCCCGCCGAAGATGATCGACAACGCGAAGTTCAAGGAAATCTACGGCGAGGATGCCGAAGAAGTCGAGGTAAGGTGACCCCTCCGCCGCGCAGCACGGGTGCTCCGCAGACACGGCTCAGGGCGCTGTCGCGCCGCGCGGGCTCGTTCTTCCTTGACTGGATGGCCTGGGGGTACGTTGCCTACTGCGTGATGTACCTCCTCAACCACTACTGGTACACCGTGCACGTGGACTGGTGGGGAACCCTCACGCTCCCGTCGTGGGGGTGGGCCGTGGTCGTTGTTGCGACGCTCGAACTGACGGTGTGGTGTCGCTCGCTGGGGCGCAGCCTGGGTCAGCGGGCAATCAGGGTTGCCCTCCGTTCGGAGGACGGGACACCCGTCGATCTTCGACGGAGACTCCTTCGCGGGCTGGCGTGGCACGTGTCGGTCCCGCTAGCCCTCGTGTGGATCCTGCGCGACGAAGAACTGCTCCACGACCGGGTCACGGGCGTTGCGATGCGGCCGGAGGTTCACGATCCGGAGCGGCCGGGACGCCCCGTGCTCCTCACCCAGTGGGGGCTCTTCGCCGTGTTCCTCGGTGCCCTCACGATGTGGGTGGGGTGGCTCATCATCGGGATCAACCTTCAGGTGCTCGTCCGCCGGGCCCCCCAGGCGGGCCGGATCTGGGGCGAGATGCTCCGCCCAGACTTTCGCTACTTCACCACCCCCGATCCGGTGTTCGAGCTTCGGGCACTGCGGTACTCGATTCTCGATCTGAGCGTCGTGACCGTGTTCATGGCCCTCGTGGCGACGATTCTCGGCGGGGTGTTCGCGTTCCCCCTCTCGTTCCTCGGCGCGCGGAACGTGATGGGATTCAGCCCAGCCGGGTGGGCGACGTACGGACTGATCCGGGGCTTCTTCAACATCTTCCGTTCGATCGAGACCATCATCTGGGCCTCCATCTTCGCGATCTGGGTCGGGTACGGCACCGTCCTTGCCGGGATCCTTGCCCTCACCATCCACACGATCGCCGCCTTGGGGAAACTGTTCTCCGAACAGGTGGAGGGGGTGTCTCCGGGCCCGCTCGAGGCGGTGTGGGCGGCGGGGGGGAGTCGCGTCCAGGTCGTGCGTTACGCGGTGATTCCCCAGGTTCTGCCGAGCTTCTGGGCGTTCACCCTCTACCGGTGGGACATCAACGTCCGCATGTCCACCGTGATCGCCCTTGTCGGTGGCGGGGGCATCGGCGACATGCTCTTCTACTACAAGAACCAGGGCGACTGGCCGAAGGTGGGAGCGGTGGTGATCGTGATCGTCGCCATCGTGTGGGCGATGGACTACATCTCCGGACGGCTTCGGGAAAGGATCGCATGACCGGCTACCCCGAGACGTTCACGTCGGACCGGCCGGCCTGGACCACGGCCCGGGGGCTCCGCGACGCGGTGGCCCGTCGGGTTGAGGTGTGGGGCAAGCACATCGCGGTGTTCGCCCTCGATGCAGGCGGGCTTGCCGTGCTGTGGCTGCTCGTCACGTACACCTACGCGTGGTACGTGCTCGGTACCGTTGCGTACGTCCTCGTTCCGTGGTGGGTGTTCGCGCTGGGGGTCGTGGAAGGCGCAGTGCTGTGGGAGACATTCGGCCGGTCGTGGGGGCAGAGGGTCCTGGGCCGGGAGCTCGTTCCCACACGGGGAGAGGCGACCTGGCTCGGCCGGGTACTCCATGTGGTGCTGTGGCATCTCCTCGGCCTCACGGGGGTCTCGTTTGTGTTCGCCCCGCCGCTTCATGAACGCCTTTCCGGCTATGGTCTGCGTCGTGAACGACCCACGGCCGAGGCTCCGACACCCTGGTACAGGACCTCGGCGGGGTTGTTTGTGGCCTTGTTGCTCCTCGTCACCTTGGCTGCCGGGCTCGGGGTGACCCTCAGCTGGGCGGCCCTGCGGCGCCTGTTCACCCAGGCTGGGCAGACCGTCGAGTTCTGGAGGGCGCTGGTCCGGCCCGACACCACGATTCTGCTCGATGCTGTTCGGGACATGATCGTCACCGTGTTCATGGCAGTTCTGGCAACCCTGTTTGCGGTGCTGGTGGCCGTCCCCCTCAGCTTCCTCGCTGCGCGGAACCTGATGCGGGGCCCGATTGGGCGGCCCATCTACACCGTCATCCGCGGGGCAATGAGCATCGCCCGTTCCATCGAGCCCATCGTGTGGGCGATCATCTTCCTCGTCTGGGTGACGGCCCTCCGGTCGCCGTTCGCGGGGATTCTCGCCCTGTGGGTCCACTCGATTGCGGACCTCGTGAAGCTGTACGCCGAGCGGCTCGAGGCGATCGACCAGGGTCCGGTGGAGGCGATCACCGCCACCGGTGCGGGGCCACTCTCGGTCCTACGCTACGCAATCGTTCCCCAGATCGTGAACCCGTACATCTCGTTCACCCTCTACCGGTGGGACATCAACATCCGCATGGCGACGGTGGTCGGGCTTGTGGGCGGCGGAGGGATCGGCCAGCGGCTGATCAACTACATCTGGGGCGTGCAGTACCGTCAGGCGGGGACGGTGATGATCCTCATCGTGATCCTCGTGTGGGCGATCGACTACCTGTCCGCCCGGCTGCGGGCCAAGCTCGCCTAGAGGACAGCCGGAAGCCTCGAGTCCGGAGCCCAGGTCCCAACCCGAGAGTAACTGCCCAGCGGCTTGTTGCGGGGAGCGTCTCCCTCTCTTCCTGCTCCCCCTCCCGCTCCGCCCTCGTCCCCCGCATCCCGTGTCTCACCCCTCTTCCCCCGACAGGCCGAGAGGGCAGGGAGAGGGGGGCAAAGCTCGTCCCCGACGCTCGGGCAGCGTTATACATCCGTGTGTTATACACCCCTGTATAATGGCCCGGTGGACAACCCGTTCCGGTACAGCGGGGTGGTGACGGGCGACCTGTTCGTGGATCGCGAGGACGAGATCGCCGCGCTCCACCGCGCGTTCCGCGCCGGCGAGCACGTGTTCCTCTACTCCCCGCGCCGGTACGGCAAGACCTCGCTCCTCCACGAGGCGTTCCGGCGTCTCCCGGCGGGGGAACCGTGGGCCTTCGTCGATCTCTCCCGCGCCCTGTCCCTGCAGAGCTTCGTGGAGCTCTTCATCTCCGCGGTTCTCGACGGGACCGAGTCGTCTGCGGACCGGGCTCGGCGGTGGGCGCGCACGTTCCTGTCGCGTCTCCAGCCCCGGCTCGTGCTCGACAGCGCGGGACGTGTGCAGGTCGAGCTCGGCTTCGGCCCGCGGCTGGCCGAGCCGGCGACGCTGGCCGAAGCCCTCGATCTTCCCCAGCGCGTGGCCGAGGACCTCGGCGTGCGGTTGGCGGTGGCGCTCGACGAGTTCCCGATCGTGGCCGAGCTGGGAGGAGACGGGCTGGTGCGGGCGATGCGGGCCGCGTTCCAGATGCACCGCCAGGTGAGCTACGTGTTCGCGGGGAGCCAGACCGCGATGATGGAACAGCTCTTCGCCGCAGAGCGGTCCCCGTTCTTCCGCATGGGGCGCCCGTTGCGGCTCGACAAGATCCCCCGGGACGCGTTTGTCCCGTTTCTCGTCGGCGGCTTCCGAAGGGGAGGGATGGACCTTTCAGCCGATCTCGCCGGCGAGCTGTGCCGCCTCGTGGACGACCACCCGTACTTCGTCCAGACCCTCGCCCACGAGCTGTGGGATCAGGCCCGGGCGCGGCGTCCGTCCGTCGCCGCGGGCGACCTGACGCATGCCCTGACGTCCGTCGTTGGGTGGCACGACGCCTACTACCGCCGCCTGTGGGAGCGGCTGTCCCTCTACCAGCGGCGGTGTCTCCTCGCCCTGGCCGAGCTCGGCGCGGGGGCGTCCCTGTTCGCCGCGGCCACGGTAGCGCGGTTCGAACTGAAGAGCGCGTCTCACGTCCAGCGCGCGCTGGAGGCCCTCCAGCGAGAGGGTTTGGTCCACCGCCGGAACGGGGAGTACGGCCTGGCGGATCCCCTGTTCCCCCACTGGGCGCGGGCTGCAGGGTTGGTGTCGGGTCGCGCGGAGCGGGGGTAAGATCCCACCGCGATGCGCGCTGTTGATCTGATCGAGAAGAAGCGTGATGGGAACGAGCTCGCCGCGGGCGAGATCCGGTGGCTCGTCGGGGAGTACGTGGCCGGGCGTGTGCCCGACTACCAGATGGCGGCGTTCCTCATGGCCGTCTACTTCCGGGGGATGAGCGAAGGGGAGACCGTTGCCCTCACCCAGGCCATGGCCGACAGCGGCGACCAGATCGATCTGTCCTCGATTCCGGGGATCAAGGTGGACAAGCATTCCACCGGCGGCGTCGGCGACACGGTGACCCTTGTTCTCGTCCCCCTCATGGCCGCCGCGGGCCTGGTCGTGGCCAAGCTTTCCGGGCGGTCGCTCGGGCACACCGGGGGGACGATCGACAAGCTCGAGGCGATCCCCGGGCTCAGGACCGAGCTCACGCTGGACCAGATCCGGCGTCAGGCGGAGCGGATTGGGGCCGTGGTTGCCGACCACACCGCCGACGTCGTCCCCGCCGATCGACTTCTCTACGAGCTGCGCGACGTGACGGCCACCGTGCCGTCGCTCCCCCTCATCGCGGGGTCTGTGCTGTCGAAGAAGCTCGCCGGGGGAGCGGACGCGATCGTCCTCGACGTGAAGTGCGGGGACGGCGCGTTCATGCGCACCGAGAGCGATGCCCGGGCGCTCGCCGAGACCCTCGTTCGGGTGGGGAACAGACTTGGGAAGCGGTTCTCCGCCCTCATCACCGCGATGGACGAGCCGTTGGGGACGATGGCCGGGAACGCCCTCGAAGTGCGCCAGGCGATCGACGTGCTCCACGGGACGGGCCCGGCCGATCTGCGGGAAGTGACCCTGGCCTTGGGTGCCGAGCTTCTCGTCCTGGCCGGCGAGGCGCTCGACCCCGCCGCAGGGAAGGCTCAGCTGGTGGAGCTCATCTCCTCCGGGAAGGCCTGGGCGAAGTTCCGCGACCTCGTCGCCGCCCAGGGGGGCGACGTGCGGGCGGTCGAGGAGCCGGAGCGGTTGCCCAAAGCGAACCAGGTCGTCGAAGTCCCGTCGCCAGCGTCGGGGTACGTCGGGGCCCTGCGCGCGCACCCGGTCGGCGTCGCGTGCGGGCTCCTCGGTGCCGGACGCGAAGTGAAGGGGCAGGCCGTGGACCCCGGGGCGGGGGTCGAGCTGTTGGCCAAAGTGGGCGACGAGGTGGAGGAGGGGCAGCCCCTCGCCCGGTTGCACGTGGGCCGTCCCGACCGCGTTACCGAAGCACAGGAGCTCGTCGCGAACGCCTACGCCATCGGCCCCCAGCGGGTTCGGCAGAAGCGCCTCATCCTCGGCCAGGTCCGGTAGAACGAGGAGTCCGTTGTCCGTAGTCCGGGTTCCGTGGCGTCGCACCCTGTGTGCGACGAACGCCGCGCGGTTCCGTAGCGTCGCACCCTGTGTGCGACGGCCTTACCCGTAGCGGCGGAACCTGTGTCCGCCGCACGATCGCCGACGACGGAAAGGCCGTCGGGGATAAACCCCGACGCTACGAAAACCCAACGGCCGTCGGGGATAAACCCCGACGCTACCCCGAACGGCGCCGAACGGGCGTCGGGGATGAACCCCGACGCTACGAAAACCCAACGGCCGTCGGGGATAAACCCCGCCGCTACAACGGCAGGGTTCCGTAGCGTCGCACCCTGTGTGCGACGGCCTTACCCGTAGCGGCGGAACCTGTGTCCGCCGCACGATCGCCGACGACGGAAAGGCCGTCGGGGATGAACCCCGACGCTACGAAAACCCAACGGCCGTCGGGGATAAACCCCGACGCTACAACGGCGTGGTTCCGTAGCGTCGCACCCTGTGTGCGACGAACGCCGCGCGGTTCCGTAGCGTCGCAGCTTGTCTGCGACGGCCTTACCCGTAGCGTCGCACCCCGTGTGCGACGAACGTGCGCCGCAGGTTTGGTGGCGGAAAGCGCCTGCTAGGCCGTAGAATCGGCCCGAAAGGAGGTGGCCGATGGCGTACGTGACGAAGAAGGACCTTGTGGACAAGCTCAAGCCGCTCCTCACCGAGCTCGGTCAGCTCCACGAGGAGCTGGAGTCGGCCCTGGAACGGCTTGAGGACCTCGTGGACAAGGTCCAAGACGCAGTGGACGAGGCCGAGGACGAGTAGGGTCCGCGCGGCTCGCCCCGGCCATTCCCGGGCGAGCGTGGGGGGAGGCGGGGAGGAGGGCGATCCGAGGGAACCACTCCTGGCTTCCCCCGTCATTGCGCTCCGCCGGGGGCCGGCCGGAGCAGGCCCTCCGCCCACCGGCCGACTCCCCGGCGGGATCCGGGGCGATTGTTCTTCCCCAACGCCCTGCTGTACGATGAGACTCTGCCCGCGAGGGCGAAGGAGGGGACCATGAGACGGTGGATCGTACTGGGGATGGCATTGGCAATGCTCGGGGCGGGCGCGGTGGCCCAGGACGTGGACGCCAGGAACATCGGCGACCAGCTTCTCACCTTCATCCAGTCCACCGCGGAACTGGTGGGGCGGGGGGTCGTGTGGTTGATCAACCTCGTGCTGCCCGCAGACCGGGCGGTCGGCCCCGATCTCGTGCAGCCACTCGGCTACCTGGGGTTGATCACGATTCTGCTACTCCTGTTCGGGATCATCGAGGCTGCGCGCAAGGTGATCTGGATCGTCGTGATCGTGGGGTGGGTGCTTCTTCTGGTGCGCATCGTGCTCGACGCCCTGCGGGCGAGCTGACGTCGCAGCGCTCCCCGTGAACCTCGGTCGGGCGTCCGTGACCCCGGGCCAGCGGACGTTGTCTCCATGAGAACCTGCGTTGGGCCTGACCGCTGCCTGCGATCCGGGCCCATGTGCACCGGAGGCCGCCTCGCGCAGCACCTCGGCCACACGGCCTTGCCCGTCGGCCCACGCGGGCTTTGTCCTCTCCGGCCAACATCCGTATGATGGATCAGGCGATGTTCCTGGGGAGGAGACGATGACGGTACGAAGCAGGAGATACAAGGCGCGACTCGCGGCCGCACTCGGGCTCCTGGTGGTGGGGTTCGTCCTGGGCGGCTGCGAGCTCCTTTGGCTCACCGCTCCCGGCATCCCTACCGGGGTCGATGCGTCCGATGGGGACTACCTCGATCGCATTGTGGTGGTCTGGCAGAGCGTCGCGCGCGCCGTCCGCTACGAGGTGTGGCGGGCCACAAGCGAGGACGGCACGTACAGCCTGGTCGGTGAAAGCTCGGCCGCCACCTACTCGGATGGCACGGTCACGCCGAACACGACCTACTGGTACAAGGTCAAGGCGTGCAACCGTGGAGGATGCAGCGACCTGTCGGCAGCCGATTCCGGCTACGCGGCAGGCGAAGGTGTGGCCCAGGTACCGACCGGTGTCTCGGCCACCGACGGCACGTACACCGACCGTGTGCGCGTGACGTGGAACGCCAGCGCGGGAGCCACGCAGTATGAGGTGTGGCGCGACGTGGCCCAAGGCGGACCGTACACCCTGCGCGGCACGGTGACGGGGACCACCTACGACGACATGGACGCCGCGCCGGGCGTGGTCTACTGGTACAAGGTGAAGGCGTGCAATCCCTCTGGGTGCAGTGCGTTCTCGGCCGCCGACTCTGGGTTCACGTTTCCCACCGCCCCGGACCCGGTGACGAACGTCGCCGCTTCCGACGGCACGTACAACGACCGGGTACGGATCACGTGGACTGCCTCGGTCGGAACGGCCACCTACGAGGTCCACCGCTCCGACACCGAGGGTGGAACGTACGCCTTGCGTGGGACAACCACTGGCACGAGCTACGACGACACGGGTGTCACCGTCGGTACGACCTACTGGTACCGGGTTCGGGCCTGCAACACTGCCGGGTGCAGCGCGTTCTCGGTCCCCGACGCCGGTTTCGCTTCCACAGGCGGCGGTGGCGGCGGCGGAGGCGGCGGCGGTGGCACGGGGCAGCTCCCCGCGCAGCCTCAGAACGTGAAGGCCAGCGACGGGACAGACAAGGAGAAGATCGTCGTCACCTGGTCGAGCGTCTCCGGGGCCAAGCGGTACGAGGTGTGGCGATCGACCACGGGAAACGACAACGAGTTCACCCGTTACGGAGAGACCACTGCTACGAGCTTCAACGATACGGCGCCCACGATGTGTCAACGGTACTGGTACCGCGTGCGGGCGGGGAACGACGCAGGATGGGGGCCGGATTCCGTAGCCGACAGCGGGTACCGCGGGGGGACCCTCGAGCAGGTGAACACGAGCAAGATCAAGGTCACGGTGATCCCGGCCACGGCAACCACGGCGGACGTGAAGTTAGAGTGGGAGGCGGTGAAGGATGCAACCCTGTTCGACGTTCGCTACGAGATCTGGCGACGTGTGCCGCCAGGCGCCTCAACGCTCGTCCACACGACCACCGATGCTGGCACCCTTACGTGGACCGATCAAGGCCGGCCCCTGGGGACGACGTGCTACTACAAGATCCGTGCCGTGAGTCCCAGCTATGCCCACCTCATCATCCCGCCCGGCACCCAGTGTCCCGAGTGCGGCGTCTGCATCGTGCCGGGACCGTTCTCGGGCGAGGTCACCGCGACCATCGCCTGCAACCCCACGGCCCCTACAACAGTCACTGCCGCAAAGCAATCGGGGACGAGCATCAAGGTTGACTGGAGTGAGGTGACCGGCGCCACCGGATATGAGGTGTACCGCGCCACATCCGCTACGGGTGCCTACGTCAAGGTCCACGGTCCCATCGCCGACCTCACCTACACTGACACGGGTCTAGCGGCTGGCACGTACTACTACAAGGTGAAGACGTGCGTGGATTGCGGGTGCGGCGGCTTGTCCACCGCAACCGGGTCGGACAAGGTTCCCTAGCACTCAGTCTCTATGATTGGTACAGCAACGGGGCGGGCTTCGGTCCGCCCCGTTCGTTTTGAGGGCTGTCGGGGATGAACCCCGCCCCCACGAACCCGAAAGGCCGTCGGGGATAACCCCCGACGCAAACCCGGAAGGCCGTCGGGGATAAACCCCGACGCTACGACGGCGTGGTTCCGTAGCGTCGCACCCTGTAGCGTCGCAGCTTGTCTGCGACGGCCTTGCCCGATCGTCGCCGACGAACCGGCGTCGGGGATAAACCCCGACGCAAACCCGAAAGGCCGTCGGGGATGAACCCCGACGCTACGACGGCAGGGTTCCGTAGCGTCGGACCCTGTAGCGTCGCAGCTTGTCTGCGACGGCCTTACCCGACCGTCGGCGCCGAACCGGCGTCGGGGATGAACCCCGACGCAAACCCGGAAGGCCGTCGGGGATGAACCCCGACGCTACGACGGCGGGGTTCCGTAGCGTCGCAGCTTGTCTGCGACGGCCTTGCCCGACCGTCGCGATCGAACGGCCGTCGGGGATGAACCCCGCCCCCACGAACCCGAAAGGCCGTCGGGCATGAAGCCCGACGCTACAACGGCAGGGTTCCGTAGTAGCGTCGGACCCTGTAGCGTCGCAGCTTGTCTGCGACGGCCTTACCCGACCGTCGCGTTCGAAAGGCCGTCGGGGATGAACCCCGACGCTACGAAAACCCAACGGCCGTCGGGGATAAACCCCGACGCTACGAAGGCAGGGTTCCGTAGCGTCGCAGCTTGTCTGCGACGGCCTCCGAACCCCGACGTTGCCTCCGCACAACGTCACAGGAACGACAACGCCGATCGGGCCGCGACGCGACCGGCGACCACGGCGTCCTCGATCCGGTCGAACTCGAGGAGACCGATCGCGTCGACGTCGGGGTGGATGACCACCAACCGGGGGCCGAGCTGGGCGCGGGCGACCTCGAGCTTCACCCGCACGAGCTCGCGGCCCGTGATCTCCTGGGCCCGCAGCGCGACCCCCACGAGCGTCTTCGGAACCGGACCGAGGGCGGCCCCCACGTTCACCGCAAGGACCGTTCGCGCACCCATGGCGGCCACGACGTCCACCGGCAGGTTGTTCACGAGTCCGCCGTCCACGAGGTACCGCTTCCGCCACTGCACCGGCCCGAACACGCCAGGGAGCGCCGCACTCGCTGCAACGCCGTGATGGACGGCACCTTCGCTGATGCGAACCTCCTCGCCCGTCGCCAGGTCCGCGGCCACGGCTGTGAACGGCACTTCGAGGTCTTCGAACCACATGCCCTTCGTGAACAACTTGAGGAACTCCAGGAGCCGGGATAGCCGGGGCGAGCCCTCCTCCCACCATGCCTTCTGGCGGAGCCTCTCCCACAGCGACTCGGCGAGCGTCTGCCCCAGCACGCGGTCGTAGCTCTCGGGAACCCCGAAGATCCTCGCCAGGTCGAGGTGTTCGAGCACCCGAACGAGCTTGGGAAGGTCCTGGCCCACGCTGTACGCTGCTCCAACGATCGCCCCCATGCTCGTGCCGGCCACGAACTCGGGGCGCACGCCGGCCTCCGCGAGCTGGATCAGGACGCCGAGGTGGGCCAGCCCCCGCGCCCCGCCGCCGCCCAGTGCGACGCCCAGCCGCGTCACCCGCTTCATGTGTGCGATTCTAGCCGGGAGAGGCTGCCGACCCGAGGACGCAGGGTGCGACGCTACGGAACCACGCGGCGTTCGTCGCACACAGGGTGCGACGCTACGGAACCGCGCCGTCGTAGCGTCGGGGTTTATCCCCGACGGCTTTTGGGGGTGGCGTCGGGGTTTATCCCCGACGGCCTTTCGAACGCGACGATCCGGCGTCGGACACGGGGTCCGCCGCTACCGGTAAGGCCGTCGCACACAGGGTGCGACGCTACGGAACCGCGCGGCGTTCGTCGCACACAGGGTGCGACGCTACGGAACCGCGCCGTCGTAGCGTCGGGGTTTATCCCCGACGGCCGTTCGGGGTGGCGTCGGGGTTCATCCCCGACGGGAGAGGGGGCTCTCCGGGGGCAGCCCCAAACAAGGGGGGCGGGATTCCCGCCCCCCGTCTTCAGCTCGTTCCGCGCCCGACCGTACCGGCCGGGCACCATGGGTTCACTCACATCGTATGAACAATCCTACTTCTTCGGCGTGCCCGGCTTCGGCTTGTCCTTCTTCATGGTCAGCACCACACCTCCTCGGTACCGCCCTACTAGGGGCAGTTGAGCGCAGCATAGGACGGCGCTCCGCGGAAGTCAACAGCAGCTGAAGGGACATTTGTTACACTCACCGGCACGCTCGCGCCTCGGCTGCAGCATGCAGGCGCACAGTTTTCGTGCTCAGTGGAACAATACAAGGACGGGGACGGGCCGCTCCCGTCCCCGCGATTACACTTCGTGCTGCATCTCGTCAGCGTTCCCGCATCGGTCATGCAGAGAACGCTGGCCCGAACTACTTCTTCGGCGTGCCCGGCTTCGGCTTGTCCTTCTTCATGGTCAGCACCGCACCTCCTCGTGGCTGCCCCAGAGGGAGCAGTTGAGCGGAGGATAGGACTGCTCGCAACAGAAGTCAAATCGTGATGTCGGGACATCTGTCCCGCCTTTGGGGGATGTGTCGGCGGTCGGCGTCCTTCTGCCCGAGGGCAGATCGGATCGGTGTTTCGCACCTCGGGCCCGCGTGACCGGTGTGGTTCTTCGTGGTGGCCTTGGCCGTGGTCTCCGGGTTGGCCCGCGCGGTGGCCGGAGCGGCTGGCGGCCGCCTCCGTCCGTCTGCCGGCCGTGGGCGGTGGCCCACCGGCGGTCCCGGCGGGGCCGCTCGTCCCACCCAGGGCCTCCGGGCCGCCGATGTCCGATCGGGCGAGGCCGTGCGCTGCCGTGTGGGCGTGCGTCGGCTCGACCGGGCCCGGTTACACTCCGGGGCCATGACGTACTTTCTTCTCGCGCTGGCCGGAGTCGCAGTGGGAGCGATGGGTTCGATGCTCGGGATCGGCGGGGGCATCTTCATGGTCCCGCTGTTGCTGCTCGCCCGGTTGGTGTCCACCTCGCAGGAGGCGGTGGGAACGAGCATCGCCGCGGTGGCGATCACTGGTCTGTCGAGCACGCTCGCCTACCGGCGGAGCGGGGCCACGAACTGGCGGGTGGGGCTGGCATTGGTCCCCGGTGCGGTGGGCGGAGGGTGGCTGGGGCCGTGGATCTCCGGCCGGATCGCCTCGGGCACGTTGGCGCTCGTGTTCGGGGTGTTCCTCCTCTACCCGGCGGGGGTGCTGCTCCTCGGCAAGCAGCCGAAGGAGCTGTTCCGGGGCCGGGGCCGGATGGGGATTGGCATTCTGGCCGGGGGCGCGATCGGCCTGGTGGCCGGCACCGCGTCCGGGCTGTTCGGAATCGGCGGGGGGGTGATCATGGTTCCGGCGCTGACCCTGCTTGGGCTCGACATCGTGCCCGCCGTGGCGACGAGCCTGTTCGTGATGATTCCCACCGCCGCCGTGGCCACCCTGCGCCACACCCTGGCCGGGAACACCCACTGGGATCTTGCGCTTCCCCTCATGGCTGGGGCACTCGTCGGGTCCCAGCTGGGGCCGCTTGTGGCCACCCGGCTTCCCGCCGTCTGGCTGCGGCGGCTGTTCGCGGTCGTGCTCACCTACAGCGCGGTCGAGATGATCCTACGCGGGGTGCGGTAAGCGGCTACTGTGCGTGTTCGCGACGGGTTGCGATTCCGACGGGTCAGCGTGGGGTGGGTCGGCCTTCCGGCCGTCCGGGTTCGTCGTAGCGTCGGGGTTCATCCCCGACGGCCTTTCGGGTTCGTCGCCGTTGGGTTTGCCGTTCGGTTTCGTAGCGTCGGGGTTCATCCCCGCCCGCCGTTCGAACGCGGCGATCGGGCAAGGCCGTCGCAGACAAGCTGCGACGCTACGGAACCACGCGGCGTTCGTCGCACGCAGGGTGCGGCGCTACGGAACCCTGCCTTCGTAGCGTCGGGGTTTATCCCCGACGGCCGTTGGGTTTCGCGGGGCCGGGGTTTATCCCCGACGGCCGTTTGGGTTTCGTGCGGGCGGGGCCGGCAAGGCCGTCGCACACAGGGTCCGACGCTACGGAACCCTGCCTTCGTAGCGTCGGGGTTTATCCCCGACGGCCTTCCGGGTTCGTAGCGTCGGGGTTCATCCCCGACGGCCTTTCGGGTTTGCGTCGGGGTTCATCCCCGACGGCCGTTGGGTTTCGCGGGGCCGGCAAGGCCGTCGGACACAGGGTCCGACGCTACGGCACCCGGGCCACGGACCGCGGACGACGGGCCGCGAACCCTGTCCAACGGACCACGGATTACGGACACACGTCCGGCCCCGTCTGGACGACGCGGCTTCAGCGGGGGGGACGGGCAGGGGTACGGTGAGGCCGAAGATGGGACATCGGGTCGCAGCGGGCCGCGGGCGTTGCCGATCGGTGGCGACGCCGCGGGAAGGGCCATCGCACACCGGGTGCGACGTTGCTGTCCCCGGATCACGGACCCAGATCGCGGACAACGGTCGCCGGACCGCGGAGAACGGTCCACAGACCGCGGAACTGGTGCCCCGATTTGACCGGGGAGCGGAGGAGGGCTACCATACGGGCCGTTGTCGTGCGAGCGGAGAGCGATACGTGCTTGACTGCGCAAGACGGGAGCTGTACGATTCGGTCAAGTTGTGCTCTATGCGCACGAACGTTGGCGTTCTATCGGGGAGGTGGTGAGCGGTTGGCAACACTCACAAGGGAGGCATCATGAAGGCTGTGCGCGCTTCATCTATCGGTGAAAGAGAAGGAGGTACTACGTTGGCAAGGAAAGGTGTACTGATTGGGCTATTGGTAGCCGTGCTGGCGAGTACGGCGTGGGCATACGAGCCCTTCTTCGCCACTTCGACCGGGCAGAAGCTCGGGTTCGTGTGGGAGGGGCAGCAGATCTACATCGCGATCAAGGACCCCGAGAAGGGGGCGTGCGGCATTGACCAGTTCCAGGTCGATCTGATGATCTTCGACGCGAAGACGGGTGCCTGGTACGGAGAAGAGGGCGCGTGGTTCCGCGAACTTGGCGGGATCGGCAGCGGCCTCTACTTCTGGGTCAACGCGCAGAACTCGAACGTGAAGGTGTCGGTGCAGGTTGGGTCGCGGGATTGCTTCATCGATGCCACGATCACCCCGGGGTGCTTCGGGAACACCCATGTTCTCGGGACGATCAGCCCCGGTCGTGCGTGGTTCGCTGGGGCCTGGGAGTACGTGGACGAGGCGCTCCTCGTCGACGTCTACGGTGATCCCGTCACGTTTGACGGCCTTCTGCCCTTCGAGCGGCGGGTGGCTCGGGTGGACTTCGGGAACTTCCCGTTCACCTCGACGGTGTACGAGTGGGATGTTGATGTTGAAGAGACGATCGGCGGACGGTTCGAGAACAACGACACCCTGATCCTCATCGCTCGGGACACCACCGACGAGCGGAACATCGATCAAGACCAGATCAAGATCCACGACACGGTGGGGAAGCTGACCGTGGTGCCGTCCCAACTCGACTACGGGTGCGGCCCGGCGTGCTCGAACATCATCGTCACGATCGAGGACAAGGACGAAAACCTCAACTGCAACGAGATCGAGTACGTCCCGTTCTTCGTCATCATCAATCCCGGGAGCTGGAACCCCGCGCAGACGCCGGGGGTCAACAACTTCTGCAACCTGATGATGCTCGGCGGGTTCCAGGACGGTGTCGACGAAGACCTGTTCTTGGAGCCGATCCGGTGGTACAACATCTACGAGCCGGAGCGGTGGATTGACTACAGCAACGCCCCGTGGTGGACCTACGGTGCGGACAGGCTCCTTGCGGTGTTCTTCGCTCCTGAGACGTCGGTGGACTCGGGCGTGTTCGAGTTCAACTTCGGGAACCTGGAGGACTTCCAGGTCGCTCTGGGGCTCGAGCGGAACGACCGGCTCCCGCCGGGAACGACGATCGCGTTCTACTACATCGACCCGAACGACTTCGACGACATGGACCTCGCCACGGTGCAGGTCGGCAACCGGCCGCACTCCCAGACCTTCATCACGGATGCCAACGGCATCCCGGTGAGCGAGGTCCGGATCGGCGCGGGCTGGGGCGGCCTCTACGTCCGCGTGTACGATGCGGACGCCAACGTCGAGGCGTGCTGTCAGGACAAGGTCGTGGTGCACATCTGCGACCCGCACAACGAGGACGACAGCGAGTACTACGTGATCGACGAGATCTCGAACGACTCGGGGATCTTCTTCAGCCAGAGCGGCATTCCGCTCCTCCCGGTGTGGGACGCGGTGTCGGGCTACCAGCTCGTGTTCGACGACTGGAAGGTCCAGGCGTTCAACGAGGACACGATCTTCGTCCGCTACAACTCGGTGGACTACGACCGGGAGTCGCTGAACGCCCTCGGCGACGGGGACCCGAACGATAACGATAACGATGAGGACTTCCCGTTCCCGCCCAGGATCAACGAGGAGGCGGCGCGGAACCAGTACTGGGACGTCTCGTTTGCCAAGGTGAAGGTCTACGATACCCAGGTGTTCGACGGGACGACGCACCACATGCGGTTCCTCGACGGCCAGTACCGGCCGGTGACCTCGATCCCGGTGTCCGGCTCGCTCTACCTCGAGGTCACGGACCTCGACCAGAACGAGCACCCGGGCATGCGCGAGCTCATCTTCGGCGGCTGGAACAAGGACGCCGCTGCTGACGACACGCATGTGAACTTCGCAGAGGATACAATGCCGCTCTGGGGAACCGATCGCGGCACGGACGACCGGCCGGGCCTCGTCAACCAGCTGGGGCTGCTTGCACCTCAGTCGATTACGGGGATCAACGAGTCGGTGAAGGTGTTCATGTTCAACGCGCAGCGCGGGACCTGGGAGCGGATGGACCTGCGGGAGACCGCGGTCGGGTCCGGGATCTTCCGCTCGACGACCTGCGTGCTCGTGGCCGACGCTCGGTTCCCGGGTCAGGGCAACCTGGCCGCGAAGCCGGGCGACACGATCATGGCCTTCTACCAGGACCCGTCGAACCACTCCGACATCTCGATCATCTCGATCAAGGTGAGCGAGGGCGGGGCGGGCGGGGTGACCCCGCCGACGGTGGCCCTGTCGGTAGCGTTCGACAAGGCGAACTACAGCACCGGCGACACGGTGACGATCACCGTGACCGACGACCAGTACGCCGGCGCGACGCAGATCTCAGGGACGAACCCGCTCGAGCTCAAGAAGGCCGACGGGACGACCCTGATGACCTGGACGACGATTCCGGCGGTACCTGGGCAGCCCGGGAAGTTCCGGGTGACGTACCAGTTGCCGGCGGACGTGACGGGGACGATCACGGCGTTCTACGTGGACCCGATGGTCGCAACCCGGAGCGCTTCAGCGCAGGCGACGGTAGCGGCGCCGGTGTTGTCGCGGGTGACCGCGGTAAAGCCGGTGCCTGAGGTGTTCTCGAGCTCGACGGCGTTCACGGCGTTCGTGGAGCCGGCGGGTGCGGTGGTAGACAGCCTGAAGGTCACGGTGTACGACCTGACGGGCAAGCAGGTAGCGACGCTCACGGGCACGGCCCGGTCGAACGAAGTGACCTGGAACGGCGGAACACTGCGGAACGGTGCGTACATCTACGTGGCCGAGGCCGTGGGCGCTGGCCAGGTGTGGACGTTCAAGGGCTACGTGTACATCAAGCGGTAGAGAAGGGCAGCGGGGTCGGGGGCGGGAAGCCCCCGGCCCCCCGCCTTGGGATACCAAGGGGGTAGGAGACAACGATGAGGAAACTAGCAGTAGCAGTGATGCTCGTGAGCGTACTGGGCATGATCGGGTTGGGGTACGAGGGTTCGATCGTGTTCCAGGGTGGTCACGGAGCGAAGGCACTGGGGATGGCGGGCGCGTTCTGCGCCCTGGCGAACGACGGGACGGCGGCGCTGTGGAACCCAGCCGGGATCGCATTGATGGGCCATGACATCTGGCTGGGCGGGGCGACGTCGAACCTGTTCGGGATGGTGGGGTACCAGTACATCGCCGGCGGGTACAAGTTCGGCGACTACGCGGTCGGCCTCGCCTGGAGCAACGCGACGGCTGGGACCCAGTACGGGGCGAACCTGTACTTGGGAACGGTCGGAGTGAAGATCGGCGACTTCGGCACGGTCGGGGCGAACGTGAAGTACTACCAGGAGACGATCGCGGGATCGACCGCGAGCGGATTCGGGTTCGACCTCGGGCTGCTCGTGCCGTTGACGCCGGAGATCGCGATCGGGGTTGTTGCCAAGGACGTTGGCGGGACGACGATCGCGAACCAGACCGTGACCTCGGTGTACGGGGCCGGGATGGGGCTGAAGCTACTGGACGGGGCGCTGGTGTTGGCGGCGGACGTGGCCCTCGACGGGGCGTTCCAGCCGTTGAACTTGGGGGCTGGGCTTGAGTTCGTGCTGATCGAGAACCTCGCAGTGCGAGCTGGGGTTGCGGTACCCAAGATCCAGTTTGCCGACTACTACTTCAGCGTGGGCGCTGGGTTTGCGATCGCCGGGTTGACGATCGACGCCGCGTACGTGCTCAAGAGCGAGCCGGGCGAGACGTTGGTGTTGTCGGCGACGTTCGCGTTCGGGGAGCTGTTTGCCCCGACGACCCCGGAGCCTGGGCCAACGAGGTAGTCACCGATAGTAACGCCAACCGCGGGGAGGGGCCGGGGCGACCCGGCCCCTCTCGCATGCCGTTCGGGTTTGTAGCGTCGGGGTCTATCCCCGACGGCCGTTGGGTTTGGCCGTTGGGGTCTGTAGCGTCGGGGTTCATCCCCGACGGCCGTTGGGTTTGGCCGTCCGGGTTCGCCGTTGGGGTTCGTAGCGTCGGGGTTCATCCCCGACGGCCTTCCGGACGCGGCGATCTGGCGTCGGACACGGGGTCCGACGCTACCGGTAAGGCCGTCGCAGACAAGCTGCGACGCTACAGAACCCGCGCCGTTGCCGTTGGGTTGGGTAGCGTCGGGGTTCATCCCCGACGGCCGTTCGGGTTTGGCCGTCCGGGTTTGCGGTTCGGGTTTGGCCTTCCGGTTTCGTAGCGTCGGGGTTCATCCCCGACGGCCGTTGGGGTTTGGCCGTTGGGGTCTGTAGCGTCGGGGTTTACCCCCGACGCCGGTTCGTCGGCGAGGGTCGGGCAAGGCCGTCGCACACAAGCTGCGACGCTACGGGGTTCGCGCTACGGAACCTGTGGGTTGGCCGCTCGTTGACCGGACATCGGCCCAAGAGTAGGCTAGTCATCAGGCTCCCCTGGGTGGAGGGCCCATCCGCCGCCCGAGATTCGGAAGGAGGAGGGATGAAGTACCGCGTGATCATCGAGCAGGACGAGGACGGGGTGTACGTCGTGCAATGCCCGTCGCTTCCCGGCTGCGTCTCTCAAGGGCGTACCCGGGACGAGGCGCGTGCCAACATTCGGGACGCGATCGCCGGCTACTTGGCGAGCCTGACGAAGCGCGGCGAGGCCGTTCCCCCACCGATTGAAGAGGAGATCGTAGAGGTCGGGGCTTGACTAGGCTCCCGGCCCTCTCTGGGCGCGAAGTTGTCCAGGTACTGCGCCAGCTGGGGTACGAGACCGACCATCAGACAGGGAGCCACATCGTCCTCCGGCAGGCTGCGTACCCCTATCGGCGGCTCACCGTGCCCGACCACAAGGAGATCGCCAAAGGCACCCTGCGGGCGGTGATTCGTCAAGCCGGGCTGACCCTGGACGAGTTTCGGGATCTCGTCGGATGAGTGACCGAGCGTCGTAGCGTCGGGGTTCATCCCCGACGCCGGTTCGTCGGCGACGATCGGGCAAGGCCGTCGCAGACAAGCTGCGACGCTACGGAACCCCGCCGTCGCCGTTGGGTTTGGTAGCGTCGGGGTTCATCCCCGACGGCCTTTCGGGTTTGCGTCGGGGTTCATCCCCGACGTCCGTTCGGTTTGCCGTTCGGGTTTGCGGTTCGGGTTTGGCCTTCCGGTTTCGTAGCCGTTGGGTTTCGCGGGGCCGGGGTTTATCCCCGACGGCCGTTCGTCGGCGACGGTCGGGTAAGGCCGTCGCAGACAAGCTGCGACGCTACGGAACCACGCGGCGTTCGTCGCACGCAGGGTGCGACGCTACGGAACCACGCCGTCGTAGCGTCGGGGTTCATCCCCGACGGCCTTTCGGGTTTGCGTCGGGGTTCATCCCCGACGGCCGTTGGGTTTCGCGGGGCCGGGGTTCATCCCCGACGGCCTTCCGATCATCGTCGGCTACAATCGCGGGGATCTGCCATGGACGAGCGCCCGAAGACTTTCGGAAGACGCCGCTCGCTACGGCTGAAGGACTTCGACTACCGCCTTCCCGGACCCTACCACGTCGTCTTCGGAACCTTCAATCGCCAGCCCCTTCTGTGTGACGCTTCGCTCCGCGGTGCGCTCGCTGACGAGCTGGCACGGGTTGCCACAGTCATGAGTACGACGGTGTACGCGTACTGCTTCATGCCGGACCACGCGCACCTTCTCGTCTCGTTGCCCGGAGGCGTGGAACTGTCGCGCTTCGTGCAACGGTTCAAGGGCTGTTCTACGCGTGTCTTCTGGCGGCACGGAGGGACGGGCGGGCTCTGGCAGCGAGGGTTCTACGATCACATCGTGCGTGCGGAAGAGGATGTGCGCGGACTGGCCCGGTACATCCTTGCCAACCCCGTGCGTCGCGGGTTGGTGGAGGATCTTCGCCACTACGTAGGAGGGGGATCCCTCGTGTTTCCGCTCGAGGAGCTGTAGTAGCGTCGGGCTTCATGCCCGACGGCCGTTGGGGTTCGCCGTTCGGGTTTGGCCGTTGGGGTTCGTTCGGGCGGGGCCGCCAAGGCCGTCGGACACAGGGTCCGACGCTACTACCGGTAAGGCCGTCGGACACGGGGTCCGACGCTACGGAACCCGCGCCGTTGGGGTTGGGGTTCGTAGCGTCGGGGTTTATCCCCGACGCCGGTTCGTCGGCGACGGTCGGGTAAGGCCGTCGCAGACAAGCTGCGACGCTACGGAACCCGCGCCGTTGCCGTTGGGTTGCGTAGCGTCGGGGTTTATCCCCGACGCCGGTTCGTCGGCCAGGGGTCGCGCAAGGCCGTCGCAGACAAGCTGCGACGCTACGGGGTGCGCCGCTACCGGAACGCTACGCGGACTGGGCGGTCTCTGTCGCCAGCTCGTGGGCCCATTGCAGGGGCGCCGGGAGGGCGGTCCGCGCGGTGAGGTCCTGCACGAGGAGGATCGCCGACGTGAGGTCGGCCTTGTGGCCCGGGGACACGAATAGGGTCTGGTTCCGGTCGGTGCGGATCGCCGCGCCCACGGTCTCCTCGTCCAGTACCACCGGCCGCCACTCGCCCACGGTCATCCCCTCGGTGTTCGCGTGGCCGCAGAGGTGCCCCTTGGCCACCCCAACGGTGGGGCGGTCGAGAAGGACGCCGAGGTGGGTCGCGATCCCGGCGCGGCGGGGGTGAAGGATGCCGTTGCCGTCGACGAGAAGCACGTCGGCGTTCCAGCCGGCCTGATCGGCGGCCTCCACCGCAGCAAGAAGGGCGGGGAGCTCGCGGTACGCGAGGTAGGTCGAGATGTAGGGAAAGGGTGCCGGGGTCCGCACGGTGACCTGTTCGAGGACTTCTCCGTCGGCGCTGGCGAGCACGAACGCGGCCACGGCGTCCCGACCCGTGTAGGCCACGTCGAGGGCCCCGATCGTGTGGACCTCGGGCAGGGGGGCGAGGACGACCCGCTGGGCGATCGCCGCCTGCTCCTGTTGCAGACGGGCCAGCGGGCGGTCGGTCGGGAACTCCCACACGAAGTACCGGGCCAGCGGATCGACCCGCGATCCAACGACCCGTACTCCTTCCGCGGCCAGGGAGGCCGCGGCCTGATCTTGGGTTCCCCCCCCCACGCGGCCCACCGCGCCAGAGGAATGGACGACGCGGTGGACGGGAAGCCCTTCGGCCTCTGCCGACGCGATCCAATGGGCCACGAACGCTGCGGAGCCCGGGTCGCCGAGGGCCTCGGCGAGGGCGCGGTAGGTGGTGACGCGGCCCGGCGGGACGGAACGAACCAACTCCCCCAGGGTGCGCTGGATGTCTGGGACCTCGATCTCAGTTCCCACAGCACCCGCCGCGGCTCACCGGCAGGGTCCGGATCGCGGGGAGGGACAGGACCCCCTCGGCGTCCTTCACGACGAGCGTCACGGTGTACTGACCGGCATCGCGGAACGTGTGGGTGATCGTGGAGAGGCTCGTCGAGCGCCAGGTGCCGTCGCCGAAGTCCCACTGGTACTCGGCGATCGTTCCGTCGGGGTCGTAGGAGGCGGCGGCGTTGAACGTGACCTCCTCGCCGGCTCGGACGTCGGCGGATGGGTAGATCGCGAACTGGGCGATGGGCCGCTTCGAGTGGACGGTGACCACCGTCGAGGCCTGGTCGGTGGCTCCGTCGCGGGCGACCACGGTCAGGAACACCGAGTAGGTGCCCTGATCGAGGTAGGTGTGCGACGTGACGACACCGGACGAGCTCGTTCCGTCGCCGAACGTCCACAGGTAGTCGACGATGTCCCCGCCGGAGCGGCTGCCGTCGAAGGTCACGGCAAGCGGGTACTCCCCCTGGGCGGGGTGGGGAACGGTCGCGATCACCGCCTGCAACGCCGGGGCGACAGGACCCAGACACCCCCCCAGTACGAGGGAACCACCGATCACACACGCGAAGAGCGAGAGTCGTTTCATCGGAACCTCCACCCCGCCAGTTTACCCCACGGCGGGGGTGCTGCCATCGGTCCACCCCCACCCCGGTAGGGGTGGGCCAGGGGCGGGAGTCGGGCTCGGGGGAGGGGATGGAGCAGGGATCGGGGCGACGGACCACGGTCCCCGGACCACGGTGTCCTTCCCGCCGCCCCGTGCCCCCCGCTCCGGCCTGCCCGCGCGAGCGGTCGGGTACACTGGGGCCATGGAACGGGCGCAGGTCGTGGTAGTGGGCGGTGGGCCCGCGGGGTACGTCGCTGCTCGTCGGCTGGGGCAGCTCGGGGTGGAGACGGTCCTCGTCGAGAAGCGGCACCTCGGCGGGACGTGCCTGAACGAGGGGTGCATCCCCACCAAGGCGCTGTACGCGGCCACGGCGCCGCTGGGCCATCGGGCCACGTTCGCCCGGATGGGGATCGCGCTCGACGCGGCGGTGGACCTCGACCGCCTGCGATCGTGGGTCGGGGAGGTGGTGGACGGACTGCGAGGTGGCGTGGCGAAGCTCCTTGCCGGGGCGAAGGTGGAGGTGGTGGTGGGCGAGGCCACGATCGCCGGCCCGGGCCGCGTTCGCATTCGATCGGGAGATGGGGAACGGGAGGTGGGGGCCCAGACGATCGTTCTCGCGACGGGGTCGCGCCCGGTGGAGCTGCCGGGGTTCCCGTTCGACGGAGAGCGCGTGTGGTCTTCGTCGGATGCGTTGCGACTGACGCGCGTCCCGGAGCGGTTGGTCGTGATCGGGGGCGGGGTGATCGGGCTGGAGCTGGGCACGGTGTACCGCCGCCTCGGGAGCGAGGTGACGGTGGTGGAGCTGTTGGATCGCCTGCTGCCTGGCGTGGGCCTGTCCCGCCGTGGGGAGTCGGTCCTGCGCCGTGCGCTCGCCGCGCAGGGGATCGGAGTGCGGTTGGGGGTGCGCGCCGAGCGGCTCACGCCCCACGGGATCGTCGTGCGGTCGGGGGCCGGCGAGGAGGAGATCCCGGCCGATGCGGTGCTGGTGGCGGTGGGACGGAGGGCGGCAACGGACAGCGCCGGGCTGGATGCAGTCGGCGTCCGCATGGAAAGGGGCTTCGCCGTTACGGACGAGAGGTTCGCGGCGGCACCGGGCGTGTACGCGATCGGGGATCTGCGCGGCGGGTGGATGCTTGCCCACAAGGCATCGCACGAGGGCCTTCTCGTCGCCGAGGAACTGGCCGCGCGAGGAGCGTCCTCGCACGTCGCCTGTGGGCAGGAGGAACGGGTCGAGTGGGCCGTGCCCCAGGCGATCTTCACCCAGCCCGAGGTGGCGCTGGTGGGGGTTCCGGTCGACGAGGCGGCGGCGCAGGGGCTGCGCGTGGGCCGGTTTCCGCTGGCGGCGCTCGGCCGGGCATGGGCGGAGGGAGAGCCCGAGGGGCACGTGCAGGTCGTGGCCGATCCTGCCGGGAAGGTGATCGGGGCGGAGTTCGTCGGGGCCCACGCCTCGGATCTCGTCGCCGAGGCAACGCTGGCGATTCAGGCGGGTCTGACGGCGGACGCGCTCGCGGAGACGGTCCACGCCCACCCCACGTTTCCGGAAGGGCTGTGGGAGGCAGCGCTCGCCCTCCTCGGCCGCCCGCTCCACAGCGGCTGACGGGCGAGCCGGAGGACCCCCTGCGGGTGGAGCGGCCCGGGGCGCGGGGGGCACGGGCCGACGGTTGCAGGTTCTCGGTCTGGGTCGCCTTGGCCGTCCTCCCGCCGCGGGAGGGGTGAGCGATGACGTCCCGCTCCATGAGCCAAGGGCGGAGGATCGGGCCCCGCGGCAGGCCGAGCGCGCCGCGGACGGGCGTCGGACCCGCAGCACCGCCCGCGCGAGGAGCGCCCACCGCCCCCGGGTGCCTCTTCCGGGCGCGCCCTCCCGCTGACGTTCCTACCCCCCGAGCAGCCGCTCGGCGAGGAGCTTCGGGGGCAGCGACCCGCAGGCGAGGATGGAGTCGTGGGTCTCGCGCATCGTGGCCTTGGGGTTCCGCCGCTTGTACTCCTCGATCACCTTGAGGATCTCCAGCTTGCCGATGAGGTAGCTCATGGGCTGGGTGGGGCTTGACGTGTACCGGAGAACCTCCGCCCGGGCATTCGTTCGCTCCAGACCTACCTTCTCGACCAGGAAGTCGATCGCTTGGTCGGGGGTCATCGCCCCCGTGTGGAGGGACACGTCGAGGATGATCCGCGCCGCGCGCCACAGCTGGTCCTTCAGTCGCGCCAGCTTCTGCACGGGCTCGCGGATGTACCCCAGCTCCTCCATCAGCTCCTCGCAGTAGAACGCCCACCCCTCGACGAACAGCGAGGACAGGGCCGACCCGAGCTTGCGGGGAAGGGTCTTCGTGTGGCGGTTGGCGTACACGAGCTGGAGGTGATGGCCGGGGTACGCCTCGTGGAGGGCGGTCACGGGGATCTTCGCGTAGTTGTGGCCCTGAAGCTTCTCTTCCTGGGCCTTGCGGGGCATCCACCGATCGACGGGCGTCACGAGGAAAATCCCTTCCTGCTTCTTCTCTAGGGGGCCCGGCATCATGTACGCCGCGTAGGGAATGACGGGCCGCATCGAGGGCGGGGTGGCCCGGATCTGCAGCTTCTCCCCTTCGGGGATGGTGACGATCGCGCGATCGATGACGAACTGGCGGACGCGTGCCACCTCGCGGCGGTAGACGGACAGGAGCTCGCCCCTCTGGGGGTGGTTCTTCTTCGCTTCGTCGAGGATCTCGCGGGCCGTCTTCCCCGGCGCGGCCTTCGCGGCGACGGTCTCCATCTGGGCCAGGGTGTCGTTGAACAGCTTCCAGCCTTGCTCGAGCAACCCATCGGCCGTGTAGTCGAGCATGTGGTCCTCGCGGAGGATTTCCTCGAACAGCTCCTTGCCGACCGCGAACTCGCCCCGCGCCTTGGGAAGGACGTCGCGCTCCAGGAATCGGCAGTAGTCGCGGAGCGCCTTGGCCGCCCTCCGGCTCGCCACGAGGACCTTCGGGAACAGGAGCGGGGTGCGCAGGCTCAACAGGGGGATGACAACGTTGAACAACACCAGTCCCCGCCGGGCCCCCTCGAGGGCGACCTCGGCCCATACGGCAGGGACCTTTTCTGGAACGATGTTCTCCTTGCCCTGGGCGAGCACCCGGGGGACCTCCCGGAGCCGGCCGAGGACGCTCCTCATCCGCACGCGGAACGGGGCGAAGCTGCGCACCAACAGGAGGAACACCCCGCCAAGGCACTCATTGATGTACATCCCCGGGCTCCGCTCGTGGCCCCGCAGCTTCTCGAAGCCGCGCAGGAACGACTTCACGAGGTGCAGCATGAGGGTTCGGTCGATGCGGGCGTCGAGGGACCACCCGGCGACGTCGAGCTCGGTGAGCTGGGCGAGCGCTTCCCGGAGGAGCTTCTCCTGCCGGGCTCGGGCGGCAGCGCTGTGGTCGCCAAGCCGGTGGTCGAACCGGTGGTCGCCGAACTGGGTCGCGGCCACGGGGACTTCCTCGAGCATCTGACCGAAGAAGCGCTCTACGGCGGCGTAGAACTCGGCTTCAGTGGGCTTGGGCATCGGGCTCTCCTTGTTGGGCTACGTCACCGCGGGGGGTGAAGGGCGCGGGACCGCTCCGTGGAACCCGGGTCTGGCGCGTCGCCGACCCGGGGCCGCTGCGCTCTGCATCCCCACAGCAGGCTGGGATCATGTTCCGACTATACCCGTTCAGGTCGCGGTGCGCTCCTCGCGGGCCGAGGGACGCCTGGCCTCACGCCGGCGGAGGGGATCGGACGTTCGGTCGGGCAGGGGTTCACCCCCGACGGGCCCGGCACGCGGTTGCGGGGTCCGAGGTCACAGGCCCCCCGGCGGCGGCCGTCGTGCACAGGGAGAGCAGAGCTGGGGGACGGGGCCCGCGGATCGCGGCTCACGGCCGGCGGGACGTGGCTGGTCTGCGCTAGGGATCTACCGCACGCGTGCTCGGCCGGGAGTGACGATCCGCCACACGACCCAGATCCCGACCGCGACGAGGACGATCGGGAGCAGCACGGGGATCAGGAGCAACCCCACCACGAGGAGGATGCCCAACACGAGCAACGGCACGAGCACGACGGCGGCGAGCAGGGCTCCCCCGGCGCCGAACACCGCTCCGATGAGCCCCCCCACAAGGCCGATCACGCCGCCGATGAGCCGTAGGATCGCCCCGATGATCATCGCTTGATCCTCTCGCCAACCGCCGCCTCGGGGTGCACCTCGAGGGACTCGGTGTACTCCACGCGGCCGATTCGGCACGCGGGGCCGATGCGGACGACTTTGCCGCGCACGACCTCGGCGGTGGTGGCCTCGAGGTGGACGTTGTCGCCCTCGATCTGCTTCACGACGAGGGTGCCAATGCCGACCCCGAACTGGAGCCCGCGGGTGAGGCTGAACCCGAAGCTGAACCCGGAGCTGGCGCGGATGTCGATGTTCTCCCCGCCGATCTCCTGTGCTCGGCTGTCCCCGACGAGCTTGATCTCGACGCGGTCCGCGCTCAACAGGCCCCCGATCTCGAACTTGCCGGACGACGTGAACACGTCGGTCTCGAGGTCGCGTGCCACGTGGAGCACACCGCTCACGCGGACGTAGTGCCCGCGGAAGCTGCCTCCGATCCGTTGGGCACCGGAGGAGCGGAGTTCCTTGACCTCGGCGTCGCCCTCGATGCCGCAGCTTCCGGAGGTGACGAGCACGTCGGCCTCGACGCGGCCCGAGAACTTCCCGGCCCCGGAGACGCCGATCTCCTTCGCCTTCACGTCACCGTGGAACCGGGCTGCCCCGGACACGCGGATCTCTTGGGCCACGACGTCGCCTTCCACCCGCCCGGAGCCGGAGATGCGGACCTGGGTGTATTCCCCCCCCGAAACGCGTCCGGACCCGGAGATGGAGATGCTTTGGGCTTCCATCTACGCCACCTCCCTCAACGCCAGCTTCACGTGCTCTGTGATCTGCTCCAGGTCGACCCGGTGCTTGACGCGCGACTCCCGGTCGAGTTTGAGGGGCTCGTGCCCGAGCACCCCCAGCGTGAGTCGCACGGAAAACCCTTCCTGTTCGAGGGACTTCTCCCCCAGCACGACGGTCATCCCCGTCGGCGTGCGGACGACGGCCTCCTCCGCACGCACGAGGTCCACGAGGAGCTTGGCCTCGGCTGGCCGGGTCCCGGACCGCAGGGCGTGGACTCCGCACGCCAGCGCCACCAGCTCCCCGAACGTGTACCCCCGGTCCTTCCACAGCAACTTGCGGCCCTCGGCTCCGATCGGGGACAGCGCGGTCGGATCGTCGTGCTTCACGGACTCGGGTGCCGTCTCGGGAGCGAGGATCTGCACAAGCTCGTCCAGGGACTGCTCCTCCTTGAGGGAACGGATCTGCTCGATCCGGGCCAGGATCTTGTCGCGGGGAAAGAACGTCTCTTGCCCTGTGACCGTGGCCTTGCGGATGAACCACGCCTCGGGGATGAGGCCCTTCCGCTTCCACCGGTACAGCTGGCCGTACGAGATCCCGGCTTGCTCCAGGACGTCCTTCTTTGCGATCAGATCCTCGTCCATCGTTCCCCCTCCGGATGCGGCGCTCCGGGCACCACGGAGGGCAGTGTAACAGAACACTGTTACAATGTCAAGGCTGCTGGGCGACCACGCTGACCCGCTCCACGAGCAGCGGAGGAAGGTGGAGCCCGCCGAACACCCACTCGGGGGTACTCCCGATCGCCCGGATGCCCTCTTTGAGCACGTTGTAGGCGTTGCCGGCGATCATCGTGTTCTTGACCCGGCCCACGACCTTGCCGCCCTTCACGGCGAACCCCACGCCGACGTTGTTCGAGAACGCGCCCGAGTGGACGTTGCCCTGCCCGAGGCCGAGGACGCCAGCCACCACGAGCCCGTCCTTCATCTCGCGGATGAGGTCGTCGAGCGAGCCTGCGCCGGGGGCGAGGACGAGGTTGCGCGGCGCGGGGCCCGGGGGAACGCGGAACCCTCCCCCGCCCAGCGGACTGCCCTTGATCCCGTTGCCGGTGGAGGTGGCCTGGGCCAGCGCCGCGGCCCGGAGGTCGTAGTAGAAGCTTCGGATCACGCCCCTCTCGACCAACGGAAGCCGCCCGGCGGGGACTCCCTCGTCGTCGAACGTTCGCGACCGCGGACCGAACGGGATCACGCCATCGTCGGTGAGCGAGAACCGCTCGTCGAACGCCGCTTCCCCAAGCCGGCCCTTGAGCGGCGAGGTCCCGAGGAACACCGACATCCCCGAGAACCCCGTCATCAGCGGGAGGAGGAGGACGGGAACCCCGGTCGGCATGAACAGGACCGGTGGGGTGCCGGTGGGGGGGGCGGCGATGGCGCTGCCCCAGCGGAGCTGGCGGAGGACATCGTCGAGCAGGGCGTCGCGATCGAGGTCCGCCGCGCGGCGCACGAACTGGGACCCGTACACGGACCAGATGTCGCCCTTCTTGATCTGTTCTGCGGACACAGACATCGAGAGGTACGACCGCTTCTCGCGTCGCTCCGCGCCGGTCGAGGTGCGCACCACGACCTCGATCGTTCCCCGTCCGAGGGAGGCGTTGACGATCAGATGGGGGAACTCCCCGTTGATCCGCCGGACCGCCTCCTCGCCCCACGCGATGAGCTGGTCCACCCCAATCGCTTCGACCGCCGGATCGAGCACGGGGACCGGGACCACGGGCGTCCTGTCGCCGGCCGCGAATCGGAACGGAGCTGGGTCGCCATGGGATGCCGCGCCGAGGGCGGACGCGACGAGCGCGTCGTCGCTCCCGCCGGCGGTGGAGGCAAACCCGAGCTTCCCCCCCGCGATCACGCGCAGGGCCCGCCCAAGGACGGTCTCCGATCCCGCGGTCTCGATTTCGCCGCCGTTGAAGCTGACCGCGATCCCCCCGCGCAGTTCTTCGTAGAGCTCCGCAGCCTCGGCCTTGCTCCCGACTCGGTTGAGGATGTCCATCATCGCCCTCCTACGGTCACGTTCCGCACGCGCACGTGAGGCGCGCCGGTGGTGGTGGGGAGCGGCCACTGGCCGCCCTTGCCGCACCCGCCTGCGCTTCCCTCGAGCTTGAAGTCGTTCCCGATCATCTCGATGTTCTGGAGGGTCTGGAACACGTTCCCGGTGAGGACGACGTCCTTGACCATCGGTCCGATCTTCCCGTTCACGATCTCGTGGCCGTAGGCGGCGGAGAACGTGAACTGCTCGAACATCGTCTGGCCACCGAACGCGGAGCAGGCATACAGCCCGCGTTCGATTCCGCGGAGCATCTCGTCGAGGGTGGCCGTCCCGGGTTCGATGTACGTGTTGCGCATGCGTACGATCGGCTCGTACTCCCACGACACGGCGCGGGCGTTGCCGGTCGGCACCGCCTTCATCTTGTGCGCCGTGACCCGGGAATGCATGAGCCCGGTGAGGACGCCGTTCTTGATGAGGTACGCCTTGGTCCAGGGGACGCCCTCGTCATCGTAGGGGGTGTTGCCGCGCTCGCCGGGACGGTAGCCGTCGTCCACCACGTTGAGGGACCTGACTCCGAATGGGGTACCGAGCTGCATCACCTTGCGCATCGGCTCGTTCTTGAGGAGGAAGTCGGCCTCGCAGATGTGGCCAAACGCCTCGTGGATGAACACCCCGGCCAGGTCGGGGTCGAGGATCACCGTGTACGTGCCGCCCTGGACCGGCTTGGCGGACAGGAGGTCCACCGCCCGTCGCGCGGCCTTCGCCGCGTCCTCTTCCCGGCCTTGGGCGACCTCGAATCCCGCGGCGTAGCCCAGCGACTCGAAGCCCTGTTGGATGTCCCCGTTCTTGCGGGCCACGGCCGCGACCATGAGCGTGACGTCGGGGATGCCCTGCTCGATGTAGGTCCCCTCCGAGTTGGCGTAGATAACGTTGCGCCACGCATCGGTGTAGCGAACGCTCGTCGACGCGATCTCCGGCGCGAACCCGAGGAGGAACTTGTTGTAGCCCTCGGCCAGCCGGCGCTTCTCGTCCAACGACACGCCGCGGAAGTCGCGTTTCATCGCGCCCTCCCACCGCGCCTCGACCGGCTCGACGGGCGCCAAGGCCACCGGATCCTTGACGTGGGCGGACGCCGTGCGCGCCAGGTGCGTGGCCTCCTCGACCTTCCGTGGGAGATCGGCCGGATCGGTGAACACCGCGGTTCCCCACGCTCCCTTGACGAGGCAGCGGACGATCCCCCCTGCCTCCTCGCCCGACTCGAGCGCCATCAGCTGATCGCGCTGGAATGCGACCCGCGACCGCGTGACCTGTTCCCAACGCGCCTCGGTGTAATCGGCGTGGCTCCGCGCCACGGCCTCACGCAGCCTGTCTTCCATCGGACCCCCTTTGTTCTTCCGATTGTAACCCGTGGCGCGAATGTAATCTCCATCACGTTCTTGCGAGGGTGATGTGTGTACACTGTCCACGCATCGGAGAGGCGAAGGAGGCCAAGGATGAGGCGCGGGATCATGGGTGTTCTGTTGGCGTTGGTAGCGGTCTCCGCTTTGGGGACGGAGATTCGGCTGGAGGCTTCGGCGGATCCAGCCCCCACGGTTCCGTTGGCCGGCACGTTCCGGGTGGTGATGGCCGAGGCCACAGAGACCACCGGGACGGCGACGCTGGTCGTTCTGCGCACAGGGACTGTGGTCCGGGTCTCCCTGAAGCGGGTTGGCGACCGTCTCGAGTCGGAACCGATCCACGTGAGTCGGTCCTGTGACCCCGCCCCGGCCCCCGCGGTCGTCGTTGAGTTGGGGGACACGATCGTGATCGCCACGGAAGCCGGCGGCGGACGGTGTGCGATGGCGCGGGTGGGCCCGCGCGACCCCGGTCAGCGGGTCCTCGCCGTGGACCGGCTGAACAACGATTCGATGGTCTGGGAGAGGGCAATAGCGGTTGAACCGGCTCTGTTCAGGGTCACGCTACACGATCTGTCCCTCGACACCACGTGCGGTGCCGACAGGGCCGCCGTTGAACTCACGGTGGGTGAGACGGCCACGACGTTGCAGCTGACGGAGGATGCCGGGACGAGCGGACGGTTCGTCGTCGAGATCGCGGTCAGCGTGAGGCCGGACGGGTCCGACCTGAAGCTTCTCGTCACGGATGTGGACAAGAAGGCCCTTCTGGAGACGCAGGCGACGGACGGAGGGGTGATGCGCCTGCAGCGGGGTGATCTCGCGGTCCAGCTGCCTGTCGCTCTCCTTCCTGTCCAGCTCTCTGCGGAGGAGGTGACCCTGCCCCTGCCCTGTTCGGGCGAGCTCCGCGTGGTCCAGCCCACGAAGCCCGATGAGGTGCGGTGGTTCGTCGATGGGGCCATCCAACACGCTCAGGGGACGACGTTCCCGTTGTGTCCGGACACGCCGCGGACCCTGCGGGTGGCCGTTCTTGTGCGGCAGGGGCTTCGCTGGGGTCGGGCCGAGGCGACCGTGGTGTTCGTGCCACCGGTGAAGGTGTCGTTCGTTGCTGCCGATGGGGCCACACCGGTCGAGGGGCCGTGGTCGCACGGGGAGTACCTGCGCGTGAAGATCGAGAACGTGCGCGGCGAGTTGCGGGGGATCGTCGTGGGCCGGCTGGGCCCGGCCCCCCGGCCGTGTGAGCTGCCGGTGGAGGCCGTGGGCGGAGGAACGTTCCTCAGTATCCCCTTCCGGCCCGCGGACCTCGGGTTCTGCGGAGGGGACGCGCTGTGGGCCCAAGTCGTGGATCCACGGGGCTGCTCCAACGCGTACGACGTCCTACAGCTCAGATGAAGCATTCGGCGCTCGCGCTTGCGGCAGCGATCGTCCTGGGGGTTCCTGGGGTGGGCCTCGAGGTGGCCCGCCCCGTGCTCTTTCTGTCGGAACCCCTCGTTGTTTGGACGGTTCCCGGGGAGGACAGCCCGAGGGTGAGCCTGGGCCCGCTCGACGTGCCCCTCGACTGGTGCACGACGTGGGACGGAGAGCGTACCCGCTGGGAAGGGGCGTTCCCGGCGTTCTCGCCGCCCGGAGTGTGGATGGTCTGCACGGACCATTCCTGCGAGGCGTTTCTTCGCGTGCCCGATGTTATGGGCATCGTCGAGGTTCGGGCCCTGCCGGGGACGGCCCTCGTTCTGGCAGGTCAGGAAGGGTTCGTGGGGAAGACGGGGTGGGCGTGGTTCGTCGTTCCGCCGGGGGAGCATGTGCTGGGGGCGAGCATGTCGGGTCAGCAGAGCTGCTATCGGGTGCTCGTCTACCCGGCGGAACGGGTTACGGTGTCGCTCGTGCTCGCTTCTCTGGGCACGTCGTCGGGTGCTGTGGTCCCCGGACACACGGTGACCTTGTACGTGCATCTCCTCTCCCCCCGGGATCTTCCCTCTGCCTACGGCGAACTGGAGCTGCCCGAGGGATGGGAAGCGATGCCGCTGGAGGGAGTCCACGAGCCGGTTCGGAGGGGCGAGGTGGCCGTTCGTTGCTGGCGCGTGGTCGTTCCTCCGTCGGCCGCGGTGGGCGAGTACGTGGTGCGGATGGGGTTCCCGGACCTGGGCCTGGAGGCACAGGTTCCGGTGGTCGTGACGCCCCGTCTGTCGCCGCGGGAGGTGGTCTGCCACTGGGATCTCGCTGCCGATGGGCTGGACCTGTCCCTACCGTGCCGGTTGACCTATGACCGGCTGCTGTGGGCGGCGACGTTCGTGGGGCAGGAGCTCCCGTACACGGGGCGCGTGTTCACCCAGGCCGAGCTCAACGCCCTCGCTGCGGAGTGGGCGGCTGGGCCCTGAGGGGCCTCATCGCAGAGCGCTCGACCCCGGGAGGGCCGGACCCCGCAGCGCGATCCGTGGTGCGGCGCCCGTGTCCTGGGAACCGACCACGCCGGGACGAAGGGCGGATCGCGGACCGCCGATCGAGGAACGGTGTGCCGAGGCTACCGTGCCGAAGACCTGGGCCCTGCGGATTCCGTGGGGGGGCAGGCCGCGTCGTGGGTTGGGGATCGCTATAATGGCCGTGGCAAGGGGGGACGATGAACGAGGTCCTGGCCGCGATTCACGGACGGCGATCGGTGCGGGCGTTCCGCCCCGACCCGGTGGAGCGGGAGAAACTCGACGCGATTCTTGACGCTGCGCGGTGGGCGCCGTCGGGCAAGAACACCCAACCGTGGCGGTTCGTGGTCGTGGAGTCCGCCGCGAAGCGGGCCGCGCTGGCGGAACTTGTCCCTCAGAGGAACATGATCGGCTCGGCCCCGGTGACGGTGGCCGTTCTCCTCGACCGCCGGGCGGGCTACGACGAGCTCAAGGACGCGCAGGGGATCGGAGCCTGCGCCCAGAACATCCTCCTCGCGGTTCACGCGTTGGGCTTGGGCGCGTGCTGG
The DNA here is from genome assembly GCA_004102645.1 of Candidatus Bipolaricaulis sibiricus. Classification (GTDB taxonomy): domain Bacteria; phylum Bipolaricaulota; class Bipolaricaulia; order Bipolaricaulales; family Bipolaricaulaceae; genus Bipolaricaulis; species Bipolaricaulis sibiricus. The sequence continues at coordinate 1,484,385 of CP034928.1, read as the reverse complement.
ATCGGACGGGCCCGGGACCCGGAGGTCGAGGCGGTCCTCGGAGCCGGGGAGGGGGAGGAGCTGATGATGCTCATCCCGATCGGCTACCCAGCGGAGACGCCGCCGGCGCGGGACCGGCGCCCTCTGTCCGAGCTGGTGCGGAGGATCTGATGCCCTATTTCCTCGCGATTGCGGCCGCGCTGCTCGTCATCCCTGCGGTCGGACTGGGGCTCGTCGCGGTCTCGCTGGCCCTCGCGGCGGGGATCATCGTCTTCGTCTGCGCCGTCGCCCTTGGGGCCACGGGGAGCGTCCTGCACTGGATCCTCGCTCTGACAGCGATGGGCGTGTCGTGGCCTGCGGTTCAAGGCTGGCGGCGGGTCGTGGACCAGGTGCGCGGGGTGCTCGTTACGGTCGGCCTGGGCACTGGGCGGCCACGCGGGGACTGATCCCGAGCTTCGCGAACGACTTCTCGTACTCCTGAGCGAAGTGGCTGGCGAGAAGGTCCGCTCGCCGCGCGTACGCGGCCTTGTCGGTCCACGCCTCCTCCGGGCAGAGGATCTCGGCGGGCACGCCGGGGCAGGAGGTCGGAACCCATACCCGGAACCGACGGTCGAGGTTGAAGTCGGCCCGATCGAGCTCGCCGGATAGCGCTGCCCGTACCATGCGCCGGGTGAGGCGGATGTCGATCCGCGCCCCGCTCCCGTAGGCCCCTCCCGACCACCCGGTGTTGACGAGCCAGACCTCGGTCTGATACCGATCGAGGTACACCCCGAGCAGGTCGGTGTACGCGTGGGGTAGACGGGGCATGAACGGTGCCCCGAAGAACCGCGAGAACGTGGACCGCGGCTCGACGACCCCGGTCTCGGTCCCGGCCAAGACGCTTGTGTACCCCATGAGGAACCACAGCTTGGCCTGGTCGGGCTCGAGACGGGCGACGGGGGGGAGCACACCGTGTGCGTCAGCGGTGAGGAGGATCATCGCCCGGGGGTGCCCGGCTCGTCCGGTGGGATCAGCGTTGCGGATGAACGACAGAGGGTACGAAGCGCGCGAGTTCTCCGTCAGGCGCCGATCGTGGAAGTCGAAGCGTCCGTCGGGGGTGATGAACGCGTTCTCCACGATCGCCCCGTGCTCCTCCGGCGGCGCGGGACGCATCACCGCCCGGTAGATGTCCGGCTCCTTGTCCGGATCGAGGCCGATCATCTTCGCGTAGCAGCCCCACTCGAAGTTGAAGATCCCGTGTTCGTTCCAGCCATGCTCATCGTCGCCAAGCAGGGCTCGCTCTGGGTCGGAAGACAGAGATGTCTTCCCCGTGCCCGACAGGCCGAGGAACAGGGCCGAGGTTCCGTCTGAGCCTACGTTGGCCGCCCCGTGCAGGGGCAGGACGCCGAGCGGGGGGAGGAGGAAGTTCATCACCGTGAACATGAGCTTCTTCACCGACCCCAGGTACGCTGACCCGTACACGATCCCCACGCGGTGGTGCAGGTCGATGGCCACGGCCAGGTTCGAGGTCTGACCGCGCTCCGGATCGAGCCGTAGGTGACCGGCGTACTTGGCGGGGTCGAGTTTGTCGTGGGGAAGAGCAAGGAGTGTGAACGGGCGATCCGCGAACACCGACCTCTCGGCCCCTTTCGGAACCGGGCGGAACATGTTGTCCGCGAACAGGGCGGTGAGCGCCCGATCGGTGATGACCTGGACAGGAAGCGCGTACGCAGGATCGGCGCCCAACGCCCGTCGCATCGCGAACAGACGGGGCTTGGCCCGGAGGGCGTTCCATGCGTCGGCAAGGAGCAGTTCAAACGTGGCGGGGGGCATCGGGTGGCAATAGGGCGATGTCCAGTCGATCTCGCCGTGGATCTGGGGATGGTCCACGAGATAGGTGTCCTGGGGCCGACGGCCCGTGGATTCGGACTGCGTCCACGTGGCGAGCGCACCCGATGTGCTAACCCAGGCCTCGCGCCGAGCGATGGCCTCCGCGATCAACTCCCGACGGGCCGGGTCTTCTCGAACGTTGGGATGGGAGTGCAGAGCACTCTCGGCTGCCCGCTCACCGTCCATGGTCGTTCTCCGAGGGGGGGTGAATGTACACGGTGTGCGTGGGGTACGCGAAGTGGATCCCCGCCGCGGCAAACCGCCGGTACAGCTCGAGGTTGATCGCCTGTTGCGTGTCCATGTATAGGTTGTAGTCAGGGCGCAGCATCCAGTATACCACTTCGAACGCGAGGGCGTACTCCCCGTACTCCTTGAAATGAGCCCGGTCGAACCGTGTGTGGGGTTGAGCTTCGACGACCTCCCGCACCAGGGCCGGGATGGCAGCCAGTTGGTCCGGGGGGGTGCTGTACACCACACCGAAGCTGAACGTCGCGCGCCGCTCCTGCATCTGCTTGTAGTTGTGGATCCGCTGGCGGAGTAGCTCCGAGTTGGCGACCACGACCTGTTCTCCTGTGAGGCTGCGGATCCGCGTCGTCTTGAGTCCGATCCGCTGTACCGTGCCTCGCATTTCCCCGACCACGATGAAGTCGCCAACGAGGAACGGCTTGTCCACGACGATCGAGATGGAGGCGAACAGGTCGCTCAGGATGTTCTGCAGGGCAAGCGCGACCGCGATCCCGGCGATTCCAAGCCCGGTCACGAGGGCGGTGATGTCGATGCCGAGGTTGTCGAGGGCAAGGAGGAGGGCCACGGTCCACAGGGCGATCTTTCCCAGGAACGCCACGGCGTTGAGGCTGGTGGCGGAAGCGGCGTCCTTCTCCTCCTCGAGCTTGTACTTGACTGTACGGTTCACCCAGTGCGTGATTCCCCGCGCGCCCCACCCCGCGCATTGGAACAAGAACGCGATCAGGGCGAGCGTGGCGATGGCCTCACCCACACCCGGAGGGAGCGTCAGGGCTTGGGCAGCCGCGAACAGGGCGACGACGACAAGGAACAGCGTGCTGGTGCTGCGGATCAGGTTGACCACGAGGCGAGGCAGGTCCCCTTGTGTTCGGTCTCGGAGGGCCTTCAGGCGCCTGTGCGCCGTCCACTTGAGGAGCCGGAGGAGGGCGAAGGTCCCGATGAAGATCCCCAACGCAACGAACCAGACCCATACCTCGTTGTAGGCGAACGCCTCGTGGAGGAAGGTCATCTCCACGCTCTCCGGCGCGGTGTCGGACGCTCCTCGGGCGCTGCCTTCGGCTTCATGCTCTGTTCCGATGCAGATCTCCGCACGCCTCGAGGGTAGCCTGCCGCGCCGCGAGCGTCAAACCGCGCGGGATCTGCTGGACACCGGACAACGGCCGATGCAGGGGGTACACTCGGCCCGCTTCGCTGGGTATCCCTGGCGAGGACAGGGGGTGACGTGCCCGTACGCAGTCGTTGGTGGTAAGCGAATCTCGGGGAACCGTCTTCGTGAAAGGAGGATTCAGAATGCGGTTGCGAAAACTGATCGGGGTTGCTGTGCTGGCCTTGGCCGTTGGGGCTGTGGGGATGGGCCAGAAGGTGGAGATCGAGTTCTGGCACGCGGCGACGGGCGCCCTTGCTGCCGCACTCACCGAAGTGGTGAACGGGTTCAACGCTTCCCAGGACACGTACGTCGTGAACCCCGTGTACAAGGGTTCCTACGCCGAGACGATGTCGGCGGCGATCGCCGCGTTCCGCGCCGGCCAGCCGCCGCACATCGTGCAGGTCTTCGAGGTGGGCACGGCAACGATGATGGCGGCCACGGGAGCGATCTATCCGGTGTACCAGCTGATGGCCGACACGGGGACTCCGTTCGACCCGGACATCTACATCGCCCCGGTGAAGGGGTACTACAGCTCGGCCGACGGGAAGATGATCTCGATGCCGTTCAACAGCTCGAGCGCGCTCCTGTGGTACAACAAGGACGCGTTCCGGGCCGCCGGGCTCGACCCGGACAACCCGCCGCGGACCTGGGCCGAGGTGCGGACGGCGGCCAAGGCGATCGTAGACGCGGGAGCAGCGAAGATGGGGTTGGCCACATCGTGGCTCACCTGGATCCAGTTCGAGCAGTTCGCTGCGCTGCACGACCTCCCGTTCGCCACGAAGTCCAACGGGTTCGAAGGGATGGACGCGGTCCTGGCGCTCGATCATCCGCTGTTCGTTCGTCATGTGCAGACCCTGATGGACATGCAGGCCGAAGGGTCGTTCACCTACGCCGGCCGCGACTCCGCGCCGGATGCCCTGTTCGGATCCGGTGAGGCGGCGATGCTCATGGCCTCGTCGGCCCTCCGCGCCCGCGTGATGCGGGAGGCGCAGTTCGAGTGGGGTGTGACCTACCTACCGTACTACGACGATTTCATCGCCGAACCGAAGAACTCGATCATCGGCGGGGCGTCGCTGTGGGCGATGCGGCGGCCGGGGGCCACGGCGCAGCAGTATCAGGGTGTGGCAGCCTTCTTCGCCTACCTCAGCGAGGCGGCCAACGACGCGAAGTGGCACATCATGACCGGGTACGTCCCGATCACGTTGGGGGGATACGAGGCGGCGAAGGCTCAGGGTTACTATGAGCAGAATCCTGGAGCCGACCTTGCCATCCTTCAGCTCGCGCGTCCGAACCCCACCCCGAACACCAAGGGCTTGCGCCTGGGCAACTTGCCAGCGATCCGTGTTGTGATCTACGAAGAGGTCGAGAAGGCCCTTCAGGGTCAGCAGACGGCGCAGCAGGCGATGGCCAATGCGGTGCGGCGGGGGAACGAGCTCCTCCGCGAGTTCGAGGCGATCTACAAGTAGGCGGTCTGCTCGGGGCACACGCCTCTCCGGGGGTGTGTGCCCCGGTCTTCGTCCTGGAGGTGAGGGCGGGTGAAGGGACACGCGACGTTCTCCAACAAGCTCCTTCCCTACCTGCTGGTGGCGCCGCAGATTGTGGTCACCGGCCTGTTCTTCGTGTGGCCGGCAGCGCAGGCGATCTATCAGTCGCTGCTGCGCTCGGACCCGTTCGGACTGCACACGAGGTTCGTCGGCTTGGACAACTTCCGGGCACTGTTCGCGGATCCATACTACCTCGGATCCATCCGGCTCTCGTTCCTGTTCTCCGGCGCAGTGGCGCTGGCGGCGATCAGCGTGTCCCTGTTGCTGGCCGTGATGGCTCACAAGCCGATCCGCGGGGCTCGGGTGTACAAGACCCTTCTCATCTGGCCCTACGCCCTCGCGCCTGCGATGGCGGCCGTGTTGTGGCTGTTCCTGTTCCAGCCGTCGATCGGGATTCTGGCTCAGGCGTTGCAGCACGCCGGGATCGGGTGGAACTACACCCTTCACGGAGGGCAGGCGCTTCTGCTCGTGATCCTGGCCTCGGTGTGGAAGCAGGTGAGCTACAACTTCATCTTCTTCCTCGCCGGGCTGCAGGCGATCCCGAAGTCCCTCATCGAGGCGGCCAAGGTGGACGGGGCGACGTCCCGCCGAGCGTTCTGGTCCGTCGTGTTCCCCCTGCTGGCGCCCACGACGTTCTTCCTGGTGGTCATGAACACGGTGTACGCGTTTTTCGACACGTTCGGGGCGATCGATGCGTTGACCAAGGGCGGACCGGGCAAGGCCACCGAGACCATGGTCTACAAGCTGTACGTGGACGGGTTCAAGAACTTCCGCCTCAACAGCTCGGCAGCCCAGTCGGTGATTCTGATGGCTCTCGTGATCCTGCTGACGGCGTTTCAGTTCAAGTTCATCGAGCGCCGCGTCCACTATGTGTAAGGAGGGACGATGACCCGGCGGAGTCGCCGTCCGCGGAACATCGCTGCCCATTTGGTCCTTCTGGTGGGCGTGGCCGTCATGGTGTTTCCGGTCTACATGGCCTTCATCGGCTCGACCCACGACGCGGCGACCATTGGGCGCGGTCGGCTCCCGCTGACGCCCGGGGGGCACCTGGCGGAGAACTACATCCAGGCTTGGGTGTACGGCACAGGGGAGCGGGTCAGCGGGACACCGGTTCGGGTGATGATGGCCAACTCGCTGGTCATGGCGATCGTCATCGCCGTGGGGAAGATCAGCGTCTCGCTGCTGGCGGCCTACGCCGTGGTGTTCTTCCGGTTCCCCGGGCGGATGTTCTTCTTCTGGCTCATCTTCATCACCTTGATGCTCCCGCTCGAAGTCCGCATCATCCCGAGCTACAAGGTGGTGTCAGACTTTGGGCTCCTCAACACCCTGGCCGGGCTCACCATTCCGCTGATGGTGTCTGCCACTGGTACCTTGCTGTTTCGCCAGGTGTTCATGACGATCCCCAAGGAGCTCCTCGACGCGGCCAAGATCGACGGGGCCGGTCCCATGCGCTGCCTGTGGTCGATCATCCTGCCCCTGGGCCGACCCAGCATCGCCGCCCTGTTCGTGATCCTGTTCGTGTACGGGTGGAACCAGTACCTGTGGCCGCTTCTGATCACGACGGAGCGGAAGATGGACACGATCGTGATCGGCATCGTGAAGATGCTCGGGACCTCGGAGTCGTTGATGGACTGGAACCTCGTGATGGCGACCACGGTGATGGCGATGGCGGTGCCGGTCACGGTGGTCATCCTCCTCCAGCGGTGGCTGGTGAAGGGACTGGTGGAGACCGAGAAGTGAGGCACGGGACGCCAGCCAGGGGGTCCACGCCGTCGCCGGTGGTGGCCGTGGTGTGGCGAGCTGTGGCCGTCCTGGCGGCGCTGGCGACTTTCCCGTACTGGGGTGCAGGGGAGGGAGGAGCTGTGGGCAGGGTACTCGTGGTCGCCCACCGCGGCGCTCGGTCGGTGGCGCCAGAGAACACGCTTGCCGCGGCGCGGCGGGCGGCCGAGCTCGGGGCGGACGGATGGGAGCTCGACGTCCAGCTCACGAAGGACGGGCAGCTGGTCCTCGTTCACGATGCGGACCTGACACGGACGACGAACGCTCGAGAGGTGTTCCCGGAGCGAGCCCCGTGGCGGGTGGGGGACTTCACCCTCGACGAGATCCGAACGCTCGACGCGGGGTCGTGGTTCGTGCGCGACGACCCGTTCGGCACCGTTCGATCGGGTGAGGTCTCGGCGGACGAGGCGCAGGCGTACGTGGGGGAGCGGATACCGACCCTTGGCGAGGCCTTGGCGCTCTCGGCCGAACTCGGCCTGTGGGTGAACATCGAGTTGAAGGGGACCCCGTACGCGCCGTTGTCGGCCTCGGGTCGAGCGATGGTCGACGGAGTGGTGGCAGTGGTCCGCGAGCTGGGGCTCGTGGACCGGGTCCTCGTGTCGTCGTTCGACCACGAACGGATTCGGTACCTGAAGGACGTCGCCCCGGAGATCCCAGCCGCGCTCCTGACCACGGTTCTGCCGCTGGGCACGGTGGACTACGCGCGCACGCGGGGAGCCGATGCCGTGAACCCCAGCGTTGACGCCTACACCGCGGCGTGGGGACGCCAGCTCCAGGAGGCGGGTCTGGGCGTATTCGTGTGGACGGTCAACGCTCCCGAGGCTCTGGCCCGGCTGGCTGGAGATCCCGCGGTGACGGGGATCATCACCGACTGGCCGCAGCGGCTGAGGCCCCTCGTCGACCGGGAGCCATGACGTGGTGCGGTGGCCGGGCAGTGACGCCCGGCAGAGCGACCTGATGGCCGCGACCCGGGGTGTCGACGGGTACATCCTGGACCTCGATGGCACGGTGTACCGCGGGGACCGTGCCGTGCCTGGAGCGGGGGAGGCGATCGCGGCGCTGCGAGGCCGCGGACGGCGGGTGGTGTTCGCCTCCAACAACCCTCTCCGCTCGCGGGCGGAGTACGCCCGCAAGCTCACCCGACTGGGGATCGCGGCCACGGAGGGTGACGTCGTCACCTCGTCGTGGGTCGCGGCGCGCCACCTCGCCGCGTGGGCGCCGGGAGCCAAGGTCCTTCCGGTCGGGGAGCGCGCGCTGAGGGAGGAACTGGAAGGCGTGGGCCTCCGGCCTGTGTCGGAGGGAGACACGGCGGAGTGGGTGATCGCGGCGTTCGACCGCACGCTCACCTACGCCAAGCTCAACGCGGCGTTCCAGGCCCTCCGCCGCGGGGCGCGGTTCGTGGCCACGAACCCCGATCGCAGTTGCCCGGTGGAGGGGGGGGAGGTGCCCGACGCGGCGGGGGTGATCGCCTTTCTCGAGGCCACGTCCGGCCGGAGTGTCGAGGAGGTGTTCGGCAAGCCCTCCCCGCGGATGGTTGAGGCAGCCCTCGGCCTCCTTGGGCTCCCCCCGCAGCGGTGCATCATGGCCGGGGACCGTCTGGAAACGGACGTCGTGATGGCGAAGAACGCGGGAATGCGGGCGGTCCTCGTCCTCACGGGCGTGACGTCACGGGCGAGCCTGGGGAGCGGCGAAGTACGGCCGGACCACGTGCTGGCGAGCATCGCCGAGCTTCCCGATTTGGATCGCGAACTGAACAAGGGGTGATTGCTGTGGTGGACAACACGGTACGGGTAGGGGTGGAAGTGCTGCGCGCGTTCATGCGGGACGTGTTCGTCGGGGTCGGCACGGCGCCCGCCGATGCGGAGATCTGCGCGAACGTCCTCATCGCGTCCGACCTTCACGGAATCGAGTCCCATGGGGTGTCGCGCCTCAAGATGTACTACGACTGGATCAAGAAGGGGATCATCTCGCCCCAGGTCCGGTTCGAGGTCGTGCGCGAGGGCCCGACCACGGCCGTGGTGGACGCCCACACCAGCCTCGGCCACCCGGTCGCCCACCGGGCGATGGAGCTCGCGATCGCCAAGGCGCGCCGGTACGGGCTGGGGGCAGTGGCCGTGCGCAACTCGTCCCACTACGGAATCGCCGGGTACTACGCCCGGATGGCGGCCGAGGCGGGGATGATCGGGCTCTCGTTCACGAACGCTCGCCCCTCGGTCGCGCCCACGTTCGGGGTCGAGCCGATGCTGGGGACGAACCCGATCGCCTTCGCCTGCCCCACTGACGAGCCGTTCCCGTTTCTGTTCGACGCTGCGACCTCGATCACCCAGCGGGGGAAGATCGAGGTCCTGGCGCGGGAGGGGAAGCCAACCCCGGCCGGGTGGGTGATCGATCGGGAAGGGAACCTCGCCACGGACACCCGGGAGATCCTGCAGGGCATCCCCCACGAGCTCTACGCCCTCCTCCCGCTCGGCGGGGCGGGGGAGGAGATGGGCGGGCACAAGGGGTACGGCCTGGCGACGATGGTCGAGATCCTGTGCGCGGGGCTTTCTTCGGGCGCGTTCCTGTGGGCGCTGTCGGGGATGGACAAGGACGGCAAACCGAGGCCCCATCGGTTGGGACACTTCTTCCTCGCGGTGGGAATCGAGCACTTCGTCCCCGTGGAGGAGTTCACGAAGACGGTGGGGGGGATCCTGCGCGAGCTGCGCGCCGCGGCCAAGGCCCCCGGGGAGGAGCGGATCTACACCGCCGGGGAGAAGGGGCATGCCCGCGAGGAGCGGATCCGCGCGGAGGGGGTCCCGGTCACCCCCTCCCTCCAGGCCGAACTGCGGGCGATCCGGGACGAGCTCGGGCTCGACCGGGACCGGCTCCCGTTCTAGGGACAGCGATGCCGGAGCGGGTGGGGGCACTCGACCTCGGCACGACCGGGGTGCGGTGCGTGATCTACGACCGCCGGGCGCGGCCCGTCGCCACGGCGTACCGCGAGCTCCCGCTCCGCCTCCCCCAGCCGGGGTGGGTGGAGCAGGATCCGGAGGAGATGATCGCCGCGGCGCGGGGCGTGTTCTCCGAGGCCCTCGCCGGCGCCTCGCTCTCCCCGGCGGACGTGGCCGCGCTCGGGATCACGAACCAGCGGGAGACGGTCGTCGTCTGGGATCGCGCCACCGGGCGGCCGCTCGCCCCGGCGATCGTGTGGCAGGACCGCCGCACGGCCCCGCTGTGCGAGCGGCTGCGCGCGGAGGGGCACGGGGACTGGGTGCGGAGGAGGACGGGACTGCCCCTCGACCCCTACTTCTCGGCCACGAAGCTCGCCTGGCTCCTGGAGGGCGTCCCGGGGCTGCGGGCGCAGGCGGAGCGGGGGGACGCCCTCTGGGGGACGGTCGACGCGTGGCTCGTGTGGAGCCTCACCGGCGTCCACGCCACCGACCCCACGAACGCCTCCCGGACCCTCCTGTTCGACCTTGACCGCCGGGAGTGGGACCCCGAGCTCCGTGAGCTGTTCGGCGTGCCCGCGGCGTGGCTCCCCGCGGTCCGGCCGAGCTTGTCGGCGTTCGGCCGCTGGGAGGGGGTCCCCGTGACCGCGGTCCTCGGGGACCAGCAGGCGGCCCTGTTCGGGCAGGGGGGGATCGCCCCGGGGCGGGCGAAGGTGACGTGGGGCACGGGGGCGTTCCTCCTCCTCAACGTCGGACCGGCTCCGGTCCACAGCGGGCACGGGCTCGTGGCGACCGTGGCCCACGCCCGCGGCGAGGGGGAGGCCCACTACGCGCTGGAGGGGTCGGTGTTCGTCGCCGGGGCGGCGGTGCAGTGGCTGCGGGACGGGCTGGGGATCCTCGCCGCGGCGGCGGAGGCGGACGCGCTGGCGGCGTCGCTTCCGGACAACGAGGGGGTGTACTTCGTCCCCGCCCTGGCTGGCCTCGGCGCCCCCCACTGGGACCCCCACGCCCGGGGGACGATCCTCGGCCTGACCCGGGGCACGACGCGGGCCCACCTGGCGCGGGCCGCCCTCGAGGCGATCGCGTACCAGACTCATGACCTGGTGCGAGCGATGGAGGCCGACACCGGGCAGGAGCTGCGGGAGCTGCGCGTGGACGATGGAGCCGCGCGGAGCGACTTCCTGTGCCAGTTCCAGGCCGACGTCCTCGGGATCCCGGTCCTCCGGCCAGCGGACCTCGAGACGACGTCCCGGGGGGCGGCCCTCGCCGCGGGGCACGCCGCCGGGCTGTGGACGGAGGACGAGGTCGCGGAGGCCGCTGCCGCGGACCTGAGTCGATTCCTCCCCACCGGCGACGCCGCCCGGACGGCGCGCCAGCTCTCCGGGTGGAAGAGGGCGTTGGACCGGGCTCGTGGGTGGGCGGCCCCGGCCGACTAGGCCCGGGCTCGCGGGACGAACCGCGCCCCCTCCGCCCCGGCGAGGGGGACGCCCCGGTAGAGGGACGCCACCTGGTGGAACGCCAGGTGCAGGTCGAACTCGGTGAGCGCGCTCACCCCGTCCCGCGGGACCACGGGCCGGATCCCCCGCAGGGCAGCCGACGCCGCGGCGTGCAGAACGCAGATATTGGCCACCGTGCCCACGATCACGACCTCCTCCACCCCCAGCTCGTCCAGCACCGGTTCGAGGGGAGTCCGGAAGAACGGGTCGTACGTGGTCTTCCGGATCCGCGTCTCCCCCGGCCGCGGGGCCAGCGCGTCCACCACCTCCGCCCCCCACGTCCCCGCCACGCAGTGGGGGGGCCAGATCCGGAACTCGGGGTCGTCGGGGAGGTGCCAGTCCTGGGTGTAGAGGACCGGGACCCCCGCCTCCCGCGCCCGGGCGAGGAGCGCGGCGATCGGCCCCACCGTCCCCGCCGCGGCGGGAACGGGCAGCGCTCCCCGCGGGTCGACGAAGTCGTTCTGCATGTCGACCACGAGCAGGGCGGTCCGCGCCGCGGGGAGCTCGACCCCGTCCGTCCACCGGATCTGGGGGACGTTCACCGTCACCTCCCTCCCGCGGCGAGGGACCCGAGGCGGGGGGAGAGCTCCACCGGGTAGCGGGGGGCCGCCACGGGCGACAGGTCGGCGAGCGCGGGCGGAAGGGAGAACAGGGCCTCCCGCACCACGCTGCGCCGGTGGGCGAGGTTTGGCGGCGCCGCCACCCTCCGCCCGCCCTCCATCACCACCGAGAGGAGCGGCCGACCCTCCCCCTGCTCGCCGATCAGCCCGACCACGTCCCGGAACCCGTTCCGCCACACCTGGCACCGCCCGGGGAGGCTCACCTTGCCCGGGCTCGTCTTCCTCCGCGGTCCCGTGTCGTCCTCGACGAGCTTGTACACCCCGCCGAGCGCGGGGAGGTCCCACGACACCCCGAGGCGGGTCCCCACGCCGTACCCCCACGCCACCCCGCCCCGGGCCCGAAACTCCCGGATCCGCTCCTCATCGAGGTCTCCGGACACGAAGATCCGCACCGCGGGGAACCCGGCCCCGTCGAGGATCGCCCGCATCTCTCGGGACAGGGCGGCGAGGTCCCCGGAGTCGAGCCGCACCCCGAACAGCTCCCGCCCAACCTGGCGGAGCTCGCGCGCCACTTGGACCGCGTGGCGGGTCCCCTGGAGGGGGTCGTAGGTGTCGACGAGGAGGATCGGCTGCGGGTGATCGTGGGCGAAGGCGCGGAACGCGCTGAGCTCATCGGGGAAGCTCATCACGTAGGAGTGGGCCATCGTCCCGGCGACGGGGATCCCGTAACGCTTCCCCGCCTCGACGTTCGAGGTGGCGTGGAACCCGGCGAGGTAGCTGGCGCGCGCGGCGTGGAGCGCCGCCTCCACTCCGTGGTCCCGCCGGGGGCTGAAGTCCACCAGCACCGCCTCCTCCCCCGCCGCGAGGACGATCCGCGCCGCCTTGGTCGCCACGAGGGTCGCGTAGTTGAGGAGGTTGAGGAGCACCGTCTCCACGAGCTGAGCCTCGATCCGGGGCGCGGTTACGACGACGAGCGGCTCCCCGGGGAACACCACCTCCCCCTCCTCCACCGCCCGCACCTCCCCCGTGAACCGGAGCCGCTCCAGATGGGCCAGAAACGCGCCGTCGAACAGACGGAGCCCCTCCAGGTACGCGAGGTCGTCCTCCCCAAACCCGAACCCCTCCAGCACACCGAGGAGCGGGTCCAGCCCGGCGAAGAGGAGGAACCGACGGTGGGGAACCGGGGCCCGGACGAAGTAGGCGAACGACGCCTCCCCCGTCAGCCCGTGCCGGAGGTACGACTGGGCCATCGTCAGCTCGTAGAGGTCCACGAACGCGCCCTGCCCCATCGCCGCCCGATCCTACCCCGGGACAGCCCCCAGCACCGCCCCCAAGGACTTGACACCCCCCGCCCCCGTCCCTATAATTCTGGCAGTCTAGTGACTAGACTGCTAAAAGGAGGTGGCGCCATGCCGAGACTACCGATGCTTTGGCGGGATCCATTCGCGATTACCTCGCGGATGGGGCAGATCATGGACGAGTTGTTCAAGGACTTCGGGAGCTTCCCGGACCTCGAGGTGTTCCCCTCGTTCGGGCACACCGACATCTACGTCAAGGACAAGCACCTCGTCGTCGAGACGGAGGTGCCGGGAGCGACGAAGGACGACGTCCAGGTCAAGGTCGAGGGGGACCGGCTCGTGATCACCGGTGAGGTGAAGCGGTCCGAGGAGGTCCGCAACGAGAACTACATCCGGATGGGACGCCGCTACGGGTCGTTCCGGCGGGTGTTCCCCCTGCCCGAGGACGTGGAAGACCGCAAGGGGATCAAGGCGCGGTTCGAGAACGGTGTCCTCATCGTCGAGGTTCCGCTCAAGCGGGCCCCCGAGAGCGAGGGGGAGTTCGAGGTCAAGATCGAGTAGCTCAGGAGGGGGGAGGAGATGTATCCTCCCCCCAACCCCTGATCCCAAGGAGAGGCGATGGGCGACATCATCAACCTGCTGTTTCTTTTGTTCCTGCTGCAGGCGTTGATCCCGTTCTTCGGGCGGAGGATCCTCGAGTTCCGGCGGGGGGTGGCGATTCAGGCCCTGGAGCGGAAGCGGAAGAGCCGGGTCGTGACCCTCATCCACCGCCAGGAGGCGGTGAGTTTTCTCGGGGTGCCCCTCGCGCGGTACATCGACATCGAGGACTCGGAACAGGTGCTGCGGGCAATCCGCATGACCCCGCCCGAGATGCCCATCGACCTCGTCCTTCACACTCCGGGAGGGCTCACCCTGGCCTCCGAGCAGATCGCCTGTGCGCTCAAGCGGCACCAGGGCAAGGTGACGGTGTTCGTCCCCCACTACGCGATGAGCGGGGGGACCCTCATCGCACTCGCCGCTGACGAGATCGTGATGGATCCCAACGCGGTCCTCGGACCGGTGGATCCCCAGTTGGGGACCGGTCAGGGGTACTACCCGGCGGCGTCGGTCCTCAAGGCCCTCGAGGAGCCGAACCCCAACCGCGACGACCAGACCCTCATCTTGGGCGACCTGGCGCGGAAGGCGATCGGCCAGGTGTACGAGACCGTGTACGCCCTCCTCCGGGACAAGCTCCCCGACGATCGGGCGCGGGAGGTGGCGCGGAGGCTGTCCGAGGGGCGGTGGACGCATGACTACCCGATCACGGCCGAGGAGCTGCGTGAACTGGGCCTTCCGGTGGGAGAGGACATGCCCCGTGAGGTGTACGAGCTGATGGACCTCTACCCCCAGGCCCGGCAGCGCCGGCCCGGCGTGGAGTTCATCCCCGTCCCCTACGCTCCCCAGCGGAGCCCGGCGCGAGGAGGTGCGTGATGCCGCTGTGCGATGTGTGTCGGATTCGGCCGGCCACGGTTACGGCCGAGGTCGTTCAGGATGGCGAGCGGCGGGTGCTGCACTTGTGCCAGGCGGACTACGCCCAGTTGCGCGGCGAGGAGTGGTTCTCGCCGTGGGAGTCGCTCTTGGAGGGGTTTCTCTCTCCGCGGCGGAGACCGGACCGCGAGGCACCGGACCTCGGATCGTACCTGTCCGACGAGAGCCGCGAGCTGCTCCAACGGGCGGCGCGCGTGGCGGTGGGGTTCGGAAAGCGGGAGATGGACACCGAGCACCTCCTCTACGCCCTCACCGAGAGCGAGGCAGCACGCGAGTTCCTGCGCAAGGCGCAGCTCGACCCCCAGGACATCCGGGGGTACATCGACCACAACGCGCCCCGCGGGACGCTGGGAGCCGAGCGGGGGGAGACGGTGCGCGTGGGGATGAGCCCCCGCGTGAAGGCGGTCCTCGAGACGGCGTTTCACGCCTCGCGTGACCTCGGCCACTCCTACGTGGGCCCGGAACACCTGCTCCTCGGGCTTCTTGCGGAGCCCGACGGCCTGGGGGGCGAGGTCCTGCGCCGGTTCGGCCTCAGCCCGGACACCGTGCAGGAAAAGCTCCGGCGCACCCCGGGGCGGGAGCCAGGCGCAGGCCGGGGGCCGAAGTCGGCGACCCCGATCCTCGACAAGCACTCCCGGGATCTGACCGCGCTGGCCCGTCAGGGAAAGCTCGACCCAGTGATCGGGCGGGCCAAAGAGATCGAGACGGTGATCGAGGTCCTCGCGCGGCGAAAGAAGAACAACCCGGTCCTCATCGGGGAGCCGGGCGTGGGGAAGACGGCGATCGTGGAGGGCCTCGCCCAACGCGTCGCCCGGGACGAGGTCCCGGAGGTGCTGCGCGGGAAGCGCCTGGTGGAGCTCAACGTGAACTCCCTCGTTGCGGGCACGAAGTACCGCGGGGAGTTCGAGGAGCGGGTGAAGGAGCTCCTCGACGAGATCCTCGCCCACCAGGACGAGCTGATCCTGTTCATCGACGAGCTCCACACGATCGTGGGGGCCGGGCAGGCGGAGGGGGGCCTCGACATCGCCAACACCCTCAAGCCGGCCCTCGCCCGGGGCGAGCTCCACTTGATCGGCGCGACGACCTTGAACGAGTACCAGAAGCACGTGGAGAAGGACGCGGCGCTCGAGCGCCGGTTCCAGCCGGTGTTCATCGCCGAGCCGACCGTGGACCAGACCGTCCACATCCTGCGCGGGTTGCGCGATCGGTTCGAAGCCCACCACAAGGTGCGGATCACCGACGAGGCGATCGTGGCCGCGGGGGAGCTGTCTGACCGCTACATCTCCGGCCGCTACCTCCCGGACAAGGCGATCGACCTCATCGACCAAGCTGCGGCGCGGGTTCGCATCTCGTCGACGTCGCGGCCGGCCGAGGTCCAGGAACTGGAGGCGGAGATCAAGGCCCTCAAGCGTGAGCAGGACTACGCCACGACCCGCAAGCAGTTCGACCGAGCGAAGGAGATCGAGGCGTCGATCGCCGAGAAGGAGAAGGCCCTCGCTCAGGCCACGGAGACGTGGAAGAAGGGCGTCGCCTCGGGGACGCCCGAGGTCCGGGCGGAGCACGTGGCGGAGATCGTCTCCTCCCTGACCGGGATTCCGGTCGCCGACCTCACTGCCGAGGAGAAGGAGAAGCTCCTCAGGCTGGAGCAGGTGCTGCACGAGCGGGTGGTGGGCCAGGACGAAGCCGTGGCCGCGGTGAGCGCCGCGGTGCGCCTGTCGCGGGCTGGGCTCAAGGAGGGGCACCGCCCGATCGCGACGTTCCTCTTCCTCGGCCCCACCGGGGTCGGGAAGACCGAGCTCGCCAAGACCCTCGCCTGGGCCGTGTTCGGGGACGAGGAGGCGATGGTCCGGATCGACATGAGCGAGTACACGGAGCGGCACACCGTGTCCCGGCTCGTCGGTGCGCCGCCGGGGTACGTGGGGTACGAGGAGGGCGGGCAGCTCACGGAGCGCGTCCGCCGCCGGCCGTACTCGGTGGTCCTCCTCGACGAGATCGAGAAGGCCCACCCCGAGGTCCACAACATCCTCCTCCAGGTGTTCGACGACGGGCGCCTTACCGACGGCAAGGGCCGGGTGGTGGACTTCTCGAACACGATCCTCATCGCCACGAGCAACGTCGGAAGCGACCTCATCCAGGCCAACCTCACCGCCCCCGAGGGGCGACGCCTGGACTACAAGGCCCTCAAGGAACGGCTGATGGAGGTCTTGCGTGGCCACTTCCGGCCGGAGTTCCTGAACCGGATCGACGAGGTGATCGTGTTCCACGCGCTCACGAAGGACCACATCCGCAGTATCGTCCTCCTGCAGCTGGAGCGGGTGCGGCGGGTGGCGCGGGGGCAGGGCGTGGAGCTCGAGTTCGACGCGTCGGTCGTTGACCACCTGGCGGAGGTGGGGTACCGGCCCGAGTACGGGGCCCGCGAGCTCAAGCGGCGGATTCGCAGCGAGGTCGAGAACGCGCTGGCGAGTGCGCTGCTCGAGGGCAAGGTGTCGGAAGGGGATCGGGTGCGAGTCCTCTACGACGTGGCCCGCGGGGAGGCGAGGTTCGAGAAGTCGGCCCCTCCACCCGATGCCTCCGTCTCCACGGGAGGGGCGTAGATCCGCTGTCCCCGCCGCACCCGTGAGGCTGGGAATATCGTTCCGGTCGTGTGTTGACGTCTCTAGCTGATCTCGCTAGACTTGCCGTGGAGTCCGATCTGGGAGCATCGGGTGCGGACAGAGGGGGCAGGCGATGGGACAAGCAACGCTGGAAGCGATCGGTCTGGTGCTGGCTGTGGTGTTGGCCATCGGGTTGGTTGTCGTGTGGCAGGGCAGCCAGAAGGTGGCGATCGAGGACGTGCAGCCTTCGTGGGGATGGTACGTCGATCCGAAGGATCCCAGCGGCAAGCTGACGACAGCGATCTGGTTCGTGTCCAACCGGGCCGACCTCGGCCGACGAAACGCCCCCCGGGAGCTGTTCGTTGCACCTCCCGCACCGGGGGCGGAGGAATCCCTCACCCGAATCACGATCGACACGTTCGATGACCGGGAGCCAGCCGCTTCGCCCGATGGGGCACGCGTGGCCTACGTGTCGAACAAGCATGGTCAGGCTCAGGGCAACATCTACCTGTACGATGTCCTCAGGGGGACCCACACCCGGGTCACCTACCGGCCCCAAGGGCTCGACTCGATGCCCGCCTGGAGCCCGCTCAAAGACAGCCAAGGAATGCACAGCGACCTGATCATCGTGTCGGATCTGTACAGCAAGATCCCTCAGCTCTATCGGGTGAACGTTCCCAGCGGCACCTGGACCCAGATCACGTACAGCCAGTACCCCATCTCATCTCCTCACGTCTCGCCGGACGGGCGCTACATCGCATACACGATGGACGTGAACGGCAACACCGACATCTACATCATGGACTTCGATGGTCGGAACGTGCAGCGGATCACCTCACACCCGAAGCGAGACCAGAACCCGAAGTGGTGCCCGAAGTGGGATGAAGGGTACTGGATAGCGTTCGAGTCGGATCGAACAGGCGACTGGAACGTGTACCTCATCAACCCATTCACGAAGGAGGAGCGCCCGGTGACCCAGCATCCGGGGGCCGACTTCTCGCCGGCGTGGTCGCCGGCTCCCGACGGGAAGTCGCTCGTGTTCGTATCGGATCGCGACGCCGCGAAGAGCCCGGGTTACCGGTACAGCATCTACCTCGTTCCCGACGTGTGGGGAACGGTTCAGCCGACCACAGGAGAGGTCGAGACGTTTCGGGTCACGGGCCGCGTGCAGTAGGGTTAACGAGCTTGCGGAGTGGAGGGCAGACGTTGGGTGGAGCATTGGTGCGCTCTGTCTCTGGGGTCTAGACGGAGCGCTTGCCAGTCATGCCGGCGATGTCGAGCCTGAGCACGGCGACCCGGTCGTAGGAAGCGCTGTTGGGCAGGAGCTTTCGCTCTGCGGCGTCGGGGTCCGGTTCGTGATGGGCGAGAAGTACCCGCAGTCCGTGGGCCAGGTCGCACGGGTCCGTGACCAGGTGCATCGTTCCGCGAACCACGACCGAGCGGTAGGCGTGGGTGCACTCGCTTTCCCTGTAACCGAGATCCTCCACCGCGGTTGCGCAGACGCACGGATTCTCCCGCAGGAACTCGAGCTTCAAGCCGTCACGCGCGCAGTGGAAGTAGAGCGCGTTCTCGGCCTGGCTGTACCCGTGGCTCAGCGTGACCACGTACGCCTCGCCACCGCGGCACATCGCCACTGCCATGTACCGACTGCGACGAAGGACGGACACAAGCTCTTCAGGATCGATGATCTCCCTCTCGCGGCGGCGCAGGTGGTAGGTCGGCATCGTGAGGGAGGATGATACCCGGGCTCGACACCGCCCCTCCCTCAGGCGGGGGGGAGGAGGTAGAGGAAGATCGCGAAGTAGTGGCACATCCCTGCGCCGAGCACCATCAGGTGCCAGACCGCGTGGTTGAACGGAAGCTTCTTCCACGCGTAGAACACGATGCCCAAGGTGTAGATCAGTCCGCCGGCGAACAAGAGGGCCAGTGCCCCCAACGGGATGTGGGCGACAACTTGACGTGCCGCCACGACGATCAGCCATCCCATCGCGACGTAGGTGACCACGGATGCCTTGCGCAGCCGGCCGAGGAAGAGCGACTTGAACAGGACACCGGCGATGGCCATCGCCCACACGACACCGAGCAGGGTCCATCCCCACGGGTTCCACAGCCGGATCACGAGGAACGGGGTGTAGGTTCCGGCAATGAGCAGGTAGATTGACGCGTGGTCCAGGACCCGAAACACGGCCTTTGCTCCCCGGTGCGTGAGGGCGTGGTAGAGCGTGGAGGCGAGGTGGGTGAGGACGAGGGTTGTCCCGTAGACGACGAGGCTTGCGATCTGCCCGGCGTTGCTCCCCCCGAGCACCGCGAGCACGATCAGCGCCGTCAGTCCCGCCACGCTGAGCACAGTGGCCACGCCGTGGGTCACCGCGTTGGCGATCTCCTCGCCCTTGGTGTACTCGGGTAGAGGGCGGGTCATCCTAGGGCCGGGGGCGCGCCCGGCGGCCGGCCCGGAGCAGCGGGCGGATGAGCCCGCTCAGGGCCGATCCCCCGAGGGCGATCGCGCTGAATCGGCACACCTCGTGACAGCACATGCAACGAATGCAGGTGCGGCGGTTGATGGCTGCCGTTCCGTCTGTCACGGTCGCCGCTCCGGTCGGGCAGATCCGCGCACACGCCCCGCACCCGATGCAGGCGCGGGGCACGACGCGCGGGCGGGCCGAGATCTGGCTTGTGATGAACCGGGTCAGGAATCGGGGTGCCCTTCCCACGATCGCCCCCGCGGGAAGCG
Source organism: Candidatus Bipolaricaulis sibiricus (assembly GCA_004102645.1). Lineage (GTDB taxonomy): Bacteria > Bipolaricaulota > Bipolaricaulia > Bipolaricaulales > Bipolaricaulaceae > Bipolaricaulis > Bipolaricaulis sibiricus. The sequence continues at coordinate 1,464,691 of CP034928.1, read as the reverse complement.
GAGGGAGCCGGAAGTCGGGTACTGCCACCGTGGCGATGGGGTCGCCCACGATCTCGATCGCATCGGCGACGCCCACGTGGCGGTGGTGGGCGTAGCGGGTGGTGCCCACGGCGAGGGGATCCAGGCCGATGATCTGGCACGCCACTGCATCCACCGCCACCCCATCGCGGCTGGCGACGATTGCCCCTACGGTGCGCACGGACCCGTTGGCCGGCCCGGCACCCTCCATCGCTGCGACGCCATCCATGATCGTCAGGTGGGGCGAGGCAGCGGCGAAAATATCGACCAGAACCTGGTTGAACTCCTGCGGGTTCTTGAACTGGCCGTGGAACGCGACCCGCAACCCACCAGGGATGGCGCCGTACATGTTCTTCACTGCACCGGTGAACAGGGTCAGGGAATGCGTCTTCAGCTTGGGGAGGTTGATCACGACGTCAGCCTCGACAGCGGCCCGGGCCAGGTAGACCTCCTTCAGGACCACGCCGTTGCAGGCGATCCGTGTGAACCCAAGCTCGCGAAGGTTGACGAGCTCCACCCCCAACCGCTCGCACATCGCCCTGTACCCCGAAACCTCGAACCCGTCGGGCGTCGAGGCGTGAAGGTCGTCGCCCACGGTGATGCGGGGGGTGATCTCCGTGAGCAGTGTCAGGACCGCTGCGGTGAGCGCGGGGTGGGTGACGATCCCCCGCTCGGGCGGCGAGGGCGGGGAGAGGTGGTTCACCTTCACGAACACCTTCGCCCCCCGCGGGACGATCGGGGACAGCCCCCCCAGGTCGGCGAGCGCGGCCGCAACGGCGGGTCCGAGCTCCGCCGCGGCGTAGCTCTGAGCCCTCCGGATCGAGACCACGGTTCGGTTCGGGTGCACCCTGCCCTCCTTGGGGGGTCGTGCCCTGGGCCCCCAGTGTCTCCCCGGCGCCTCCGCGGCACAACGCCCCGACGTCAGGCCCCGCCGGAGCCGGCTACCTCGCCTCGCCCTCCTCCGGGAACCCCATCTTCGTCAGGTACGCCCGGAACCGGGGGTCGGAGCGTGCGCCGTCAAACCAGGGGAGCACGTTGAGCAGGCGCAGCCCGGGGTCGCGGATTTGGTAGGACTTGTCCAGCCAAGCCAGTCCCTCCTCGAGGTGCCCGAGGGCGAAGTGGGCGCAGGCGACCATGAACGCGTGCCCGAGGCCGGCCTCCTTCTCCTCGAGTGCCTTCAGGCTCGCCTCGGCAGCGGTGACCTCCCCCATCGCGGCGTAGGTCATGACCCGGAACGCCTGGATCTCGGTCTGCAGGCGGTCGGTTTTGGGCAGCCGCGCCTCGGCCTGGCGGAACGCCTCCAGGGCCTGCTCGTACCGGCCCAGCGCGAGGTAGACGACGCCCAGGAACACCCGGGTCGGGACGCTCTCCGGGTCGAGGTCGAGCGTCTTCTCGAGTTGGACGAGGGCCTCGTCGTACTGGCGGGCGAGGGCGAGGGTCCACCCGTAGGCGGCGTTGGCCGCCGGAGAGTCGGGCTCCATCACGAGGACCTTGTGGAGGGTCTCCAGCGCCTCGTCGAACCGGCCGAGCGACACGAGGTGCTCGGCGAACCGCTGGCGGACGCGGCTGCTGTTGGGGTCGAGGTCGAGGGCCTTGTTGAGCTCAGCCTCGGCCTCTGCCCACTTCCCCGCGGTCTGGAGGACCGTCGCGAGCGAGAGGTGGCCCTCGACGAAGTCCGCGGCGAGGGCCTGGGCGCGGCGGTGCTGGTCGAGGGCTTCCGCGAACTGCCCCGACTCCCACAGGACGGCGGACAGGGCCATGTTGATGATCGGGGACAGGGGGTCGAGGGCGAGGGCCCGCTTCATCTCCGCCAGCGCCTCCGCCGTCCGCCCGACGTCGCTGAGGAGGTTCGCGTACCAGTGGCGCGCCGTGGCGTAGTTCGGGTTGAGGTCGATCGCGCGCTTGAACCGGGCCGCGGCTCGCTCCACGTCGCGCTCGAACAGCCACTCGATGAGGGCCAGCGACGCGTGGGCCTCGGCGAGGTTGTCGTCGAGCTCGAGGGCCTTCTGTGCTGCCTCCTTGGCCTTCGGGAGAGCTTCGTGCACCGGGAGATGGCCTTGGCTGGCGAGCACGCTGTACGAGTCGGCGAGACCGGCGTAGGCCAGCGCGTAGCTTGGGTCGGCGGCAATCACGTCCTGGAAGATCTCGACCGCCCGTCGGAGGCCGCTCTCGGAGCGCTGGTTCCAGAAGTGGCGGCCCTTGAGGTACAGCATGTAGATGTCCACGTCGCGGGCGGCCTTCTCCTGGAGCCTACGCTCCTCGCCGGCGAGGAGCTTCACCTCCAGGACCTCCGCCACCTTGCGCGCGACCTCGCTTTGGATCGCGAGCACGTCCTCCAGCTTCCGATCGTAGGCCTCCGACCACAGGTGCTCCTCGCTCTGGGTGTCCACGAGCTGGAGGTTGATCCGCACGCGGTGGTCCACCTTGCGCACGCTCCCCTCGAGGACGGTCGCCACCCGCAGCTCCTGGCCGATCTCCGCCACGGACTTCTGGGTCCCCTTGTACTTCATGACCGAGGTCTGGGCGATGACGCGTAGCCCGCGGATCCTGGACAGGGTGAAGATGAGCTCCTCGGTCATCCCGTCGGCGAAGAACGCGTCGGCGGGGTCGGGGCTGATGTTCGTGAGGGGAAGCACGGCGATCCGGCTGCGGTCGGTCGGCCGCGGCTCCTCCGGGCGGACCTTCGACCACGGGAACGCGACGCAGTAGACCTCGGTCGGGAGGCGGACGTTCTTCAGGGCCCGCTTCCCGATGCTGACGAGCGGGTAGCTGAGCTTGTTCCACACGTGATCGTAGGCCTGGGCGGACACGCAGACCCCCTCGGGTTCGGCGAGGGGGGCGATGCGCGAGGCCACGTTCACGCCGTCCCCAAACAGGTCGCCTTCGCGGTGCACCACGTCCCCGACGTGGACCCCGATCCGGATCGAGATCGCGCGCTCGCGGGGCTGGGCCGCGTTGCGCTCGTGCAGCCGTTCCTGGATTGCGATCGCGCACCGGGTGGCCTGCAGCGCGCTGGGAAACTCAACGAGGAACCCATCCCCCATCGCCTTGACCACCCGCCCGCCGTGGGAAGCGAGCAGGGGGCGGAGGATGGCGTCGTGCTCCTGGAGGAGCTCGAGCGACAGGTCCTCGTTCGTCTGCCCGAGGAGGGTGTATCCGACGATGTCGGTGATCATGATCGCGCTCAGTCGGCGTTCCTCTTCAGACACGGTTCTTCCCCTCCTCTGCCCGCTTGCATTATACCGAGCCCCCGGCCCGGACCCGTTTGGGGTTGCGGGCAGCAGCGCGTGATGCTCCCGCAGGAGGCGTCACCAGCCCCCCCTTCGTCGCCGCGGAATCACCGTGGCCTACCCAGCGTGCCGGGCCCCCGGCAACGGGATCGCCTTCCTCTCCTGGGCGGGCGGTCGCCCCCCTCGCCCCGGCGGACAGGAGAGGGGAGGCGGAGGGAATCGCTCATCCTGCGCCCTGGCCGCTCGCTGCCTTGGGCAACACCCGGGGTGAGGTCTTGACGGCCCCTTGGGCGGTGCGTTCAACGCGGCCACCCGCCGCGTGGAGGGAGAGGGACGCTGGAGCTATGATCCGTCGCTGGTTCTGAGGGTGTGCGAGGGGAGAGGATGATGACCGACCCACAACCGCTGCTGTCCGTGCGCGACTTGAGGAAAAGCTACGGCTCGATCCACGCTGTGGATGGGGTCTCGTTCTCCGTCCCGATGGGAACGGTCTTCACCCTGCTTGGGCCGAACGGAGCGGGGAAGACGACGACGTTGGAGATTCTTGAGGGGATCCGCGACGCGGATTCGGGAGAGATCGAGATGTTCGGGATGCGGGTTCGCCGCGTGACCCCGGCGATGAAGGGGCGGATGGGGGTCCTCCTTCAAGAAGGGGGATTCGAGCCCTACCTCAAGGTGCGCGAGGTGCTCGCCCTGTTCGCGTCCTTCTTCGACCGTCCTCGGCCAGTGGCCGAGGTGCTGCGGGAGGTCTCGCTCGAGGACAAGGCGGGTGCCCTTGTCCGGCACCTGTCTGGTGGGCAGAAGCAGCGTCTGGCCCTCGGCGCGGCGCTCGTCAACGATCCCGACCTCGTCTTCCTCGACGAACCGACCACAGGGCTCGACCCCCAGGCCCGTCGGAACATCTGGGCGATCGTGGAACGCCTCAAGCGGAGCGGGAAGACGATCATCCTCACCACCCACTACATGGAGGAGGCCGAGGCCCTGTCCGACACGGTGTGCATCATGGACCACGGGCGGGTGATCGCCCGCGGGAGCCCGCGCGAGCTCACATCGCGCCTGGGTCAGGACTCGTTCATCGAGTTCGACGCGCCGGAGCTCTCGCCCGTCGCATGGGCTGCTCTCCCTGGCGAGGCGCGGCGCGAGGACGGGGCGGTGGCGGTCAAGACACCGGACCTTGTGGGGACGCTGGACGCGCTGCTCCGTTGGTCGCGCGAGCACGGGGTTCCGCTGCAGAACATGACCGTCCGCCAGCCCAACTTGGAGGACGTGTTCCTCTCCCTCACGGGGCGGAGACTGCGGGGGTGAAGGTGGTCCTCCGGTTGGGGTGGATGTCGCTGCTCACCGCGCTCCGCGAGCGGGAGACCCTGTTCTGGTTCGTCCTGTTCCCGGTCGTTCTCCTCGCCCTGATGGCGGGGGTGTTTGGCCGGCTGGGCCGGGAGGGGCAGATGAACTTCTCGGTCGCGCTCGTGAACCTCGACGGGGAGCCCCGCAGCCCGGCCCAGTTCGCCGCCGTGGTCGAAGAGGTGTTCGTCTCGCTGGGTGCCCCGCGTGAGGCAGGAAAGGAACCGCTGTTCACGCTCCGCCGACCCGAGGGGGCGGAGGATCCCCAGGCGTTCCTCGCCAGCGCCCAGGAGGCGGTGCGGCTAGGCAACCTCGCCCTCCTCGTCGTGATCCCGTCGGGGTTCAGCGAACGGGCTCTGGCGGCGATGGCGGGGGGGCCGGCCGCCACCGTTCGCCTCTATCTGAACGAGGCGAACACGGCGTCGAGCATGGCGAGCAGTGTCGTGGATCAGGTCTTGGCCCGTCTGAACCAGGAGCTCCTCACTCTTGCGGGCCTGTACAGGCCAGAGGCCGCTCTCGCGGTGCACACGGAGTGGGTGGGAGGGCTGGACCAGCCGGTGGCGTACGTGGACTTCCTCCTTCCGGGGATCGTGTTGATGGCGTTCTTCGTCGGGGGGTTGTTCAGCGTGCCGGGGACGATCCTCTTCGCCCGCGACCAGAAGATCCTCCGCCGCTACTGGGTGACGCCGCTCGGGGTCCCGCGGTACCTCGCGGGGTTCGCGGTCGGGTACGGATTCCTGTGCTTGCTGCAATTCGCCCTCCTGTGGGCGCTGGGGCGATTCGCGTTTGGAGCGAGCGTCGATTTCTTCCGCCCGGCAGCCCTTCCTTATCTCGTGCTGGCGGCGGCTACGTTCTTGGCGCTCGGGTTCCTCGTGGCGTCGCTCGCCACGACGGCCCAGGCCGGGATGGCGATTGCCAATCTCGTCAACCTTCCGGTGATGTTCCTGAGCGGGCTGTTCTTCCCTGTGGCGAGCCTTCCGCTCTTCCTCCAGGTCCTCCTCTACCTGAACCCGCTGAGCCACCTTGCCGATGGTCTGCGGTCTGCGCTCGGTACCGGGCAGGCCGTGCTCCCGCTTTCCCTTTCGGTGGCGGTCCCGGCGGGGTGGATCGCGGTGTCGGTCGGAGTGGCCGCGTGGAGGCTGCGGTGGGACGTGGGTCGATGATCGGGTTGGGGGCGCTCGTACGGACCCAGACGCGGGTGTTCCTGCGCGATCGGATCACGCTGTTCTTCACGATGCTCTTCCCGATCGTGTTCGTTCTCATCTTCGGGTTTGTGTGGGGCGGAGCAGAAGGCCCCGGCGCGCGGGCGCGATTGGGCCTCGTCCGCCTCGACGGCGTGGACGACGTTCTCGCAGAGGTTCTCGCTGTCCAGCGGGCGGTGGTGGTCATCCCGTACGGCGACCGGGCAGCCCTGGAAAGGGACCTCGCGAAGAGGGAAGTGGACCTGGGGCTGCTGTGGGATGGGCGGAGTCTCGTGTTCCTCCAGGATCCGACGCGGGTCCAAGAGGGCTATGCGTTCGCTGAGCTCGCCCGCGGCATCGCGGCGGAGGTCGACCTCCGGCAGCAGGGCCTGGCCCCGCCGGCACGGGCGGAGCGGGAGAACATCGGGCGGACCGTGGCTGTGGGGTGGTTCAACCTCCTCGTTCCGGGAATCATGGCGTTCTCCACCCTGACCGCGGGGCTGTTCGCGGTGTCGGGGCGAATCACGCAGATGAAGGAGCGGAGACTCCTCGACCGCCTCCTCGTGACCCCGATGTCCCCCGGGGCGTTGCTCATGGCCATCGCTGCGGTACGCCTTGGGGCGGGGTTCCTGGCCACCGTGACGACCCTTGTTGCGGCGGTGCTCCTGTTCGGCGTGCGATTCGAGGTGAATTGGCCCCTGTTCAGCGCGTTCGTGGTTGCGGCAACCCTCGGGGCAATGGGGTTGGGAACGGTGATCGCCCTCCTCGTCCGCCGCCCCGGAAGCGCGAGCAACGTGGCGAACATCGCTTCCCAGATCATGCTCCTCCTGTCGGGCATCTACTTCCCGATCGAGATCATGCCCTCGTTCCTGCGCGCGGTGAGCCGTGCCCTTCCCCTCACGTACATGGTCGAGGCGATGCGCTACGTGACCGGGGTCGCCGAGATGCCGGTCGCGCGGTTCGCCCTCGTTACGGGGGCATTGTTCGCGGTGGGTGCTGGCCTGTTTCCCGTTCTCGGGCGCTACGTGGTCAGCGCCGGGCGGCGCTGAGGGAGGGCCAGCCCGCGCCACAGGGCACGGGCCGGCCGACTGGTTGTCCTTCTACGGGGTCCAGGTCGTGGAGAAGCTGATCCGCTGCTCGGCCAGCGCAGGGCCACCCGGGCTGAGGCTCACGACGAACCGCACTTCGTCAGAGGTAGCAGGTGTGGTCCCCCGGTACTCCACGGTCATTGCGGCCGTGCCCGCACCTGCCCCATCGATCCGCACGGGCGGCGCGACGAACCCCGGGAGCACGACTCCGCCCCGCAGAACTTCGATCGAGATCCACACCGGCAAGCCGGCGCTGCCGTCGTAGCGATAGGTCACGCTCCCCGATGCGCGATTCCCCAGCTGGCTGAGGCCGTACCCCAGGAACTGGAACGCCCCTGTGGGCGGAACGGGCGGAGGCCCACGCTCGGGGACGAGGGTCAGCCTGCCGACGAAGTTGCCCCGCTCGGCAGTGAACCACACGGCCCCCGCGACGTCGAGAACGAGGAACACGGGGTGCGTGCCCGGGGGCAAGCGGTACAACGCGACCTCGTTCCGCGCCGGGGCAAGGTAGCCCACAGCATCGGCCTCGCGATCGGTGAACCAGACGTTCCCCTGGTCGTCGAGAACGAGTGCAAACGGCTGGCGCCCGCCGGGGATCTGCCACAACCGGACGTCCGCTGTCGCGGGATCGAGGACCCCGATTGCGGGTCGCAGGGTGTCGGTGAACCACACCTTGCCGTCGGGGCCAACGACGATCCCCAGAGCTGACGTCCCGCCCGGAATCCCGTACACGAGGGCCGTGTTCGTCTCTGGGTCGAGAACGGAGATCGGGGCCTCCCCCTGCGTGAACCACACTCGGCCGTCGGGGGCCACGGCCACCCGCTCGACGTAGCGATCGACGATGAGCGACTCCCACTCCGTAAACGGACCGCTGGTGACGGGAACGAACAGCGCGATGGGCGGAGGGAGCAGCGGGTTGCCGGGGTAGACCTTCGGCAAGACGGACGTGATCGTCGGGCTGAGTTCGGTGACGATGGGCAAGACCGGCTGGGGAGGGGAGAGAATCAACGGGAGGGTAACGAAGACCTGGGTGGGGGAGAACCGCGCGATCTTGCTCGCGTTCCGTTCGTTCAGCCACAGGTTGACCCTGCCCGGTCCGGTCGGGGCGTGCACGAGAACCTCGGGCCAGGCGCCGGGCGTGGGTAGTGCCCACGTGGCACCGCCTCCGATGAACACGAGGAGCTCGAGGGTGTTCTCCTGGCTGAGCGTGAAGTAGACCGATCCCCCGTCGCCCAGCACCAGGCCAAACGGGCCGCGCCCCACACTGCGCTCGCGAATCTCGTTCGCCGCAGGGTCGAGTTGGCCGATCCGGTTCGCGCTGAACTCGGTGAAGTACACCCTCCCGTCTGAAGCGACGGCGATCCCGTAGGGGAGGGCACCCGCTGTGGGTAGGGTCCAGCGCGTGAGCTGTGCATCCTGGGCGGTTGCAGCCAACGCTCCGGCGAGAAGGACTGCAAGGGCGATCAGAAGCCTGACGACCCTTCTGCGATTCATGTGCATCGCCTCCTTGCCTCTCTGGTCGAGCGGCGCATCGGACTCCTCTGCGGGTCGGCCGGCCAACGAGCAGCGGCCGGTTGAACCTCATGTCCTGCTGGGGGCACTCACGAGCGAACCTCTGGAGAGGGTACGGGGCGGGCGCGTCCGGTAAGGTCACGGCTAGGCGGGGCGATCCCTGCACATGGGGGACACCGCCCGGTGCGATCGAGGGCACGAGGAGAGGAGAGGACAGACGTTGGCCGACGAGGAACAGTTGGTGGCCCGGGTGGCGGAAGGAGACGGCGATGCGTTTCGTACGCTGTACGAGCGGTATGCCGATCGGGTGTTCCGCTACGCGCTCACGCTTCTCTGGGACCGACACCTGGCCGAGGACGTCATGCAGGAGACGATGGTCGCCGCGTGGAAGGGAGCGGGGCAGTTCGAGGGGAGATCTCGGGTCTCGACCTGGCTGTTCGGCATCGCTCGCCATCAGGCGTTCCGAGCCCGGCGCAGCGACGCGAAGGGACAGCGCGTACCCGAGGAAACCGACGAGGTCCCTGATCCTGCGCCGCTGTTGGAGCGGGAGATGCATGTGCAGCGGGCCGTGGAGAGCTTGCCACCGGAGCAGCGCGAGGTCGTGTATCTCGCGTTCTACGAGGGTCTCCCGTACGAGGAGATCGCTCGAGTGCAGGGTGTACCGGAGGGGACAGTGAAGTCACGGATGTTCCACGCGAAGAGGAAGCTCGCCGAGGTGCTCAGGCCATGACCTGCGACACGGCACGGGAGATGATCCCGTTGTATGCGGCGGGGTCGCTCTCCGAAGACGATGGAGCGGAGTTGATCGCGCACGTCGTGGGATGCGAGGTGTGCCAGGGGGATCTGGTGGAGACGATGCGTCTGGCTCGCGAGGTGCGAAGGGCGTTCGCCCAGGTCCCCGGTCCAGCTCGTGGAACGTGGATCTCGGTTGCGGCGAGGACGCTCGGGACCCCTGTGCTGCGGGTCGAGCTGGGGTCGGAGCTGGCCGGGCTCAGTCTCGACGTGGGGGCAACGAAGACCGGGCTTCCGATCCGGGGGAGCCTGTCCATCCTCGGCCGGGAAGTCCCGGTGTTGCGGATCTAGACAAGGAGGCAGATGATGAGCGATGAAGAGAAGAAGGACACGGGGGACGTTCAGGAGCTGCGCGAGGTGCTGAGCGTGGTGTCGCAGCAGGTCCCGGGGCTTCTGAAGGGTCTGCGGGACGTGCTCTACTCCAAGGAGGCTGCGGAGAACATGGCCGACGCGGTGGGCACGTTCTACAAGAAGCTTGTGGACGCGGGCATCCCCAAGGATGACGCGCTAGAGATGGCCCGGGGGTACATGATCAACCTCCGCGAGGTGTTCAAGGGGGTCAGGAAGGGGATCAAGACCGGAGAGGGCGTGCAGGTTCGCCTCGACGGTAACGAGGAGGACGACTGAGACACCTTTGGAGCGGGATCAGGGTGGCGGGGACGTTGGTTCACCTCCTCGCTGCCCTGATCGGGTTCCTGATCGGCTACGTCTGGGTCCGACGGCGAGCGGTGGCCCAGTTCCGGCGGCGATTGCGCCGTCAGGGAGTGCCCGGCGAGATCGCTGACGATCTGGCGCGGCGGTACAAGGAGACGTTCCGGTTTGGCGACCTCTTTCGGGGGGACCGCGGCCGGGGGCGGGCGAGCGCTAGCTGACCAGGTACTGCGAGGTACAATCGGGGTGTGCGGCGTGCTCTACGCGCTGCACAGGTGGCTGATACGGGTTGATGAAAGCACCACAGACGACGGAAACCGTCAACATGGCGTTGTTCTGTGACTTCGAGAACATCGCGCTGGGCGTGCGCGAGGCGAACTACCCGGCGTTCGACATCGGGAAGGTCCTCGAGCGGTTGCTGCTCAAGGGCAGCATCGTGGTGAAGAAGGCCTATTGCGATTGGGCGCGGTACAAGGAGTTCAAGGCGCCGATGCACGAGGCATCGTTCGAGCTCATCGAGATCCCGCACGTGAGCCAGTCCGGAAAGAACTCCGCCGACATCCGGATGGTCGTCGACGCGCTCGATCTCTGCTACACGAAGCAACACGTGGACACGTTCGTCATCATCAGCGGCGATTCCGACTTCTCCCCGCTGGTGAGCAAGCTTCGCGAGAACGACCGAATCGTGATCGGAGTCGGTGTCAAGAAGTCCACCTCCGACCTGCTGATCGCCAACTGCGACGAGTTCATCTTCTACGACGACCTCGTTCGGGCGTCTCGCCCCGCTTCCAAACCACAGCCCAAGGCGACCGGCCGCAGGCCGGCGGCGAAGAAGGGACAGCAGGCCGCCCCGCCTCCGGTGGACGCCAAGAAGCAGGAGGCGTGGAACCTCGTCGTGGAGACCTACAAGGCCCTTCTCAAAGAGCGGGGAGAAGGCGAGAACATCTGGGGGTCCATGGTCAAGCAGACCCTCAAGCGGCGCCGCCCGGGGTTCAGCGAGTCCTACCACGGATTCAGCTCATTCGGCCAGCTTCTCGAAGAGGCAGGCGCGCGAGGGATCCTCGACCTCGAGCGGGACGAGAAGTCGGGTGGGTACATCATCAAGGGCTGCCACGCCCCGTAGGGGGCTCATCCCTCCCCGAGTCTGGTGGGATCAAACGCCTCGTCGGGCAGCGGGTCGAACCCGACTGCGACGATGATGAGCGTCGTGCGATTCCCTTCGACGAGGGCGTTGTCCACGATCTGCTCACGAACGTAAAGGTCTCCATCGAGCTCGGCGTAGTCCGCGAGAAGCACTCGGTACAAGAGAACCCCGGTCACGGCGCGGAGCTGGAGCTCGTGCGGGCGGCCGGACTCCGTGTCCACAAGGACAACCACCGTCTGGAACGGGACGGTCGGGGCCACGGCGCGGAGCTCGAGTTCGACCAGGTTCTGGCCCGCGCCGCCGGAGGCCGGACGTTGGTCAACGAGGCGGTAGTCGTCCGCGAATCGGATCCCCGATAGCTGTCCCACCGCCGCATCGCCGAACGCCGCCTGGGCCCCGCTGGTGCGGATCGGGGCGAACAGCTCGGGCTGCCAGAAGAAGGTTGCCTGGGGCGTCACGAGGAACACCTGCCCGGCCTGATCCGCTGGACGGAGGAAGTCGATCCGCACGTAGCTCTCTCCCCCGATGTCCTTGAACGCGAGGCGAACCTCGGCCTCTTCGACCTTGCCGTCCGCCTCCGAGCGGATGAGGGCCGTGAGCTGGCTTGCCGGCGAGTCGAGGAACCGCGCCCGGTCGAGGGCGAGCAGCAACTCCCGGTCCTGCCCGTGGGCCAGCCCCACCGCGGCCAGCACGAGCCCCACAGTCAAGATCTTCCGCATCTGAACCTCCTCTACAGGCTGCGCAGTGCCTCGACGACGGTGAGGCGCGCGTTCTTGCTCGCTGGGTACAGGCTGCTGAGGAACGTGGCCCCCAGCGCCACCAGGAACGGGATTGCCACCGTGGACGTGTTGATCGCGACGCGGATCGGCTGCGGCATGTTCCCTCCCGGGGGGACGAACGTGAGCCCGAGGGCGTTGAACAGAGCCGCAGCAACGGCCCCGACGATTGCCCCGCTGAGGCCGCCCACGATCCCCACCACCACCCCCTCGCCGACGAACCCCGCGAACACCCGCCCCCGCGACGCCCCAAGCGCCCGCACCGTCCCCACCTCCCGCGTTCGCTCCAGGAAGGAAATCGTGAGCACTTCGAGCACGCTGAAGAACACGAGGGTGAACACGGCGAGGGTCGTGAACCCAGAGAACGCGCTTCAGAACGTCTGGAGTGAGGCGAAAAACGGGGTCAGTTCGTCCCAGGTCCGCACCGCGAGGGGCAGACCGTCGTTGGAGAACGTCTGAGCCAGCTGTTCGGCGTAGGCCGGCGCCCGGTCGAGCTCGTCGAGCCACACCAGGACCCGCTCCACGCCGGTGGTGCGCAGGAGACGCTGGGCAAACCCGAGGGGGACCAGCCCGAGCCGCTCCTCGACCTGGGCCTCCCCGTACTCCACGACGCCGACGACGGTCACGGTGGCGGCGTTGAGGGTCCCGGACACGGTTCCCGTGGCGACGTTGACCCGATCGCCCGGGCCGACCCCCAGCCGCTCCGCCAATCGGCGGCCGAGGACGATCTCCCGGGCCTCGGAGCCCTCCAGCCCGCGGCCAGCAACCACCAGGCAGGCGTAGTCGGTCAGGCAGTCCTCGGGCACGATCCCCCGGGCGAGGAGAAGGGTGCTCCCCCGCTCGTCGCCGATCAGCCCGGCGAACCGGACCTGCGCTGCCACCCCGGCAACCCCGGGGAGGGCCTGCACGCGCGCCAGCGCCCGGTCCAGGTCGGCCGGGGAGATCAGCGCCTCCAGTCCCGACGCCGCCCCGTCCAGGACGCGGGGATCGCCGATCTGGAGCGCCCCCAGCTCCATCGCCAGCGACCGCTGGGCGGCGAGGATGGCTTCCCCCACGAACCCCAGGACGAACGACAGGATCGTGAGGCCGATCCCGATCACGAGAAGACTGATCGCGGTCCGCCGCCGGTTGCGAAACACGTTGCGTACGGCGATTTTGACTGTCATCGGTTCCGTCTACACCGCGCGCAGGGCGTCGACCACGGAGACCCGCGACGCCTGGTAGGCGGGAAGGAACGCCGACAGCAGGGTCGAGACGATGCTCACCGCGAACGGGATGACCACGACCCCCGCCGTGAAGTCGACCCCGAGCGTGACCGCCTGGACCGTCCCCGGCGGCTGCCACGGAATCCCGGCGGCGTTGAACAGGAGCGACAACCCGGCCCCGGCCACGACCCCGGCCCCCCCGCCGGCCAGCCCCAGCCACAGGCTCTCCTCAACGAACAGGCGGAACACCTCGCCCTGTCGGGTGCCCAGGGCGCGGATTGTCCCCACCTCCCGCGTTCGCTCCAAGAACGACAGAGTGAGGATCTGCAGGACAATGAAGAACACGAGGATGAACACCGCCGCCACCAGGAATCCGAACAGGAGGTCGAAGAACCCGGACAGGCCACGGTAGAACGGGGACAGGACATCCCAGGTGCGCACCTCGAGGGGCAGGCCGGCTGCGGCGAGGCGCGCCCCGATCGCCCGCGCGGCGGTCCACGTCCGGCCCAGGCGGTCGAGGCGGACCACGATCCGGTCCACCCCGTCCGTGGCGAGGAGGAGCTGGGCGAACGCCAGCGGGACGAACACCTGGGCCCGCTCGACCTCGGCTGAGGAGAACCGGAACACGCCGACCACCTCGAGCGGGCTGACGTTGAACGCCCCGGCGACCGTCGTTGCGGTGAGGTTGACGAACTCGCCCGGCCGCAGCCCGAGCTCGTCGGCCAGGGTCTGCCCGATGAGCACCGCGCCCACGTCGTCGGCCCGGAGTCCCCGGCCGGCGACGACAAGGTCGTTGTAGTCCAAGACCCCGTTTTCGGGGACCACGCCCACTGCCCGGACCACGGCCGTGGTCCGCCGGACCGCCAGGAGCCCCGATAGAGCAAGCTGGGCCGTCGTCCCCACGGCCCCGCGCTCGGTGCGGACGAGGTCCTCGACGTGGGCCCGCGCGGCGGGGAAGACCAGGTACCCGAACCCCTCTGCCTTGCCGTCGAGCAGGTCGCCGTCAGCAATCTGCAGGTTCCCGAACTGCTGAACGGTCGTCTCCTGGATCAGGGCCCGCGACCGCTCCACGAACCCCAACACGACGAGGGACAGCGCGCACCCCAGGGCGACGATCCCGGCCGAGAGGAGCGTCCGGCGTCGGTTGCGCGATAGGTTACGCAGGGCGAGGCGCGCCACGCTGCTCCTCCCCCTGGATTCGGCCGTCGCGGATCGTGAGCACGCGCTGAGCGTAGTCGAGGACCGACGGGTCGTGGGTCACAACGAGGAACGTCACGCAGTGGTCCTGGTTCAGCCCCTGGAGGAGCTCCATGATCTGCTTCCCTGTGGCCGAGTCGAGGTTCGCCGTCGGCTCGTCAGCGAGGACGATCCGCGGGGCAGTCACGAGCGCCCGAGCCACGGCCACCCGCTGCCGTTGGCCGCCGGAGAGCTCGTCCGGACGACGCTTCTCGAACCCCGACAGCCCGACTTCATCCAGCCGTGCCGCGACCCGTTCCCGCCGCTCGCCCCGCGGGGTCTTCGTGAGCAGAAGGGGGTACTCCACGTTCTCCGCCACCGTGAGGACAGGGATGAGGTTGAACGTTTGGAACACGAGCCCGATCTTCTCTCGGCGCAACACCGCCAGCTCACCCTCCGACAGGCGGCGGGTCGGCCTCCCCTCGAACAGGACCTCGCCCTCGCTGGGTCGATCGATCAACGCGAGCATGTTCAACAAGGTCGTCTTCCCGCTTCCGGACGGTCCATTGATCACCGCGAAGTCACCCTGAACCGCGGTGAAGTCCACCCGATCGAGGGCGCGGACGGTCTCCCTGCCCAAGGTGTAGTGCTTCGTGAGGCCCTGCGTTTCGAGCACGGGAGTGCCCGCTACATAGCAGAACGTACCCTGCTGCATTCTTCCTCCAATGGAGAACCCATTCTACCCCCGGTGCGTCTGCTGTGCCGACCCCTGCGCCGCGTGGAGCAGGGGGCCAACAGGATCTACACTCCCTCCATGAAGTCGAGTTCTCGGCCACGGGTCCCCGACGCGGGCGCGTAGATGGATCGTCGCGCACCGCAGGTTGAAACGTTGAGGAGGCGCGAGCTTCCCGTGCGAACCTTCGGCATCGGGCAAGTGCTCGCCCTCGCGTTCTCCCCCGATGGCCAGCTCCTGGCGGCCGCTGGCCGCGGAGGAAGCAGCGTTCAGCTCATCGACACGAGCACATGGGAGGTTCTGCGCACGCTGGAAGGCCACACCGATGCCGTGACTTCGGTTGCGTTCGGTTCTGACGGACAGAGCCTAGCTTCGGGGTCCGCAGACGGCACGGTGCGGCTGTGGGAGGTGACGAGCGGCGCGGTGCGGTGGACGAGCGTGGCGGCCCCTGGGCCGGTCTGGTCGGTGGCCGTATCCCCGACGGGGGCCGTTGTTGCCTCGGGGGGGGCCGGCTCGCCAGGTCAGATCAAGCTATGGGCGGCATCCACGGGCGAGGTGGTGCGCGAGGTCGAGGCTCATCCGTGGTCGGTGGCGTGCGTGGCTTTCCATCCCCACGGAGACCTCCTTGCTTCGGGTTCGTGGGACCAGAAGGTCCGCCTGTGGAGTGTGCCTGAAGGCAGGATCGTCCACACTCTGGACGGGCACGTAGACCACGTCGTGTCGGTTGCGTTCAGTCCTGGAGGGGAACTCGTGGCTTCGGCGTCGGTGGACAAGACGGTCCGGCTGTGGGAGACAGCAACCGGCAGACCGCTGCGCACCCTGCGCGGGCACACGGCGCCCGTGCTTGCGGTCACGTTCAGTCCCGACGGCACGGTGCTGGTCTCCGGAGGCACGGATCAGATGGCCCGGCTGTGGACAGTGCCCGCCGGTGCAGCGGCCGGCACCCTGAGCGGGCATGTGGGATGGGTGAATGCCGTCGCCTGCCACCCTCGGACGGATCTCGTTGCCACGGCGTCCGAGGACCAGAGCGTTCGCGTGTGGCATCTGGGGTCGGGCAGCTTCGTCCGGAGCATCTTCCCGCGCCTGAACTGGGTCGATCGGGTGCGCTTCGATTCCGAGGGAGCCGTGCTCGCGGCGCGAACCCGCGAGGGAAAGTGGTTCCAGTGGGACGTTCACACCGGACGGCTGGTGGCGACTCCGCAGGACAAGAGAGCCGCCCCATCGCCAGTGGGGGTTCCCGGCGGCTCCTCGCCGCTCGGGGGTGTCTCCCGTCGGTGGGTTCCTCCGTCCGCTACCAGCCCGGACGAGACGTGGGAGGCGGTGGGGGGGGCCGACGGGACCGTTGAGATCCGAGGCGCTGCCACGCGGCAGGTCCTCCACACCCTTCGAGGTCCTCCAGAGCGTGTGGAGTGCGTGGTGATCAGCCCCGACGGGACAACCATCGCCTCGGGGTCGTGGGACGGGACGATCCGGCTGTGGGATGTCCGCCGGCGCGCGGAGCGTGCGGTGTTCGCGGGGCACACGGATTGGGTGTCCGGGCTCGCCTTCAGCCCGGATGGAAGCCTCCTTGCCTCCGCATCCCGGGATGGGGTAGCCAAGCTGTGGGTGGTGCCAGAGGACCGCTCGATCTGAGGACGTGCGCTACGCCAACGAGAGACGGCATCCGGTGCTCAGCCACGTGGAGAGCCGCGACCTCCCGTGCCGTACGAGGTGCGGCTTGCCAAGGGGGCGGAGCGGGTTCGCTCCCGATCAGGAATCCTGGACCACCCATGGCGGCTGCCGGTGAGCCGGGGATCCGCACCGGGGGCCGGCCTGGGGGAGACCGGGTTGCCGTGGTGACGGTCTCAGGAGGCCGCGAAGGGACGGAGTCGGTGCTCGACGAGCTCGGGACCCGCAAGGTCGGAGACTGTGTACGGGGAGGGCGTGGCGTGGATCGGACGGCGACCAAGGATGCGTGCCAAGCGGATTAAGGACCGCATCCGGCGACCCTTCACGGCCTTCCAGTGACTCCCCTGAAGCCGCTTCCCGCCGAAGTCGAGCGGGGGTCTGCGCAGGGCCGCCAGCAGCTCGCGAACGGGGAGACGAGCCGGGCGGACAGGAAGGTCGGCGATGTGGTAGAGGTTGAACACCCGGATCCATTCAGTCTCGGCAAGATCGTACGGGAGCTCGGCCCGACGCTCTCGGCCAGGGTGGGTCACGCAGAACAGGCGATGGGCGAGCTCGGGAAAGGCGAGGAACACAGCCTGCACCTCGGGGGCCTGGGTGCCCAACGCCTCCGTCACGGCGGGCGACGCGAACCAGGCGTCCAGGTACAACCTGTACGCCTCGGGCTCGGCGTAGGCCAGCTCTGGAACGAGCAAGAATGCAAGAAGGGATGTCCGGAGAAGCTCGGTGTGTCCGTCAGGGACGATCGGGTCGGGGACGTGCCCCACCCGAACGAGTAGCTCGCGGTTCTTGCACTCACCAAGCTCGATCGTGACGCCGATCTCGGACTGGATTGTGAATAGGTTTGTCTCGATTCCGGGATAGGATGGGGCGTGGATGAGGTCGTGGATCGTCCGTGGCTGGCGGGCACAGATGCGAAGGAGGTTCAACCGCAGCTCGCTGCGCACAACGCTCTGCCGAATCGCGCTGCGGGTGGAGGTGAAGATCATGGCGCCTGATCCACTCCGGAGAGAAGCCGCGCTGCGCGCTGCCACGCTCCCCCCTCGGGTCCCCGCGCCTCATGGCGCGTGTCCCAGCTCTGCTTGCGGAGGTACTCCTCGAGTTCCCAGTTGAGGACGGAGAGCCTAACCCGTGCCGTGTGGAGGATGAGCGCGGCTTCGGACGACCGGGCGCGGGTCACGGCCCCCGGTAGATGCCGCCAGCACACACCATCTCCAGCGTTGTAGGCCTGCTGGACTCCGGGATCGCCGAGCGAGGCGGTGATGAGGGACAGGGTTCGCTCACGCGCCGTCTCTGCGGCTTGGCAGACGGGGCAAGGTGCGCAGCGGAACGCGCGGTCCGCGTTGGTTCTTGCCGTTCGCCGCTGGGAGCGCAGGGCCTCCGCTGCCGCGGTCAGGAACGCCTCGCGGCGTGATCCGTGGCGGCGTTCGATCGTTGCCCGCACGAACGCCCACCGGCGGCCGAGGCCCCCGCGGGGCGCGGCGGTGAGCGCCTCCGCAAGCTCGGCCAGCCGTTCTGTCCAGAAGAGCCGAACGGCGACGGCCAGCTGGGTTACCGCGTCCTCGGCCGCACTCCGCGCGAACTGCCAGCCGTGGCTCGGACACAGCGCCAGACCGCTGTGCCACGTTGCGTTGGGTGCAGTGTGGATTTCTCGCTCGAGCCAAGCGATGTACTGGCCAACCGCGACGGCTTCGGCCCGGCACACCGCGCAACCCGGCGTGGCCAGGACCTTCCGCACCGCATCGAGCGTGGTCGAATGCTCATCTGCGACGCAGATCTCCGGCGTGGCCGGGGTGGGCGGCGGTGGCGTACCCCACGTCCACGACCGGGTAGCGCGGGGATCGGCCGCGGCGAGGCATTCCCGCAGCCCCGTGGCAAGGAGCTGAAGCGCGTGCTGATCGAGGAACGGGGCAAGCGCGCGCAGGTGGGGGAGGCACACCGCCAGGCTCGGCGGAAGCTCCGGGCGGACCTTTCGATCACGCAACAGGCGTGCCAGAAGCTGCTCGACATAGGTCAGGTGAGCATTCTGGCGTACGCAGACGAGGCAGGATGCCGTTGGGAAGAGGGCCGCGATCCGGTACCGCAGCTCTCTCCCGTGCGCTCGCGGTCCCTCCACCGTCTCCACAGCATCCAGTGCGGACGCCGCCAGGAAGCGGTACACGTAGGCGATGGTGGACGGGATCCCGTCCTCGAGGAACGCCTGGGTGTGGGGTGAGCAGAAGCCGTGAGCGCGGATCATGTGGTCCAAGCTCTCCGGGAAGAGGTAGCTCTCGGCGAGGTACCACAGGAAGAACCGTTCCTCGGCCTCCGCTGCCTCGCGACAGAGAAGGCAGCCTGGTTGGGCGAGCTTGCGCACGAGCTCAGGCAGGCCAGGGTCGCCCCGATGATGTGGAGGCCGTGGGGTCAGGTCTTTCAATCCAACATCCGGGGGGTGTGCCGCCAGACGCTCGTCCTGACCGCGGCGTGGCGAACGCCCAGGAGGCCGGAATTCTCGCGCACGGATCGGGTATGTCCACGTGGCTGCAAGACCTGTTTCCCGAGCGCTGCGCGTCATCACTCAGCGGCCTCCTCATCGTGGACGCCATCAGGCAGCGGCACCACGTTTGAGACCGGAACTAGGCTGCCCATCGGTGCAGGGAGACCCTCGGCGGGACTGACCGTCTCCTCGCCGAGAACTTCACCGGGGTGCCGTGCCTCCCCCACCCGGAACAGGGCCCACCGCACTGCGATGGGACCAGTGATCTCAAAGAACGTGATCGCCGCTAGCTCCACCGATCCGAGCAGGGCCGCGACCCCGAGCCCGGCGAGCCGCTCCTGCATGTAGATGAGAAGCCCGAGGCTGAGTCCAGCTTTGGTGAGCATCGCCGGGCCGAGGTACCGTCGCACCTTCGGGTCAGCGTTCGAGATCCGGGCGCCCACGTAGCAGCCGCCGGTCTTCCCGAGGATGCGGAACGCGATGTACACCGCGGCGATGTACCAGTTCGCGACAAGGACGCGCAGGTCGAGCCCCGCCCCGGCAAGGGTGAAGAACGCCATCAAGATGGGAACGTCGATCCGGTGGATGACCTTGAGGATGTCCTCGTGGAGAAGATTCGAGATCACGACGCCGCTCGACATCGTCATGAGAAGGGCAGACATCCCGAGGTACCGGCTGAGGCCGGCGTTGACGAACACAATCGCTGCCACGAAGGCGAGGGTCTCCAACTCATCGCGGATGAACCGCAGCGCCAGCACCGCCAGCAAGCCGATGCCCAGGCCGAGGCCGATCGAGCCGCCCACTTCGAGGAGCGGGGGCACGAGGTGCGCGAACTGGAGCGCATTCGTCTCGACGCCCATGCTCAGGACGAGGCCCACCGAGATCCCGACGGCCGTGATGCACCAGATGTCGTCCGCGGCGATCACCCCGAGCAACGTGCTCGTGAAGGGGCCCTTGGCGCGGTACTCGCGGATCACGGCAAACGTGGCAACCGGCGTCGTCACCGTGGCGAGCGAAGCGAGGGTGGCAGCGACCACGAGCGGCTGGGCGAGGAGGTAGCGCATCGCAAGGTACACCAGGACGAACGTCGCTGCCGCCTCGCAGACCGAGATGAGGAAGATGCTCAGCCCGAGCCGCTTCATCTTGCGCCACACCAGCTCGGCTCCGATGACCATCGCCACCATTCCCACCCCGAAGTCCTTCAGGGGCATCATGCTCTCCTGGAGCGAAGCCGGCACCACCCGCAACACCGATGGGCCGAGCAGCACGCCCGCCAGGACGTACCCGGCGACCGCGGGGAGACGGACCAGCCGCGCCAGGCGGCCGCCGACGTACCCGACGAGGAGGAGCACGCCCATTCCCAGTACTGGGCTGGTGATCTCGAACATACCTACGCCCCCTCACACGTGGTCAGCCGCAGAACCCGGCGTGGGCACCGTTCCCCTGCCTGGAAGTTCAGCGAGGGGGAGACAGGAACTCCGCACACCTTTTCGTCGTCGCGTCGACCCATGTCGAGCTCCTTGGGCGCGACCGGGAGGCAAGAGAGAACCCTGCCGAGCAGGGCGATCACGGGACTCCTGCCGTCCCCCCGATCGCGGCAGGAGTCATCAGCCTTGAGGGCGGTTCACGGGGGACTCCATCCCCGAGATTGGACCGAGCTTACCCCGCCGGGGACCGAGGCGCAACGGGTGCGCCTCCAGTGGGAGAGACTGGCCGTGACGGACGGCTACCCCGCCGGGCCGACGGACTGCTCGACCCGCCAGCCCCGCGCCGGGGCCTCGGCGAGGAACCGGTCTCCGGGGAGGGCGCGCTCGATCGGGGTCGCCCCGGGTGGGATCTCCCCCCGCACGGCGAGCGCGAGGACGAGCGCGGCGTGCCAGCCGGTGAGCTTCTCCATCGCCCGGAACCCGGTCTGGGGGTCGTAGCGGTCGACGAGGTTCACCCGGGCCTCGGCCGGCTGGCCGTTCTGCGTCCCCCGCGCCCGGACGTGGATCAGGCACACATCTCGGGCGTCTGGGTCGGCGAGGGAGCGGTCGAAGAGGGCGATCAAGAGGTCCCGCGGGACGACCGTGCTGTTCCCCACGGGGATCGGCTCCCGGCTGAACAACCCCAACGTGCGGACGCCGCGAACGAGGTGACAGTGGCCAGGGTAGCGGAGGGTCTTGTTCTCGAGGACCCGGAGCTTCCCCGCGAACGTCCACGGCATCGTGGAGAGCCCGCCCGAGGTCACGAACGCCTCCAGCCGCCCCAGCGGAGGGATCTCCAGCTCCTCAAGGTCGGTGAGCGCGGGAACCGGGGTGACCTCGCCCGCCCGGAGGAAGTACGCTTCGCCCTCGTACTCGTTCACCAGCCCCTCGGCGCTGAAGAACAGGGCGTAGTTCCACGGCGGCTGCGGCTGCTCGGGAAGGCCGCCATCGTAGATCCGGACTTCCTCCGCGCGGTCGAGGAGGGCGATCGCCGCCAGGGCGAGGGTCACGTTCATCCCCGGCCCCATCCCGCAGTCGGGCACGAGGGCGATCCCTGCCCGCTTGGCGTCGGGGTCGAGGGCGAGCTCGTGGCGGACGATCCCTGTGTGGCCTCCGAGGTCGACCATGTGCGTCCGCGTTTCGACCGCGAGCCGGGCCAGCCCGAGGTTCAACCGGTATGACGCCGCGGACAAGAGCCCATCGGCCGCCGCCAGAAGTGGGGCGAGCGCCTCGGGCTGCGCGGCGTCCCCCACCCGCGCTTCCGCCACCCGTCGGCTGAGAAGCCGGTTCAGCCGCTCTGCCCCGGCGCGCGCGATCGCAAGGTCGCGGTCGAGGAGCGTGATCTGCTCTGCCTCGCCGTGCCGGGCGAGGTCGTACGCGGCGGCCACGCCCTGCCGCCCCGCCCCGACGACCACGTACCGGTAGCCCACTCTGGACCTCCTCGCTCAGCCCGCCAGCTTGCCCGCAAGTCCCTTCCCTTCAGCGCGGAGCTTCCCTTCGTCCTTGTTGCGGGTGACGATCGCCCCGAGGAGCTTGACCTCGACCCCCTTCCCCGCCGCGAGCTTCCGGACTGCCTCCAGGGCAGGCCCGGTCTCCCCGCCGCCGGTGGTGAAGGCGATGGCGAGCTTCTTCCCTTCGAGCTTCGCTTCCTGAAGGAACGTCCGCGCCGGGTTGGCGGGCTTCCCCGCCCAGATCGGCGTGCAGAGGACAACCCGCTCCACCCCCGCGAAGTCGAGGTTCATCGGCCGAATCGGCATCCGGATCCCGAACACGGAGCGAAAGCCCATCCCCATGAACCCACACTCGCGCACGGCCTTGATCTCCCGCACCTCGGCCCCCAGCTCCTGGGCGAGCGCGGTGGCAACGATTCGCGTCGTCCCGAAGCGGCTGTAGTACACTACGGCTGTCTTCATCGGACCTCCTGGGAGGACCCCCGTCTCTCCCGGCGCAGTGTAGCCCGACCTGCGCGTCCTGCCACGGGGGGCGAGGGCCGGTACGATCGAGGGGTGACGATCGCCATGCGGCTTGCGCTGTGGGGTGTCCTTTTCGGCGTGGGTCTCTTCGTCTGTGAGGGCGAGGGGGCCTCTGGCTGCCCCGGGCTCTGTCCTGAGCGGGGGGTGATCGTGAACACCCGCCCGCTCAACACCCCGTTCCACCTTATCGAGCCGTGGATTCCGGGGATCGGGTACCTGCGGGTGTGGGGGGGAAGCCGGGGGATGTCCACCTACCCGAGTCTGGAAGCCGTGCCCCCTGCGCTTCGGCCGGTCGCGGGCCGGTGGAGCGTTGTCGCCGATCGGGAGATCGACGAGCTCCTTCGGATGCAGGAGGAGCACGGGGTCTCGTTCATCTACCTCGTCAACGTGAACGACACCCTCGCCAGCCAATGGGCGTTCATCGCTCGGCTCGTGGGGCAGGGACTGGACCTCGCGATGCTCGAACTTGGGAACGAGGTGTACCTCGAGAAGTACCGTCTAGGGCGCGTAGGCGAGCTGGGGGTCACGCGGGTGATCAGCGCCGAGGACTACGTGGAGATCCTGCGGACATGGGTTCCCCCGTTGCGGGAGTTCGGGATCCCCGTCTACGCCTGCGCGGCAAGCTACACGGGCCGCGCCACCGACGCCTACCGGCGGCACTGGAACGGGCTCCTCCGGGAGGCGTGGAACGAGGACCCGTCCTTGTACGACGGGGTGACGTTCCACATCTACCGGGGGAAGAGCCCCCATGGGGAGGACGTGGCCTCGGAGGAGTTCGCCTTCATCGCCGAGTTCGCCCATCTTCCCGTGGCGATCACCGAGTCGGGGTACTACTTTGCCGCTCCAACCCCGGAGGGGCTGGAGCAGGCAGCAGCGCTCTGGACGCAGGTCCTCTGGAGCCTGAAGCCGGGGGATCTGTTCGGCGTTCACGTTCTCTTTCATCCCCCAACCCATCGCGACAACCGCGCCTACGCCCTCTACGACGAGAACGGGCTTACTCCGACGGGGAAGCGCTTCGCGGACTGGCTGGCCACGGAGTATCCGGGGTGGCTTCGGGCGCAGGGCGTTGGCGCGCCCTGACGCTCCGGTCCGCGAGGGGATGACCCCTCAACGGGGGAGGGTCACGCCCTCTTGGCCCTGGTACGCTCTCCCCGCCTCCTTCTCCTCGTACGTGCGCGCGGGGCGCTCGCCCCGGAAGAACACGACCTGGGCGATTCCCTGCCCGACGTGGAGCCGGATTGGGAGCGGGGATAGGTTAGCCAGTTCCAGGGTCAGCCGCCCGCGCCACGAGGGCTCGACGGGGGTCAGGTTGCACAGGAGCCCACACCGAGCGTAGCTCGACTTCCCGAACGCGAGCCCCATGACGTCGTCGGGCATCTCGAATGCCTCGACGCTTTCGGCGAGGACCTGGGAGTGGGGAGCGAGGTCGAACGTGGTCTCGGCTACCACCTCCCGGAAGTGGTCCCGGGGGAAGTTCACCGGGTCGAGGACCGCGTTCACGCCCCCGAGGGGAACGAGGAACCGGGTTCCCAGCCGAAGGTCGTACCCGAACGAGGACAGGCCGTAGGACGGCTTGCCCTCCTGGTGGGGGACGAACGGGGAAAGCATCGGGCGGGGCCCGGCGCAGAGCATCGTGATCTCGCGGTCGGATAGGGGTTGTCCCTTCATGACTCTCCTCCCAGGTCCTCGAACACGCTCGGGACGTGGTCGAGGAGGATGGTCAGCATGCGGCGGCCCAGTTCGCGGATCTCCCACTGAGCGCTTCGGGCCAGACGGAGGCGGAGGATGTGCCGCAACTCGCGGAAGTTGGCCGTGAGGACGAGTTGCGTCGCGGCCCCAATCGGCAGGACGAACCGGGCGTCCTCTCTGGCGACCCCTCGGGCAACGAGGCCCTCGTACAGGGTGAGGGCGTCGGCGTAGAGCCGACGGGCTTCCTGCCAGTCCTCGTCCGAGAACGAGGGCGGTCGGACGAGGGGGCGGTCCCGGACGTCCACGTACCGCTGGGACTCCTGGACAAAGCTCGCCAGGCGGTGGCGGGTGAGCTGGTTCGCGCACGCTCGGGAGACCCCGGAGATGGCGAACGTGGCCACGGCGTGCTCAAGCACCGACTCGTGCCCGAGCTTGATCAGGCGCCGAATGAGCTCGCGGTCGCTCTCCAGCCCGGTGCCCTCGCTGCGATGGCTCACCCGCGCGCAGCGGGCGATCAGGGCCTCGGCGTCTGGGGTGATGGCAATCAGTTGCAGGTGCATGGTGTTCTGCTACGGGCAGAGGGCGAAGGTGAGGTCGCGTGCGTGGACCATGGAGAAGACACGCGACGGCTGGCCATTCGTCGGATCCACGCGCAGGACGACGCTCGTCCCCTCCACGGACGCCGCGCGCACGGTGAACGTGCCCTCCCGGTACAGCACCCGCGTGACGAGGGACACCCCCTCTTCGGCGAGCGCTGTCCGCGCGGAGAGGTCGGCGCGGGCCGACTCCCCGTCCAGGTAGTGGAGGACGAACAGCCCGACGGGCTCACCGTCCTCGACCTCGTAGCCGGCTGCAAACCCCACGTAGGGGTGGAGCGGAGGGCCGGCCTCGAGCAGCGCCTTGAACCGGCGGGCAGCTTCGTTCGGCGGTGAAGCGATCAGGGTTGCCAGCACATCTGCTGCGGAAAAGCTGAGACAGGTCGCCGGGCCGAGGAGGAGCACCGCGCCCGACGCGCGGTCGAGGACCTGAGCCAGCGACGCCGCCCACGGGACCTCCGCCCACGAAGCGAGCTCCCCTGCCCGCGCCGCGAGGACCGCCTCGACCCCGCCCGGGGCCGAGCACATGACAAGAAGCCGTTCCCCGAAAAGGATCGCCGTGTTGAGGATCGCAAGCTCTGTTGCCCGCAACCAGTCGGCGGTGAGGTCGAGGGGATGGTGGAACACAGCGACCCCTGACAAGTCCTCCCTAGTGAACCCCCGGTCGCGGAATCGCGCTGCCAGTGCGTCGAGGTCCACCCCCGGGCCGACGTGGACCAGCCACAGTGGGGGAAGGGCGTCGAGAACCAGGCACGCCTCCCACACGTGGTCGGCCACGTCCCAGCCCCACACCCCGGCGTGGACGGCAAGACGGCTCGAACCGAACGCGGATGGGGCCGCGTGGCGTTCGGTGGTGGACCGGACGAGCGCCCAGCGTTCCTCGATCGGGCTCTGGCTTGTGAGGTCGTCGAGCCCCTCGTCGGCGCGGATCCGGGCCCAGTACGTGAACGCGATGAATGGGCTCTCGAACAAGACAGGGGTCAACCGCAACACGTCCTCGAGTGGGCCCGCCACACCGCCCGTGGACACGAGGACGAAGAGAACAGCCACCCACAACCACGCCCTGTCGGCCATGGTGGAGTATGACCAGCGCCAGGTCCCCTGGCAAGCCGGCGCCGACGGGACGTCGAGCGCTACTCCACGGTCACGGAGATGGAGAACGTCTGTTGGGGGGGCACAACCTCCCACGGACGCCGGTACGCCAACTCGAGTCGGC
Source organism: Candidatus Bipolaricaulis sibiricus (assembly GCA_004102645.1). Lineage (GTDB taxonomy): Bacteria > Bipolaricaulota > Bipolaricaulia > Bipolaricaulales > Bipolaricaulaceae > Bipolaricaulis > Bipolaricaulis sibiricus. The sequence goes on along the minus strand of CP034928.1, from coordinate 1,438,763 downwards.
CGGTGCCCGACTTCACCGCCTCGTATCGGAAGTAGAACGTTCCACCTGAGCCGATGAGCCCGGAGCTCGGACGGTAGTCGAGACCATCGGCACGCTGCAACATGAGCGGTTCATCGTCGATCTCCCATCCGTAGCCCGTGGTGGGGTTGCCGGGCAGTGCGATCATCAGCCGTTCTCCTGAGCAAAGGGTGACTGCGGCTTGATCATCATCCTCGTCCACGAGCCGGTACAGCGCGAGTCCAATCCCGCAGATCGTGGCCTCGGCCTGGGTCCACCGGGCCAGGCATCCTGTACCCGCTGCAGACACTTGGAGCTCGACCCCGAACTCACCGAGCGAAGTCCTGACAAGAGCGATGTACCTGCCCTCGGGAACGGGTTCCGAGTTAGCGTTCACGAGATCCCAGCGTCCGATCCAGGTCTTCGCTGGCACCGGGTAGGGGATGATTCGATCGGCGAAGATCACCGCGCCGTCCTCGCCTAGGACCACGAAACTACTCACCACGATCGTCCCACAGGCGCAGGGGCAGGGATCGCCCCCGGTCAGCTCCAACGCCAGCTTCTGACCGGGCTCGAACACGAACGTCCCGATGATTGCCCGTGCTTCCCCGCTGGGCGAAAACGAGCTTGTTGCGGTTGCCGACGCCTGGGCCAACGACCCCAGTCCCAACCCGGCGATGACCGCGAGCATCGCGATGGTACGCATGATGAGCACCTCCGAGACACATACACACGGTGGGCAGTCCAGGTTTCGCGGCAGGCAAGGGGCCAGTCGGGTCCGAGGGGGATGGTCTGGTATGGCGCTCTGGATTGTCGTCGCCCTCCCATGGGTGCAGGAGAAGCACCGTGGCCCTGGGCCAGCCTGTTCCGCGGACACGCCGTCTGCCGTGGCCTGTGGTGGGTGGAGATGTCTCCGGTGGCGAGAGGTGGCGCTGAGGTCAACGGAGGCGTCGGCGCCGAGGAAGGTCGCGAGGCGGCGTATCCTCATCGAGCCTGTATACTCGATCCTCAGATGAAGATCGGGTTGTTCACGGACGTGTACCCTCCCGATGTCGGTGGGATTGAAGTGGTGATTGGTTTCATGGAGCGCATCCTCCGCGATCGGGGTCACCGTGTGGTGACGTTTGCCCCGGCGTACCCGGGGTACCGCGCCCACGGTCCGGGGGTGTACCGCCTTCCGTCGGTGGGCGTCTCCCGAAGCCGCAACTGGAGGCTCGGGTACTCGCTCACGGGCGCTGCCCGGCGGGCGGCGCGTGACCTGGACATCGTCCACAGCCATACCTCGTACACCATCGGCCTGCTCGGGGCGCGGGTGGCCCTCGCGCAAGGGATCCCGCATGTCCACACGTACCATGTGCTCCTCCAGGAGTACCGGCGGGCCATCGCTTCCGGGCTTCCCCGGGCGGTCCTCGACGGCTGGCTTCGGCTCTTCCTCCGGCGGTGTGACCTTGTCATCGCACCGTCCGAGTTCGCCCGCCAGGAAGTGGCGAGCTATGGGGTGCCGGTTCCGGTCCGGGTCCTTCCCTTCGGCCTGGATGCCGCGGACTTCGAGCGGCCGCTGGTCTCGAACCCGCGGGCGGAGTTGGGGATCGAGGAGCGTTACCTGCTTCTGTTTGTAGGGCGGCTGGTCGAGGAGAAGAACGTCGGGTTCCTACTGCGTGCGTTCCGGATCCTCCTCGAGCGGCGTGATGACGTTCGGTTGGTGATTGTGGGAGATGGCCCTGGGAGAGGCGACCTGCAGGAGCTGGCTGTTGAGCTTGGGATACAGCACAAGACCACGTTCTGCGGGTACCTCCCGCGGGAGAAAGTGATCGACCTGAACCGACAGGCCGATCTGTTCGTGTTTGGCTCGAAGACGGAGAGCCAAGGCCTGGTGATTCTGGAAGCGATGATGGCCGGAACGCCAGCGGTGGCGGTGGATGCGGCAGGGGTGAGGGACATCCTGCGGACAGGGAGGGACGGGGTCTTGGTACCGGAGGACGAGCGGGTGTTCGCGGCGTGTTGCCACGAGCTGCTGAGCGACGAACAGCGCCGCAGCGCGATGGGGCGCTCGGCACAGGATCGCGCACAGGAGTTCACGGCCCAGGCTTCCGTTGACGAACTGGTACGGATCTACGAAGAGCTCCGTGCGCAGAAGTTGTGTGCGAGGACCGCGGCAGGTGTGTGAGCGTGTCCCCGATCAGGCTACAGGAGCAACAGGCTCAGTGCCATCACGGCCATGCCGGCCAGGAGCCCGGTAAGGCTGTCGTGGCCTCGGCCGTAGGCCCGGCTCGTGGGCAGGAGCTCGTCGAGGCTGATGTAGACCATGATTCCGGCCACGCCCGTGAACAGGATCCCCATCACTTCGGGCGGGAACCCACCGTTGGCGCCGCCGAACGCGAGGCGGAGCCCGATGAAGGCGATGCCGGCTCCGAGTGGCTCTGACAGGCCGCTTGCGAACGAGTAGAGGAACGCCTTCCTGCGGCTCCCGGTGGCGTAGTAGATGGGAACCGCGACGCTGATCCCCTCTGGGATGTTGTGGAGGGCGAGGGCGACGGCAATCGCGATCCCCAGCGTAGGATCGTGGAGCGCGGCGAGGAAGGTGGCGAGCCCCTCGGGGAAGTTGTGGAGGGCGATCGCCAGCGCCGTGAACAGGCCCATCCGCATCAGGCGGGCTCTTGTTCCCTCGTCGGTTGGGGGCGCCGGGGCCCGTTCCGCCACGCCGGCGGTTGCCTGGACGGACGGGAGCTGATGGGGGTTCTCCGGGCCGGGGATCATGGCGTCGATGACGGCGATGAGCGCCATCCCGCTGAAAAACGAGGCCACGTTGACCCACTCCCCCGTGCTCGGGCCGTACGCTGCGGCCAGCGCCTCCCCGCCCTTGAGGAAGATCTCCACGAACGACACATAGAGCATGACACCGGCCGAGAATCCAGTAGAGATCGACAAGAACCGATAATTCGTCTCTCGGACGAACAACGCGACCAGGCTTCCGATTCCGGTGGCCAGGCCGGCGAACAGGGTCAACCCGAACGCGAACGCGATGTTGGCCATCCATCCCCTCCCGTGAGCCAAGTATAGGCGCTGCGCCCGTTGGGTGGACTGACACGAAGTCCCCGGTTAGCCTCGTTGGGTGCGGCAACCCCTAGGTTACGGAGAGGATGTGCTTCTCGTGGAGGAGGGGAAGGGTCGAACGTTCCTCGTGCGACTTGAACCCGGCAAGGAGTTCCACACGCATCGTGGCGGGCTCTCTCACGATGCGATCGCTGGTCTGGCCGAGGGTTCGGTACTCCATACCCACACCGGGCACCCGTTCCTCCTGTTCCGTCCCTTGGTGGGGGACCGGATGTTCAAGGTCAAGCGCCGCACTCAGATCGTGTACCCCAAGGACGCCGGGTGGATCGTCGTCGCTCTCGATCTCCGGCCGGGGGCGCGGGTCCTAGAGATGGGGACGGGATCTGGAGCGATGACGATCCTTCTTGGACAGCTGGTCGGACCCACGGGACGGATTCACACGTTTGATCGACGAGAAGAGTTCCTTCAGAACGCGCTCGGAAACATCGCCCGCGCCGGACTCGCCGATCGGGTGGAGGCGAACGTGTTGATCGCAGGCGATCCATTCCCGGTGCAGGATGTGGACGCGGTGTTCCTCGATCTGCCGAGTCCGTGGGAGGCGATCCCCGCCGCCGCAGACGCCCTCGCCCCGGGGAGACCGCTGGCGCTCATTGTCCCCACCGCGGAGCAGCTGAAGGAGTCCGTGCGAACGCTTGGGGAAGCGGGGTTCGTCCTGATCGAGGTGGTGGAGCTCATGGAGCGGCCGATTCTCGTTCGCCAGAAGGAAGGGGTCCGGCCGAGCGAGCGGATGACCGCGTTCACGGGCTATCTCGTCACTGGCCGAAAGCGGTTTCCGGCGATCCCGCCTGCGGATAGGGGGGCGTAGTTGCCGCGACGAGGGTGGTGCGCGCAGCGATCGTCGAGAACAGGTTCCGGGGTGCGTTTCAGAGCTGGCCGGCTCGATCCTCCCCTTCGCGGCGATCGGCAATGCCGCGGGGGGCATGGCAGGCAAGGGCAGAGGTTCACGGGTACGATGGAGATGCCATGGTGAGAGAGACAGAGAACCGGCCGTATCTCGTAGACGCGATGGCGGAGAACGCGTGGCGGATGTTCCGCATCCTCGGCGAGTTCGCCGAGGGGTTCGAGGCCCTCCGGGACGTCGGGAAGGCCGTCACCGTGTTCGGCTCGGCGCGGGATGTTCTCGACCCTCGCGCCTACGCCCAGGCTGAAGCACTGGGCCGGGCCCTTGTCCAAGCGGGCTACGCCGTGCTCACCGGGGGCGGACCGGGGGTGATGAGGGCCGCGAACAAAGGTGCGTTCGAGGCCGGCGGGCGGAGCATCGGCCTCAACATCGAGCTCCCCCACGAGCAGGATCCGAACCCGTACCAGACTGACTCGGTCAGCTTCCGGTACTTCTTTGTGCGCAAGGTGATGCTCGTCAAGTACGCGTCGGCGTTTGTCGTCTTCCCCGGCGGATTCGGGACCCTCGACGAGCTGTTCGAGTCCCTGACCCTCATCCAGACGCTGAAGATCCATCCGTTTCCGGTGTTCCTCGTGGGGAGCGCATTCTGGGGTGGACTTGTGGACTGGGTTAGGGACACGCTCGCTGGCCAGGGAACGATCAGCCCCGAGGATGTGGACCTGTTTCGGGTGGTGGACGAGGTGGACGGGATCCCCGCTCTAGTCGACGCCTACCACCGCCGCCCCGACCACGCGGGATTTCACCTCCCCTCCGACGGGTAGAAGGCACACCATTCGCCGCTCGCGCTGCGGGGCTCTACAATCGGATGCCCGAAGGGCAAAGGGGGAACCGTGCGGTATCTCTACGCGGCGCTCGCTATCTTGTTGACGGCGGCTGTGCTCGTGTTCATCGGCCAGAACATCGGGGAGGTGACCGTGTCGTATGTGACGATGCGGTTCACGCTCCCGCTCTCGGTTCTGGTGGTTCTGGCGTACGTGTTGGGGATGTTCACGGGCGGGTCGTTGTCGGGACTCTTCCGGAGCCTGTTCCGCCAGGCAGCTCAACCGAAGGCTTCTGAACCGCCGCCGGCCGGCTGAGCGGGGCATCGGACGCCCGAGCGTCTGGATAGGAGGGGCGGGGTTCGGGCCAATGGATGTTTCGAGCGTGTTCACCGTGCTCAAGGTGGGGTTTGGCCCCAGCGCCTCCCACACCATGGGCCCGTTCTTCGCCGCCCGTGACTTCCGCGATCGCACCGCCGCGCAGGAGCTGGGGGCAGATCGGCTGCGGGTGACCCTGTTCGGCAGCCTCGCCCTCACCGGCCGCGGGCACCTCACCGATGCCGCGGTGGCGGCCGGGCTCTCGGGTCACGATCCCGACCGGGATCGACCGGTGTCGCTCCCCGAGGTGGCGGCAGCGGTCCAGGCGGCGGGCGGCGTTTCCATTGGCGGACGGTGGTTCGCGTTTTCCCCCGAGCGGGACATCGCGTTCGACCCCTCGGTGGAGGGACTCCCGCACCCGAACACCCTCCGGTTCGAGGTTCTCGATCGCGAGGGGCGGGTCTTGGTTTCGGAGGAGTACTGCTCCGTGGGCGGAGGAGCGGTGGTCGGGGGATCGTTGGGTCGGGCGCAGGCGGAGAAGGGCCGGTTCACGATGGCCGAAGTGTTGGCCGAGTGCCGAAGGAGGGGGACGGACCTGGTTGGCTTCGCGCGGGAGAACGAGCGGCGGCGGGGGTTGTCCGCCGGCGAGGTTGAGGCGCGGCTCGCGGGCCTGTGGGAGGCGATGCAGGGCTCGATCGCCCGTGGGCTCTCGACCCCCGGGATCCTCCCCGGCCCGCTCGGGCTCGCCCGCCGCGCCCCCGGGCTGTACGAGGCGCTCCAAGAGCGAGAAGGGACACCGCTTGCGCGGGAGATGGACCTCGTCTCGGCATACGCGATCGCGGTCGCGGAGGAGAACGCGGCCGGCGGGCGGGTCGTCACCGCTCCCACCTGCGGCGCGGCCGGCGTGCTCCCCGCCGTCCTGCGTGTCCTCCAGGAGATCCTCCATCTCCCCGACGAGCGGATCCACCAGGCCCTTCTCGTGGGGGGTCTGATCGGCCTCGCGGTGGCGACGAACGCCTCGATCGCCGGGGCCGAGGTGGGCTGCCAGGGCGAGGTGGGGACGGCGAGCGCGATGGCCGCCGCGGCGGCGTGCTACCTCCTGGGTGGAGATGCCGAGGCCCAGGTGGACCGGGCGGCGGAGACCGCGCTCGAGCACTACCTCGGCCTCACCTGCGACCCCGTGTATGGGCTGGTGCAGATCCCCTGCATCGAGCGAAACGCCGCGGCGGCGGTGGCGGCGCTTCACGCGGCGAGCCTCGCCGTCCTGTGCCGGGGCGAGGACCGAATCTCGTTCGACACCGCGGTCGCCGCCCTGGCCGAGATCGGGCGCGACATGAGCCCGAAATACAAGGAGACCGCCCTCGGCGGCCTCGCCCGGTTGCTGCAGGGCGACGCTCAAAGCGGCGGGCCCGACGAACGCTGACCCCTACCCGCACCGCACCGGGGGTCAAGTCTTGCACCGGGGGTCAAGTCTTGTTTCTTAGTGTCTCGCGGGCCCCCGGGACACCATAGTCAAAGACTTGACCCCTGAGAGGCCACCCGAGCGGGTTCGGGGGAGACGAGGTCGAGGAGGCAGGCGGCGAGCGCGTCGGCGGTGTGGGAGAACGGACGGTCGTTGGCGAAGGCCCGCGCCGCCTTCCCCATCCCCGGAAGGTCCGCCCGCCGCGCAAGGAGCTCAACCAGGCCCTCGCATAGGGCCGCCGGCCGGGGGGGGACGACTCGGCCGAACTCGGGCCGGACGAGGTCGCGGGCCGAGCGGTGGTCCGTGGTGAGGACGGGGAGCCCCGCGGCGAGGGCCTCCATGAGCGTGAGCCCGTAGCTCTCGTGGCGGGACGGGAACACGTAGAGGTCGCTCAGGCCGAAGAACGCGTGCTTGGCGGCGCCAGCCACGTACCCTGGGAAGTGGACCTCCACTCTGTGCAAGGCCCGAGCGAGCCGGTGCAGGGTGCGGAGGTAGCTCCCCCCGTGCATGTACGCCGCCTCCCCACAGATGAAGGCGAGCAGTTCGCCCCCGCCCCGCTTCTCCCAGAGCCGGAGCGCCCGGAGGAGGAGGTCCTGGCCCTTCTCGGGGGAGATCCGGGATAGGGCGAGGAGCACCGGCCGGCCACCCGGATCGTAGCGCCGCTCCAGCTCGGCCCGCACCGCGGCGGCCTCCAGCGGAGCGGGCTCGGCGACCACGCCCCACGGGACGACGAGCACGTCGTCCGCCGTCCGCCATGGGTAGGCACGCCGAAGGATCTCCGCCATCTGGCGCGACGGGACGATGAGGAGATCGCAGTGCCGGGCACAGGCCTCCTGTTTCCCGAACGCGATCCGGAGGACGTCGGGTAGGACCCGCGCGAGGCGCGCCCGCTCTGCTCCCCGCCAACCGCGGGCCAGGACCGGGGCGGCGACAAGCCCGCGGAGGTAGATCTGGGCCACGTAGTCCACCACGTCGACGTGGAAGATCGCGGCCTGGCGGTAGCCCAACGCGGCGATCTCCGCAAAGTCGCCGGCTTCGGCGATGTCGTTGTGGAGGACGCACACCTCGACCGGGTCCACGTCGCGGGCCAACTCGTGCAGGAACCGGACGACACCGCGCTCGAACTCGCGGGACAGACGGGCGTACGCGCGGACGGACAGGTCTGCCGGATGGCCGTTCCCGCTCGACGTCCAGGCCAGCTGATGGTACGGGATCCCCGGGATCGGTGGTCTGCTACCCGATCCCAAGACGAGAAGCTGGAACGGTGCGGTCTCCGCCCACCGCCGGACGAGGGCGGTCCCCACCGCGGCCCCGCCGCCCAGGGGAACGGTCCGCGCGTCGTACCCGAGATGGGCGCCTGTGAAGACCACGTGGGGCATGGGGGGACGCTACGGCCCAGGCAGGAGCTCGGGTATCGGGAGACCGGCCAGACTCCGGGTGGCCCGTGGGAGTGGGCGCGGCGCCGCGCGCCCGATGACCGAGTCGCCAACACGCTTGAAGTGAAGAGGACAATCCACCCTCACCCCAACGGTTTGCTTGGTGGGGGAAAGGAGAAGGAGGGAGGGGGCGTAAGACGCGGAGACGGCCCTACAGAAGGTCGGTTTCGCCCCATCCGCGCGTGGTGCCACCAGGGTGCCCCCGCAGGCTGCCGGCGGGGCTGCCGATGTCTCAGCGAGCCTCGCGGCCACGGCGGCGGGCCTCGGCAAGGATCCGCCGCGCCTCGTCTGCCCCCGCCCACCCGTAGATCTCGGTGCCCTTCGCCTCGAGCGTCTTGTAGACCTGGAAGAAGTGCTCGATCTCAGCGAGGAAGTGGGACGCGAGGTGGGGGAGGTCGGCCACCTCGTCGAACCGGGGATCGACGACCGGCACGGCGAGGATCTTCTGGTCGCGGCCCTTCTCGTCGCGCATGTCGAGGACCCCAACCGGCCGCACGGGGACGAGGCACCCCGGGAACGTGGGCTCGTAGGTGACGATGAGGGCATCGAGGTGGTCCCCGTCCTCGGCGAGCGTGCCCAGGATGAACCCGTAGTCGGCCGGGTAGTGGAGCGGGGAGTAGAGCACCCGGTCGAGGCGGAGCTGTCCCAACCTCTCGTCGTACTCGTACTTGTTCCGGCTCCCTTTCGGGACCTCGACGAGGGCGATCACCGGCTGCGGTGACATGTGTCGATCATACCGGCACCAGCGTGTGTCTGGCGATGGACTAGAATCTCCCCGAGATGGAGGCCGTGGTCGAGGGCCGGGAGCTTGCCGAGACCCGGGCGATCGTCGACCGGACGTTCCGCGTCCGGCGGATCACCCTGGGCGCGTTCTGCGGGGTGGCCCTCGTCGTCCTCGGCGTTCCCGGGTTCCCGTTCAACCCCGTGTTCGCCGTCCCGTTCGCGTGGCTCCTGCTCACGCTTCCGTTCCAGTGGCTTCTCCGGCGCCAGCGGACGCTGCGGTCGCTTCAGAACGTGCACGCAGCGTTCCTGGCCCTGGAGAGCGTGCTTGTGAGCTACCTTGTCCACCGGCTGGGGGGCGTGGCGTGGGTCGGGGTCCTGTTCTACCTGTTCACCGTGGTCTACGCGAACTTCTTCCTGCCGCCGCTCGCGGGTTACGTGGTGACGGGGATCGCCCTGCTGGGGTTCGCCCTCGTCGCTGCTCTCGAGCTGGTGGGGATCCTTCCCCATTTTCTCCCGTTCCGCGGCGATCTCCCTCCCCACCGCGATCCGGTGCGGGTCGTGGCCACGGTCGTCGTGGGTGGGGTCGGGTTCTATGCCGTGCTCGCGTTCACGGTGCGGGCGTTCGCCACAATGTACGAGGGACGGCGGCGGGCGCTGGCCGAGCTCTCGGCGCGGCTCCTCACGACGCAGGAGGAGGAGCGGAAAAGGATTGCCCGCCGACTCCACGACGAGCTGGGACAGACCCTCGCCGCGGCGCGGTGGGCGATCGCAGGGGGCGACCCCGCGGAGGCGGAGCAGCTCCTCGGGCAGGCGGTGGACGGCACACGGTCGTTGGCCCGGGAACTGCGGCCCCCGCTCCTGGACGAGCTTGGCCTCACCCCGGCCCTCCGCGCGCTGGCCGAGCGGTTCTCCGCCTCGTCGGGCATCCCGGTGGAGGTCGAGGGCCCGCCGGGGAGGCTTCCTCCCCAGGCGGAGGTGGCCCTGTTCCGGGTTGTCCAGGAGGCTCTCGAGAACGCGGGCCGGCACGCCGGGGCGAGTCAGGTGTCGATCACCGTTGACCGGCGGCCCGGGCAAGTGGTCGGGGAGGTCGTTGACAACGGCCGCGGGTTCTCCCCCGACCGCGCTCCCCCGGGGCTCGGGCTGTCCGGGATGAGGGAATGGGTGGGGTTCCTGGGCGGCGAACTCGAACTTCGCTCCCAACCGGGAAAGGGGACCACGGTGGCGTTTCGGGTACCGCTCCATGATCCGCATCCTCGTCGTTGATGACCATCCCCTCGTCCGCGAGGGCCTGGCCCGGCTCCTCGTCGGACACGGGTTCGCTGTGGTCGGCCTGGCTGCCGATGGGGAGGAGGGGATCCGCCTCGCCGTGCGGGAGGGAGCCGACGTCATCCTGTGGGACCTGGCGATGCCGGGGGGAGGCCTGGACGGGATCGCGCGCCTCAAGGCCGCGGCACCCGGGAGCCGCCTCCTCGCCGTCACCGCCCTCGACGATCCGTGGCTGGGGGCAGAGGCGATCCGCGCCGGGGCCGACGGGTTCCTGCCCAAGTCCTCGTCACCGGAGGAGCTGCGCCGGGCGATCCTCGACTCGCTCGCTGGCCGCGGGCCCTGCCCTGCACCGCCCCCCCTCTCCCCGCGCGAGGAGGAGGTGTTCCGCCTCCTCGGGGCGGGGCTCGGGAACCAGGAGATCGCCCAGGCGCTCGGGATCTCGGTCAAGACCGTGGAGACCCACCTCGAGGCCCTGAAGGGGAAGTTGGGGTGCCGAACCACCGCCGAACTGCGGGCCCGCGCCCTGCAGCGGGGAGGATAGTGCGCTCCCCTGATCGCCCTCTCTCGGGGCTCTCCCGTACGATGGCTTCTGTGCGGACTGTCATCGTAGACGACCATGCCCTCGTTCGAGAGGGGATCGCCCGGATTCTCAGCGAGGCGGGGTTTGAGGTAGCAGGCCAAGCTGGGTCGGGCCTCGAGGGGTGGCGCCTTGTTCGGGAGACCGCGCCTGATGTGGCGATCCTCGACGCGGTACTCCCCGAGCTGTCGGGCATCGAGCTCTGCCGGCGGCTACGGCGGCGCGAGGTGGCAGTCGTCGTCTTGTCCATGTTCGACGACCTGGAGTGGCGGGCCGAGGCGGCCCGAGCCGGCGCGGCAGCCTACGTGCTGAAGGGGGACCCGCCCGCCACCCTCGTGGACGCCGTCCGCCGCGCGGCCCGGGGTGAGGTCCTCCTCCCCCCGCCGCCGCCCGCCCCGTCGTCCCTCACCGCCCGCGAGCGTGAAGTGGTCCAGCTCGTCGCCGAGGGGCGGAAGACCTCAGAGATCGCTGCCCTTCTCTCCCGGTCTGTGGCCACGGTGCGGGCTCACAAGGCGTCGGCGATGCACAAGCTGGGGGCCCACACCACGGCGGAGCTCGTCCGGGCGGCGCTCGAACGGGGGATCGTCCGCATCCCGGGCGGGGAGGGAGTCGATGGGCGTCCTTGAGCGGTACCAAGCGGAGGTGGTGGCCGCCCTCGGTGCGGTCGTCCCCCCTCACGGGATCCTGAGGCCGCTCGTCGGCTATCCGCTGGGGGCGGTGGGCGCCGACGGCGGACCCGGACCAGGGATCGGGGGCAAGCTCATCCGGCCGGCCCTCGTCCTGTTCGCCTGTGAGGCCCTCGGGGGGAGGCCGGAGCGCGCCCTCCCCCTCGCCGCGGCGGTGGAGCTCGTCCACACGTTCTCCCTCGTCCACGACGACATCGTGGACGGGGACCGCCTGCGCCGGGGTCGGCCCGCGGCGTGGGTCGCGTTCGGGCAGGACCAGGCGATCCACGCTGGGGACGGGCTCCTCGCGCTGGCGTTCCAGACCGCCGCCCGGGCCGCGCTCCCCGGGGAGGGCACGGCCCGCGCGGTGGATGCCCTCGCGTCGGCGACCCTGGCGATGGTGGAGGGGCAGGCCCGGGATCTCGATCTGGAGGGACGCCCCGCGGGCACGGACGCCTACCTGGAGATGACCCGGGGCAAGACGGGCGCGCTCCTGGGCTGTGCGCTCGAGCTCGGGGCGCTCGCCGCGGAGCGGGGCGACCTCGCCCCTGCCCACCGCACAGTGGGCGAGCTCCTCGGCGTCGCCTTCCAGATCCGCGACGACTGGCTGGGCGTGTGGGGAGAGGCGGATGCGGTAGGGAAGGCCGTGGGGGGCGACATTGCCCGGGGAAAGCGCTCGTACCCGATCGCATGGGCCCTGGAGCGCGACCCGACCCTTAGGGACTCCCTTCGGAACGCCCCCCTGGACGAGGCCCAGGCCCGGCTCGTGGCGCTCGGGGCGCGGGAGGCGACGGAGAGGCAGGCCGACGAGCTCCTCGTCCGCGCCCGGGCCCAGGCGCGGACACTCCCCTGGCCGGCGTGGGCCCACGACGGGTTTGCCGAGCTCTGCGCCGAGCTCGCGGCCCGGGTGAGGTGACATGGGCCGTCCAGTGGGGATGGCGGTCGAGCTGGCGCGGTACCTTATCCCGCGCCGGAACTGGCACAGGAAGGGGCGCCTGTTTCCGATGGTCCTCATGCTCGAACCCTTGGAGGCGTGCAACCTCCGCTGCGCCGGCTGCGGCCGGGTCCGCGAGTACGCAGGCGTGATGGACCGCCGGATGGGCGTCGACGACGCGCTTGCCGTGGCCCAGGAGGCGGGGGCCCCGGTCGTGTCCGTCTCCGGCGGAGAACCCCTCCTCCACCCCGAGATTGGGGACCTCGTCGCGGGACTTGTCGCCCAGAGGCGGTGGGTGTTCCTGTGCACGAACGGGCTCCTCCTGCGGGAGGCGCTTCCCCGGTTCCGGCCGGACCGCCGGCTGTGCTTCGTCGTCCATCTCGACGGCACGGCCCGCGTCCACGACGCGGTGACCGGGCGCTCGGGGGCGTACGCGGAGGCGGTGGCCGCGATCGAGGACGCGCGGAGGCGAGGGTTCCGCGTCGCGACGAACACGACCGCGTTCCACGGCTCGGACCCCGCGGACCTGCGCGACCTGTTCCGGGCGCTGGCTGCCCTCGGGGTGGAGGGAATCATGGTCTCCCCCGGCTACGCCTACGCCCAGGTGCCGGAGCGGGAGCTCTTCCTCCAGCGGGAAGAGGCGGTGCGCGCGTTCCGGGAGATCCTCGACGGGGGGAGGTTCCCGTTCTACGACAACCCCCTGTTCCTCGACTTCCTGCGCGGGGAGCGCACCTACGACTGTGCGGCGTGGGCAGTGCCCACGTACACCGTGCTTGGGTGGCGGGTCCCGTGCTACCTCATCGCCGACCGGCACACGGCCGACCTGGGGGAGGTCCTCGACCCCGAGCTGTGGACACGGTACGGGCCGGGTTGGGATCCGCGCTGCGCGGGGTGCATGCTCCACTCGGGGTTCGAGCCGGCAAGCGTCCTCGACGCCCTCCACCACCCGTGGAAGCTCCTCCGGAGGCGGCGATGATCCTCACCGTGGCGGCACTGGCAACGGAACTCCTCTTTGTACCGCGACCGCGGCTGAGGGTGGGGGTGGGCGCGGGGGCCGGCCAGCGGCTCCGCGCCTGGCTGGGAGGTCACCGACCGGACGGAGTGCTCGTCGTCGGGTTCGCCGGCGCGACGCGGGCAGGAGTAGCCGCGGGGTCGCTCCTTGTCGCCGCGGAGATCCTGGGCGACGAGTCCGATCGGATACCGCTCGACCCTGCTCTCGTGGCCCGGGCGCAGGCGGCGCTGCCCCACGCCATCGTCGAGGGGGTGGCCACTGTGGCCCGGCCCGCCGACCCCGCAGGCAAGGCCCGCCTGGGGGTGGGGGCGGCGGCGGTGGACATGGAGTCCCTGCACCTCGCCCGGGAGCTTGCGGGGCGGGGGATCCCGTTCCTCGTGGTGCGGGCCGTCCTCGACGAGCTGTGGGAGGACGTGCTTGGGTCCCCCCGCATGCGCTGGGCGGGCCGAGCGGTTGCCTGCGCCCGCAGGCTGGGCCGCGCAGCTGAGATGCTGGGGCCGGTTCTGGAGGGGGCATGACACGGGTCGTCCGCGTGGGCGGCGTCGCGATCGGAGGACGGAACCCAGTCGCCGTCCAGTCGATGACGAACACCCCCCCCACGGACGTGGCGGCCACGGTGGCCCAGCTCCGCCGGCTGCAGGCCGCGGGGTGTGAGATCGTGCGGGTGGCAGTGCCCGACCGGGCCGCGGCCGACGCGATTCGGGAGATCAAGCGCGAGGTGACGGTCCCCATCGTGGCCGACATCCACTACGACCACCGGCTGGCCCTCGCCGCCCTCGCCGCGGGGGCGGACAAGCTCCGCCTCAACCCCGGCAACCTCCGCGACCCGGAGAAGATCCGGGCCGTGGCCCGGGCCGCCGGGGAGCGGGGCGTCCCGATCCGGGTCGGGGTCAACGCCGGCTCGGTGGACGTTCGGTTCCAGAGCTCCCAACGGGAGGTCAGGCCCGAGGGGCTCGTGGACGCCGCCCTGTGGGAGGTCGAGCTCCTCGAGCGGGCGGGGTTCCGCGACATCGTGGTCGCGATTAAGGCCCACGACGTCCCCCTCACCGTGGAGGCGAACCGCCTCCTCCGCCAGAAGGGGGACTGGCCCGTGCACCTCGGGATCACCGAGGCGGGGATGGAGTGGGAGGGGGCGATCCGGTCCGCGGTGGGGATCGGGATCCTCCTCGCGGAGGGGATCGGGGATACGCTGCGCGTGTCGTTGGCCGGTGACCCGGTGCGGGAGGTGGAGGCGGGGTGGGAGATCCTCGCCGCCCTCGGGCTCCGGAGGAGGGGCCCGACGTACGTCGTCTGCCCCACGTGCGGGCGGACGGGGATCGACGTCCCCGGGCTCGCCCGCGCGGTGCGGGCCGGGCTCGCCCACCTCGTCCAGCCCCTGACGATCGCCATCATGGGCTGCCCGGTGAACGGCGTCGGGGAGGCAGAAAGGGCCGACTTCGCGATCCTTGGCGGGAGGGGGTTCGGCACCCTGTACGCCCACGGACGGGTCGTTCAGCCCAGGGTCCCGGAGGAGCGGCTGGCCACGGAGCTCATGGCGCTCGTCCTCCAGGAGGTCGCAGATGCCTGACCGAGAAGCGCTACGGGATGCGACCCGGGCCCCTGCACCCGTAGCCCGTCACCCGTCACCCTGCACCGACCTCGATCGGGCGATCGACCGCGCGGTGGAGTGGCTTCTTTCCCATCAGTCGCCCGAGGGGTACTTCTGGGGGGAGCTCGAGAGCAACGCCACAATCACCGCCGAGCACCTGTTCCTGACCCACGTGTTGGGGATCGGTTCCCAAGAGCTGTGGGAGGCCATTGCTCGGGAGATCCTCTCTGAGCAGCGGGAGGAGGGGTTCTGGGCCAACTGGTACGGTGGGCCAGGGGACCTCTCGACCTCTGTCGAGGCCTACGTGGCCCTGAAGATGGCCGGGGTCGACCCGCAGAGCCCGGAGATGGAGAAGGCCCGGGCGTGGATCCTCCTCCACGGCGGGGTGGAGCGGGCCCGGGTGTTCACCAAGATGTGGCTTGCGCTCCTGGGGGAGTGGCCGTGGGACGCCACCCCCATGCTCCCTCCCGAGCTCGTCCTCCTTCCCGACCGCTTCCCGGGTAGCGTGTACTCGTTCGCGTCCTGGGCCCGGGCGACGATCGTCCCGTTGGCCATCCTCCGGGCCTTGAACCCGGTCCATCCGCTTCCGCCGCGGATGCGCATCGACGAGCTGTTCCCTGCGGGGAGGAGCGGCGCCGACCTGCGCCTCCCCCGCAAGGGTGGCGCGTGGGGGGCGTTGTTCGCGGGGGTGGATCGGGCCCTGCGGATCCACGAGCGGAGGGTGATCAAGCCCCTGCGCCGGCACGCCCTCAGGGAGGCCGAGGCGTGGATCGTTGAGCGGCAGGAGTCGGACGGGTGCTGGGGGGGAATCCAGCCTCCCTGGGTGTACGGCCTGATCGCACTCTACGCCCTGGGGTACGCCGTGGACTCCCCGCCCGTCAAGCGGGGCCTGGAGGGTTTCGCCCGCTACGCCGTCACCGCGGAGACGCTCGCCCGCTACCCGTTCCTCGTCACCGACAAGCCGGCGCGCGGTTTTCGTCTCCAGTCCTGCATCTCCCCGGTGTGGGACACCGGGCTGGCGATGATCGCCCTCCAGGACGCGGGGTTGGCCCCCGACGACCCTGCTCTCGTCCGGGCGGGGTCGTGGCTTCTCGGAGAGCAGATCTTCGTCGGCGGGGACTGGCAGGTCCGGTGCGGGGTCCGACCGGGGGGATGGTCGTTCGAGTTCGACAACGATGTCTACCCGGACACGGACGACACGGCAGTGGTGCTGATCGCGTTGACGGGCGTCGACCTGCCCGAGCGGACCAAGAGCTTCGCCCAGGGGCGAGGGCGGGAGTGGCTCATGGGGATGCAGTCGAAGGGCGGGGGGTGGGGGGCGTTCGACCGCAACAACACCCACACCTTCCTCCGCCAGATCCCGTTCGCCGACTTCGGAGAACTCATCGATCCCCCGTCCGCGGACGTGACCGCCCATGTGGTGGAGTTCCTCGGCCGCACCGGGCACCGCCCTGGATTTCGCCCCTTGGATCGGGCGCTGCGCTACCTGTGGAAAGAACAGGAGGGGGACGGGTCGTGGTACGGCCGATGGGGGGTGAACCACCTCTATGGGACTGGGGCCGTGCTCCCGGCCCTGCAGACCATCGGGTTCCCGATGGTCGACCCCCGGGTGCGGAAGGCCGTGGGCTTCCTCCTCTCCCGTCAGAACGAGGACGGGGGGTGGGGCGAGGATGTCCTGTCCTACCACCGGGCCGAGCTTCGGGGGCGGGGGCCGTCGTGTCCGTCCCAGACTGCGTGGGCCCTCCTGGGGCTCCTCGCCGCCGGGGAGGGGCAGGCCAAGGCCGTCCAGCGGGGAATCGCGTACCTGGTGGAGACGCAACGCGAGGACGGGACGTGGGACGAGCCCGAGTTCACGGGAACCGGGTTTCCCACCGACTTCATGATCCGGTACCACCTCTATCGGCATGTGTTCCCGCTCATGGTCCTCGGTCGGGCCCGGGAGGGGCGATGATCGAGATCGAGCTTGCCCAGGTGTACGGGTTCTGCCCCGGGGTGCGGCGGGCGGTGGAGATGGTCGAGGAACACCTCCGCGAGCGGGGGCCGCTCGCCACGCTCGGAGCGATCGTCCACAACGCCCGGGTGGTGGACCGCCTCGCCGCCCGGGGGGCCCAGGGGGTGGGGTCCCTGGACGAGGTGCGGGCCCCGGCGGTCGCGATCACCGCCCACGGAGCGGGGCCGGAGGTGGTCGAGGAGATCCGCCGGCGGGGCCTGGCCCTCGTGGACACGACGTGCCCGATCGTGAAGCGGGCCCAGGAAGCGGCCCACCGCCTGACCGCGGCCGGGTTCGCCGTGCTCATCTACGGCGAGGCGACCCACCCCGAGGTCGAGGGACTCCTCGCCTGGACGGGAGGACGGGGTCACGCCACCCTCGTTCCGGCCGACGTCCCCCCCGCGGGGGACGGCCGGCTGGCGATCGTGTCCCAGACCACCAAGGAGCGGGAGGCGTTCTGGGAGTTCGTTGGGGCCGTGGTTGCCTGGAGCCGAGGCGCGCTCCGCGAGCTCCAGGTGGTGGACACGACGTGCCCGGAGACGGGCCGGCGCTACCGTGCGGCCCAGGACCTCGCCCAGCGCGTGGAGGCGATCTTCGTCGTCGGCTCCCGGAACTCCGCCAACACCCGGCGCCTGGCGGAGGTCGTCCGCGCCACCGGGGTCCGCACCCACTTCATCGAGTCCGAGGACGAGATCGAGCGGGAATGGCTTTCGGGGCTGTCGCGCGTCGGGGTCACCGCCGGAGCCTCGACTCCCGACGAGGCCGTCCAGGCCGTGATCTCCCGGCTTGAGAACGTGGGAGGGAACCGATGAACCCCACCGTCGCCGGTCCGGTGCTGAGACGGATGACGTGCACGGTGTCCACCGAACGGGCACCCCAGTTCGTCGACATCACGGACCGTGTGCAGCGCCTCGTCCACGAGAGCGGGGTTAGCAGCGGGATTGCCATTGTGTTCTGCCGTCACACCACAGCGGCGATCCGCGTGAACGAGAACGAGCCGCTGCTCATCGCGGACATGGAGGAGTTTCTGAAGCGTGTCGCGCCACGTGACCTCTACTACCGACACAACGATTTCACCATCCGGACCCACAACATGACCCCCGACGAGTGCCCCAACGCCCATGCCCATTGCCAACACCTTCTGTTGGGATCGAGCGAGGCCATCCCAGTCGAGGACGGGCGGCTCGTCCTTGGACGTTGGCAGCGGGTGTTCTTGGTCGAACTCGATCGGCCGCGGGAGCGGGAGGTCGTGGTCCAGGTGTTCGGCCATGGCTGAGGAAGCGCTTGCTGCGATCCCGCCCGGGGAGCGGGTCCTCCTCCTCCCCCACTGTCTGCGGCCGAGTGAGACCTGTCGCGGCCGCCCGTCGCGCCAGGGGTTCGCCTGCCCCGACGACTGCGCTGAGGTCTGTCCGATTCGGACCCTCCGTGCAGAGGCCGCTCGGCTTGGCTACAAGGGCGTGTGCGTTGCTCCGGGTGGCGCGCTCGCCGTGCGCTTTGTCCAGGAGCTTCGTCCGCGAGCAGTCGTCGCGATTGCCTGCGCACGGGAGCTTCAGGAAGGGGCGGAGGCGGTGGCGGCCCTGGGTCCGTTGCAGCCCCTCGTGGTCGTTGTTCCTCTTGTGCGCGACGGATGCGTAGACACCGAGGTCAACCTGGACGAGGCCCTTGTCGTTGTTCGAGCCGGGGCAGCCGTGGGGTGACGTAGCCGTTCTCCTTGAACCAGGCCACCGCCCGGCGCAGGGCCTCCCGGGCCGGAGTCTGGGGAAGCCCGAGTTCTCGCACCGCCTTCCCGGGATCGTAGAACATGCGATGGCGGGCCATCCGCGCCGTGTCGGGGGTCAGGCGGGGAACGGTCCCTGTCGCTGCGCTCCAAGCCGCGTTGAGGTAGCCGAGGGGGAGGAGGAGAGCCGCGGGGAGACGTGCCCGCGGGGCCGAGCGACCGCTCACCTCGGCCAGAAGCCCCAGGAACTCCCGCATCGCGAGGTTCTCCCCGCCGAGGATGTAGAGCTCCCCCGGACGGCCCCGCTCGGCGGCGAGGACGTGGCCCAAGGCCACGTCCTCCACCGCCACCACGTTCATTCCCGTCTCCACGTACGCGGGCAGCCTCCCGTTGAGGAAGTCCACAACCACTTGGCCGGTGGGGGTTGGCTTCACGTCGTAGGGGCCGACCGGGAAGCTCGGGTTCACGACCACCACCGGCAACCCGCGCCGCCCGAACGCGAGCGCCACCCCCTGGGCGAGGAACTTGCTCTTCTTGTAGTCCCCGACGAGGGTGGCTCGGGTGGGGGGAACGGACTCGTCGGATGGTCGACCGTCCGGCCGCAGCCCGATTGCGGCCACCGAGCTCGTGCAGATGACCCGCTCGACCCCCGCTTCCCACGCTGCTTGGAGCACGTGGCGCGTCCCGTCCACGTTGACTTCGTAGATCAGCCGGCGGGGCCGGGTCCACAGGGCGTACAGGGCTGCGACGTGGAACACGTGGCTGCAGCCGGAGATCGCTCTCCGCACCGACGCCAGGCTCCGCACGTCGCCCTCGGCCCACTCGATGTCGAGGCCTTCCAGGTTGGTTCGATCCGCACCGGGACGAGCGAAGACCCGCACGCTGTAGCCTCTCTTCAGAAGGGCGCGCACGACGTTCGCTCCGATGAACCCTGTGGCCCCCGTCACCAGCGCCTGCACGCCAGGATTCTCCGCCGGCCGGGCGTTGCTGCCACCCGGAGAGCGATCAGGATCGGTGGTGGGCACGTGTGTGTGCTTCGCTACGCTCTGCTGGGGAAAAGGATGGGGACAAGATTCGATCGTAGTCGCCTTCGCGGAGGCGGAATCACGGCCGGCATCTCGGACATCTGTCCTCAGCCCTGCGGACACGTGACCCCGAGTTTTCCACAGGCCCGTGCCTTGACCCGGCTCCCCCCCTTCGCTATACTTCGCCTGCCCGCGAGGGCATCTCATCGTGGGAAGGCCGGTCTTTGACAAGTGAACAGGGAGAGACGGGAAACCTATCGATCCTTGAGGCTAAATTGAGAGGGTATGATCCCGGCTCAGGGTGAACGCTAGCGGCGCGCCTAACACATGCAAGTCGAGCGATCGGCTTGCCAAAGCCGTAAGGCCGAGGCAAGTACGGAGCGGCAAACGGGTGAGTAACACGTAGCCAACCTGCCTCCGTGACGGGGATAACCCTCCGAAAGGAGGGCTAATACCCGATGGTCTTCTCGGGGCACAAGTCCTGGGAAGTAAAGGCACTTCGGTGTCACACGGAGAGGGGGTTGCGGCCCATCAGCTAGTTGGCGGGGTAATGGCCCACCAAGGCAACGACGGGTAGGGGGCCTGAGAGGGTGGCCCCCCACATGGGGACTGAGACACGGCTCCGACTCCTACGGGAGGCAGCAGTGGGGAATCTTGGGCAATGGGCGAAAGCCTGACCCAGCGACGCCGCGTGCGGGACGAAGCCCTTCGGGGTGTAAACCGCTTTTCTAGGGGAAGAATAAGGCGAGGAGGGAATGCCTCGCCGATGACGGTACCCTAGGAATAAGCCACGGCTAACTACGTGCCAGCAGCCGCGGTAAGACGTAGGTGGCGAGCGTTACCCGGATTCACTGGGCGTAAAGGGCGCGTAGGCGGTTTGGCAAGTCGTCTGTGAAAGCCCCCGGCTCAACTGGGGGAGGTCGGACGAAACTGCCAGGCTGGAGGACGGCAGAGGAAGGTGGAACGACCGGAGTAGCGGTGAAATGCGTAGATACCGGTCGGTATCCCGATGGCGAAGGCAACCTTCTGGGTCGTTCCTGACGCTGAGGCGCGAAAGCGTGGGGAGCAAACCGGATTAGATACCCGGGTAGTCCACGCCCTAAACGATGTGAGCTAGGTGTCGGGCGAGCAGTCGCTTGGTGCCGCAGCTAACGCGTTAAGCTCACCGCCTGGGTAGTACGGCCGCAAGGCTAAAACTCAAGGGAATTGACGGGGCCCCGCACAAGCGGTGGAGCATGTGGTTCAATTCGATGCAAACCGAAGAACCTTACCCGGGCTTGACATGCTGGTGGTACTGACCTGAAAGGGAAGGGACCCAGAGCCTTCGGGCGTTTGGGAGCCAGCACAGGTGCTGCATGGCTGTCGTCAGCTCGTGTCGTGGGATGTTGGGTTAAGTCCTGAAACGAGCGCAACCCCTGCCGCCCGTTGCCAGCGGACCCTTCGGGGTGCCGGGAACTTAGGCGGGACTGCCGGCGAATAGCCGGAGGAAGGAGGGGATGATGTCAAGTCCTCATGGCCCTTATGTCCGGGGCTACACACATGCTACAGTGCCTGGCACAATGGGTCGCCAACCCGCAAGGGGGAGCCAATCCCATCAAAACCAGGCATGGTTCGGATTGCAGGCTGCAACCCGCCTGCATGAAGCCGGAATCGCTAGTAATCGCGGGTCAGCCACACCGCGGTGAATACGTACTCGGGGCTTGTACACACCGCCCGTCACGCCAACCGAGTGGGGGGTACCTGAAGTCGCCCGATGAGGGCGCCGAGGGTGTCCTTCATGAGAGGGGCGAAGTCGTAACAAGGTAGCGGTACGGGAACGTGCAGCTGGATCACCTCCTTTCTAGGGAGTAACCTTTGTAACACCCGGTCTTCTCACCCGATAGGGCCCGTCGTCCCCCTGTTCACAGTACTTCTGCGCGTCGCACGGTGGACGCGCTTCTCCCTGTGGATGCCCGCGGAGTCCCCTCGAGGGCTCCCCTGTTCCCTCCGTCTGCTCGCGTATCCGCGCTAGGCTCCTGTCACTATGGAAACCACCCAAACGAGAAGCCTTCTCACACGAGACGACCCCATCTGGGCCGCGGGAGATCGGATCCGCGTGTTGGCCCGCGAGACCGTGTACCACCCGGGAACTCCCAGCACAGCGATGTACCTCGTGGACGAAGGGCGGGTGAAGCTGTCGTACCTCCACCCATCGGGAAAGAGGATCACGCTCGCGCTGCGGGGCCCGGGCGAGGTCTTTGGGCAGATGGCTCTTGTGGGAGAGAAGCGCCGCCGCCACCACGCCGAAGCCCTCGAGGACAGCGAGCTCGTTCGCGTGGAACGGGATGCGTTCCTGCTCGCAGCCCGCCGGCGCCCGGAGGTGTTCTCGGAGCTTCTGGGGGTGTTCGGGCTGTGGGTGCAAGAGATCGAGGAGATCGTGGAGGATCTGGCGTTTCGCGACATCCAGACCCGGCTTTCGAGGCAGCTTCTGCGCCTGTCCGACGAGTATGGGGTCAAGACAAAGCACGGGATCCTCATTGGGTTCAAACTCACCCACCGCGATCTCGCGGAGATGATCGGGTCGGCACGGGAGAACACGACCGTGGTCCTCAACCGCTTCGAGCGCGAGGGGATTCTCGACAAGCGGCGCTACCAGATCGTGATCAAGGACGTGGAGGGTTTGAAGGAGAAGTGCCAGTCCTAGGGCGGGAAGGGGTGGCACCTGGTTGGGCGGCCGCTGCGGCCGCCCTTCTTTTGCTGCCCGGTTCGTGTGGCGTTCGCTCCCGCCATGTGGACGTTCGGACGGCAATGCTGCGTTCCCCAAGCGATGACAGGTTCGGACACAGCTGGAGTGGATCAGTCTGCGCCAGGGACTTCAGGACAGTGTTGGACAGTTCGTGATATTCTACTACGATTAAGCCGTCAAGAGGCGGTATCGAGTCGACGACCGTGATCGATTGTTGAGCGTGGGAAGAGGACGATCGGGGGTGACGGGGATGTCCTCGATTCGATCAAGCGAGAGGGGTAGTGAGTGTCCACAGCGCCAGGCAGGTTGGGTCCTTTCCGTGTTGGACGAGAAAGCGCTGTCGGAAGTTAGGGTCGCGTCCCGTCAAGTGGTGTAGATTGGGTTCCTCGTCGGTAGTGACGCGCTAGAGGGCGATCACCTCCTTCGGGACCTCCAGGGGAAGGACTTCGAGCTCCTCCGGGGAGCTCCCGTAGAGCACGGCCATCGACCCCAAGCTGAAGTACCGGCGCACGGCCAGCCACTCGTCTCCCTGTTCCTCCTGGACCGCCCCGATCAGCCGTAGGGCCGACCGTGCGTTCGGGAAGATCCCCACCACGTTGCACCTGCGGTTGACCTCACGGTGCAACCGCTCGAGCACGTTCGTCGAGTGGATCCTCCGCCAGTGCGCCTGTGGGAACGCCATGTGCGCGATCACATCCTCCCCCGCCTCCCGGAGGAGGTCCGCTGCCTTGGGGGACTTCCCGTCGATGCTCCCGGCGACCAGCTCCAGCTGCTCCCGCGCTGCGTCTTGGTCGGGTAGGGCGAAGATCGTTCGCACCCATGCCCCGACCAGCGGCTGCGCTCCCCCCGGAACCAGACCCAGGGGGTTCCGCATGAAGTGCACCCGGCACCGCTGCCAAGAGGCCCCGGCCAGGGCCTCGGACAACGCCTGCCTGAGCCCGACATGCGCATCGGAGATCGCGAGCTTCACCCCGAAGAGCCCCCGGCTGGCAAGTCCCCGCAAGAACGCCACCCAGAACCCGTAGCTCTCCGCAGGGCCCACGTCGAACCCCAGGACCTCCCGCTCTCCGGTCCGGGTAACCCCCACGGCGACCACCGCCGCCATGTTCGCCCCCCGGCCTCCTTCCCGAACCTTGACCACCGTCGCATCGAGCTACCCGTACGGGTACTCCCCGGTCAAGGGACGGTTCCGGAACGCCTCCATCCGCTCGTCGAGGGCATCACAGATCCGCGACACCTCGCTCCGGGAGATCCCCTCGATCCCAAGGGCTCAGACAAGGTCGTCCACCTTCCGTGTGCTCACCCCGTGGACGTACGCCTCCTGGACCACCGAGAGAAGGGCCTTCTCCGTCCTCCTCCGAGGCTCAAGCAACGCCGGGAAGTAGCTCCCTTGACGAACCTTGGGGATCCGGAGCGTCACCGTGCCGACCCGGGTGTCCCACCGTCTCGGGCGGTACCCGTTGCGGTACGTCTGGCGACCGGACGTTCGCTCGTACCGCTCGGCCCCGGTCTTCTCCTTCACCTCCGCCTCCACGGAGCTCCTGGACGAGGAGCACCAGGCCCTCCTTCAGGGCGTCCACCTCCGTGTCGTCCCGGTACTTGCGCAAAAGCTCCCTAAGCGCGATCCTCACATCGGCCATCGGTTGGGTTCCTCCTTCCAGACTGAGATAGCTTCACAGGAACCCTCTGGCGGCCTTCTCGTCAAGCCCGATGTGCCCACCTGCACGGCACACTGCCTTCACCCCACCGGATCTACACCACGCCCTGGGACTCTACCGCGGGCTGGCCTCAGTACGCGATGCTCTGTATCGGAAGGCGATTCGCCTTCCCCTTTCCCACTTCGACGAGCGGGGGGCCGGGGAAGTTCACTCCGCTCTGGTCAACGACTCCCGTCTCCTCGGTGACGCTCTAGCGGGGCAGACGACCTCTCTTGCCAGCCTGGCCCTCGGCCTGGTCACTGTGGTGGGGGTTCTCATCTGGTGGAGTTGGCCCACGGTGTCCTCATGCTGGCCCTCGCCGGGGCGGCGGTCATGGCCAACGCCCGATTCCCGGGGCGGGTCCGGGATTCCACACAAGCAGAGCAGGCCGCCTTGGCCCAGGTGATGTCAGGAGGCTTGAGGCTGGCCCGCGGGATCCTGACTATCAAGGGCCTTGGAGCCGAACGCAGGTTCTCTCCTACGTGGAGCGGGTAGTGGGCCAACACCGGGCCTCTGTCTCCAAGCGGGGAAAGGTTCAGGGATGGGCCCCCGCCGCCGCCTCGGTCACAGGGGGCGGGTTGTACCCCGCGGTCAAGCTCGGGGCAGGATTGATGGCGTTCCGGGGGGCGATCTCCCCCGGCGGGGCGATCGGGATCGCCCAGCTGGCCAGCCAGACCGTCCAACCCCTTACCGGGATCGTTTCCCTTTGGTCTCAGCTTCAACAGGGCGTTGTCGCTGGGAGACGGGTGACCGAGCTTCTCTGTCAGGAGGGGGACCCCTATGCATCCCCTGCCCTGTACGCAGGCGATCTCCTACAGTGGATCGCACTCGATCGGGTGTCGTTCACCTACCCCGGAGCGCCGACCCCAGCGCTCACCGCGGCCTCGTTGAGGGTGAAGAGAGGCGAGGGGGTGGCAGTCGTCGGTGAGAGTGGCTCCGGGAAGAGCACCCTGCTGAAGATCCTGTGCGGCCTCTTTAGGGCTACGCGCGGGGAAGCCCGCGTCGGAGACGGTGACCGTGCCCTGATGGCTCGTCCTGGAGACCTCCGTCGGACCAGTGCCCTCTGTCCCCCGGATCTCCAGCTCTTCCCGCTCACCATCGCCGAGAACCTGGGGAGGGTCTGCCCAGGCTGCATTGATTCCGCTTCGCATGACGGGCTTGCAGGGGAGATCTTTCGCCTGTTTGAGATCCCCGAGTTGGTTTCCGAACTCCCTGAGAGGTGGGCCACCCCCGTGGGCAACCTCTCCGGGGGCCAGAGGCAACGCATCGCTGTGGTGCGGGCATTCCTGAAGGTGGCTCCGATCGTGGTTCTCGACGAGCCGACGAGCCACCTGGACACGGAGGCGGAGCAGGCGGTGATCCGCGCTGTCCGAGAGCTAGCACAGACACGGCTCGTCATCGTCGCCACCCACCGCGTGATCCGGCTGGGTTGGGTGGACAAGATCGTGGTGCTGGATCACGGCCGTATGGCCCAGATCGGGACGTTCGGGGATCTCCGCCAAGAACCGGGGCCGTTCGCTGTGCTCTACGCGCGACAGATCCGGGAATCTGCCCAAGATGGAGGCGGCGGCGCGTGAGGCCGTGAAGCCCAGGGAGGGGCGTCGCCTGGGGGTTCCCGCGCGGCGGGTTATAATGATCCATCCTGCAGAGGAGGGTCTCGATGAAGGAAATCCGCTGGCACGGGCGAGGCGGACAGGGCGCGAAGACGGTGTCCCAGGTCCTCGCCCAGATCAACCTGCGCGAAGGCAAGTACGTGCAGGCGTTCCCCGAGTTCGGTCCCGAGCGATCGGGGGCCCCGATCCGGGCCTACAACCGCATTTCGGACGAGGAGATCCGTGTCCACTCTGCGGTCTACTCCCCCGATATCGCGGTGGTGGTGGACGAGTCGCTGCTGACGGCCGAGAAGCCCATCGAGGGGCTCCATCCCAACGGGACACTCGTTGTCAACACGTCGTGCTCCGCTGAGGAAATCCGGAGGCGAACCGGGTTCAAGGGGAGAGTTGTCGTTGTCGATGCGGACCGGATCGGCCGCGAGGCGGGAACTGGGTTTGCCAATATCCCGATGCTGGGCGCGGTGGCCGCGGTCCTCGGCACGGCGTGGAACCTTGTCGAAGAGGAGGTTCGCCGCACGATGGGCGAGCGGATCTCGAATGAGATGCTCGACAAGAACATCGCTGCCCTGCGCGTTGCGTACGAGACGGCGAAGAAGGAGGTTGCCCGTGGCCACTGAGCTCAAAGGGTGGCGAGATCTGCCGCTCGGCGGGGTAGTGCCCGGTGGCGCGGCGGCTGCGTTGAACAAGACCGGTAGCTGGCGGGCCGAGCGGCCGGTGTGGAACGAGGAGAAGTGCATCCAGTGCCTCCAGTGCTGGCTCCATTGCCCGGACACCTCGATCGTCATCCGCGACCAGAAAGTGACCGGGGTGGACTACGACCACTGCAAGGGGTGCGGAGTGTGCGCGGCGATCTGCCCCAAGGACGCGATCGAGATGGTGCCGGAGCGGGAGGGAACATGCGCAAGGTGATGACCGGCCACAAGGCGGTGGCGGAGGCGATGCGGCAGATCGAACCGGACGTGGTGGCGGTGTACCCCATCACCCCTCAGTCGGAGATCGCGGAGTACTACGCGGACTACGTCCACGACGGGATTGTGCACACCGAGCTCGTACCGGTCGAAAGCGAGCACTCCGCGATGTCGGCGTGCGTGGGCGCGGCAGCGGCGGGGGCACGGGTGATGACGGCCACGTCCTCGCAGGGGCTGGCCTTGCTCGTGGAGGTCCTGTACATCGCGGCGGGGATGCGACTTCCGATTGTGACGGCGCTCGCCAACCGGTCGCTGTCGGCACCGATCAACATCCACTGTGACCACTCCGATGCCTACCTCGCCCGGGATGCAGGTGCGTTCCAGGTGTTCTGCGAGAGCGCCCAGGAGGCGTACGACTACACCCTGATTGCCCAACGGATCGCGGAGCACGCCAAGGTACGGCTCCCGGGGATCGTGAACCTGGATGGATTCGCGCTCACCCACACCTCGCAGGTTGTCGAACCTCTCGAGGACGCGGTGGCGAAGAAGTTCGTCGGGGCCTTCCAGCCCGTACACCCACTCCTCGACACGGACAGGCCCGTGACGTGGGGGCCGTTCGCGATGCCCGACTACTACTTCGAGCTCAAACGGGCGCAGCAGGCGGCGATGGAGGAGATCCCCGCCGTGTTTCTCGAGGTCCAGAGGGCGTATGCCAAGACCTCCGGCCGCGCCTATGGCGGATTCGTGGACAAGTACCACCTCGATGACGCGGACCGGGCGCTGGTGGTGCTCGGTTCGACCGCGGGCACGGCCAAGGTTGCCGTCGACGCGCTGCGGGCGAAGGGCGAGAGGGTCGGGCTCCTCAAAGTGTGGCTGTACCGTCCGTTCCCGTACCACGAGGTGGCCGCAGCCCTTACACACGTGAAGCACGTGGGAGTCCTCGATCGAGCCATCTCGTTCGGGGCGATGGGCGCCCTCTACAGTGACGTTGCGACGTCGCTGTTGCGCTCCGCAACTCGACCCGCGCTTCACAACTACATCTACGGCCTCGGCGGACGTGACATCACCGCTGAGCAGTTGGAAGAGGTGCTCACGGGGCTCGGTAAGGCCCGTCCGGACGAGGTCCTCCGGTACATCGGCCTCAGGGAGTGACGATGCCCAACATCAAGACGCTGGCTCAACGAGAGGAGAAGGAAGTTCGGTTCACACCGGGGCACACGCTGTGCGCAGGGTGCGCCGAACCGATGGTGGTGCGTACGGTCCTCAACGCGATCGAGGAGCCGGTGGTGGCAGCGAGCCCCACAGGGTGCCTCGAGGTGGCGACGAGCCGCTTCCCCGGGACGGCATGGAACGTGCCCTGGATCCACGTCGCGTTCGAGAACGCGGGGGCAGTGATCTCGGGTGTCGAGGCGGCGTACAGGGCCCTGACGAAGACGGGTGTCGTCAAGAAGCGGATCCGGTTCGTGGTGTTCGGGGGCGACGGTGGCACGTATGACATCGGCCTTCAGGCCCTGTCGGGGGCGCTGGAGCGGGGCCACGACTTCCTCTACGTGTGCGTGAACAACGAAGCGTACATGAACACCGGGGTCCAGCGCTCGAGCGCCACCCCCCGCTGCGCGTCGGCGACGACCTCTCCGGTCGGCGACGAGATTCCTGGCAAGCCCCAGGACCGCAAGGACCTGACCGAGATCGTCGTTGGGCACCACGTCCCCTATGTGGGCCAGGCCGCCGTGTCCCACCTCATCGACCTCGCGAACAAGGTGGAACGGGCGATGAAGTTCGACGGCCCGAAGTTCCTCAACGTCCTCACGACATGCCCGCTGGGGTGGCGCACCCCGCGCGACAGCGCGATTGTTCAGTCCAAGCTTGCTGTGGAGACTCGGTACTGGCCGCTGTACGAGGTGATCGAGGGGAAGTACAAGATCAACTACAAGCCCAAGCAGCACGTGCCGGTCGAAGAGTGGCTCAAGACCCAAGGTCGTTTCCGGCATCTGTTCCGCGATCCGAAGGGCAAAGAGCGAATCGCCGAGTTCCAGGCAGCAGTGGATAGGCACTGGAACGACCTCTTGAGGAAGGAGCAGTGTCTGTCCGGCGACGGGGCCGAACAAGGGTAGCTGAGCG
Organism: Candidatus Bipolaricaulis sibiricus; assembly: GCA_004102645.1. Classification (GTDB taxonomy): domain Bacteria; phylum Bipolaricaulota; class Bipolaricaulia; order Bipolaricaulales; family Bipolaricaulaceae; genus Bipolaricaulis; species Bipolaricaulis sibiricus. The sequence continues at coordinate 1,410,216 of CP034928.1, read as the reverse complement.
ACGGGTCCGGTCCAGGCCGTGGTGGGTTGGCCTGGGCCGGGACCTGGTCTTGGGGGCCGGGGTGGGGGCCGCCGCCGGCGCGTTCTTCCAAGACGCGGGGTTCGGCGCTGCCGCCGGGGCGGTCGTTGGCCTGCTCCTGCACCTCTACTTCCGGTTGCGGCTGAGGTGAGGGAAGACCTGCTCTCGCTCGTCCGGCTCCACCTGAAGCTGCATCCCGGGTTCGGGTCCGCGGATCTCGCCAAGCTCCTCTACCAGGGCGTGATGGGGATGGACCACCTGCTCGGCGATCGAGAGCGGTTCATCCGGGCACTGGAGGAAGAGTGGGAAGGCCTCGGTCCCGTCGCCCTTGCAGGGGAAGTCCTCCTCGAGCCCGTTCACCCGGTCGACCCGATCGCCCGCCTCAACCTCCGGCCGGCGAAGGGAGCCGGGCTCTGCTTGGCCGACCTCGCCCCGCTCTTCGCCGACCAACCCCCCCGAGGGGGGCGGCTAGAGGATCTTCTCACGCTGTGGAACGAGGCCTCCGCACTGGCGCGGGAGGGGAGAATCCCGTTCCGGGAGGCCGAGCTCGACCGTTGGGGGGAGGTCCTGCGGTCGGGGAAGCACCTGCCCGGGCACTCGGCGCAGTACCGGGAGCTGAACCGGCCCGCGTACCGGCTTGTCCACAACGCTGCCGGCCCGAGGTGGCGGGAGGTCCTCGCCCCGGTGGGAAGGAGTGCGGACCTACCCTGACCGGGGCTCCGTTGCGTCCCGCAACGTGGCGTGGGCGTCTGCGATCCAGTCCGAGACCGCGATCCCCTGTGGGCAGCGCGCGTCGCAGGCGTGGCAATCGGTGCACCGATCGCCCCGCTCCTCCGCGGCGAGCATCCTGTATCGGAACCGCGCGGGGGAGGCGTCGGCGTACATCGCGGCCTGGTTCGCAAGCTCCAGGATTCGGGGGATCGCGACCCCGCTCGGGCAGGGGAGGCAGTACCCGCACCCGGTGCACGGGATCGGGCGCAGTGAAAGGAACGCCGCTCGAACCCCCTCGACGAGGGCGAGATCTTCCGGCCCGAACGTCCCGATCCCCGAGCGCGCCGCGCTCGCCACGTTCTCCCGCACCTGCTCAAGCGTGCTCATCCCGCTCAGGACGAGGGACACCTCGGGCTGGTTCCACAGCCACTGCAGGCCCCACTCAGCTGGCGTCCAGCCGCGGGCGGAGCGGGCGAACAGCGCGGCCACTGGCTCCGGCGGCCGAGCGAGGACGCCACCCCGCAGCGGCTCCATGATCACCACCCCCAGGCCCCGCGCTGCAGCGTAACGGAGCCCCCGCTGCCCGGCCTGGAAGTCCACGTCCATGTAGTTGTACTGGATCTGGCAGAAGTCCCACCCGGTGTAGGCGCCCACGATCTCCTCGAACACGGGGTAGTCGTCGTGGAACGAGAACCCGAAGTGGCCGATCCGTCCGTCGGCCTTCGCCCGCACCGCCCAGTCGAGCACGCCGAGGTCGCGTACCCGGGCCCACGTCTTCGCGTTCAGGGCGTGGAGGAGGTAGAAGTCCACGTGCTCGCGCCTCAGCCGCTCCCGCTGCTCGTCGAATAGGCGATCGAAGTCGCCCCGGTCGTTCACGAGCCAGCACGGGAGCTTGGTGGCCACCCGGGCCCTGTCACGGTGCGGACCATGGAGGACGCGGCCGAGGAACCGCTCGCTCTCCCCCTGGTGGTAGCCGTACGCGGTGTCGATGTAGTTCACGCCGTGGTCGAGGGCGTAGTGGACCATCTCCGCGGCGTGGTCCTCGTCGATTCGGCCGGGATCTCCGTCGAGCGTGGGGAGCCGCATCGCCCCCAACCCGAGCGCGGAGGGCTTCCATTCGAGCGAACCGAGCGTCCGGTACTGCATCAGGGATCCAACGAGGGGCCCGCACACCCCGGCCCGGGGCAGGCCGGGGCCCCCAGGCAATGTGTGCACTCGAGCTGAATCGTGCTGTGGTGAATTCCGAACTCGTCCGCGAGCACGCGCTGGAGCTCGCGCCTCACCTCCTCGGCTCGGCTCAGCGCCTGATCGGCGATCAGGACGTGCGCGGACAGGGCGATGTACCCCGGGCTCACCGTCCACACGTGGAGGTCGTGGACCTCGCTCACCCCGCCGACCGCCGCCATCCGGTCCTGCACCGCTGCGGCCGACATCCCCTCCGGCACGCCCTCGGCCAGGATGTGGACCGTTCGGCGTAGGACCCGTACCGCACCGGCGAGGATGATCGCCCCAATGGTGATGCTCACCAGCGGGTCGGCGATCGTCCACCCCGTGAGGAGGATGACGAGCCCTGCTGCGATCACACCGACGGAACCGAGGGCGTCGCCCACCACGTGCAGGAAGGCGCTGTGCACGTTGAGGTCGTGCCGATCGTGGCGGTGCAGCATCCAGGCGACGACGAGGTTGACGAGCAACCCTGCCCCCGCCACGGCGAGCATCGGTCCGGCGAGGACCGGCGACGGCGCGCGGATGCGCTCGACCGCCTCTCGGAAGATCCCCAGGGCGACCGCGGCCAGCGTGCCCCCGTTCACGAGCGCGGCCAGAACTTGCACCCGGTGGTAGCCGTAGGTGTGGCGGGCGGTGGGCGGCCGCCGAGCGGCACGGATCGCTGCGTAGGACAGAGTGAGGGCGAACGCGTCCAGGAACACGTGCGCGGCGTCGGCGAGGAGCGCCAAGCTCCCCGTGAGGAGCCCGCCCACGACCTGCCCCACGCACACCAGGCCCGTTACCCCTGCTGCCAGGAGAAGCCGGCGTTCCATCCTTCCGTGCACGTGCATTCACGCATGATCCCGGTCCGGGCCCGCGCGCGCAAGGTTGACCGATGCGGGCGAACCCGCTACCCTTTCCACCATCTTCCGACAACGGGGGTGTGTGCGCGTGGACGGACATCGGCTGGACGGGGGTGGTCGCCTTTGTTGCGGCACATCCTCGGTCTCCCCTAGGTAGGCCCGTCGCTCCACCGACGCTTCACCCGCCCCCCGCCTCGGTCGGTCTTCACCGGAGGCGCGATGCCCATCGCTGAGAACCTGACCGAGCTTGTGGGACGGACACCCCTTGTCGAGCTCGCTCGGATCGGCCACGGCCTTCCCGCCCGTATCGTGGCCAAGCTGGAGATGCGGAACCCGTCGGGAAGCGTGAAGGACCGGATCGCGTGGGCGATGATCCGCGACGCCGAGGAGGGCGGGCTCCTTCCCGCGGCGGGGACGGTCGTCGAGCCGACCTCGGGGAACACCGGGATCGGGCTCGCCTTCGCGTGCGCGATCCGCGGCTACCACCTCCTCCTGACGATGCCGGACACGATGTCCCCCGAGCGGCGGGCGATCCTCACCGCCCTCGGGGCGGAGCTCGTCTTGACCCCCGGCGAAGACGGGATGCGGGGTGCGGTCCGCCGAGCAGAGGAACTGGCTCGCGAGCGGGGGGCGTTCATGCCCAACCAGTTCGCGAACCCGGCCAACCCGCGGGTCCACGAAGCGACGACCGCCGACGAGATCTGGCGCGACACTGATGGGGGGGTGGACATCTTTGTCGCCGGGATCGGGACCGGAGGGACGATCACCGGCGTCGGTCGGTTCCTCAAGCGCCGCAAGCCGGGGAGCTACGTCGTGGGGGTCGAGCCGGCCGCGTCGCCTGTCCTGTCGGGCGGGAGTCCGGGCCGGCACTGGATCCAAGGGATTGGGGCCGGGTTCGTCCCCCCGATCCTCGACCGCACGGTGATCGACGAGGTCCTCACCGTGACCGAGGACGAGGCGGAGGGGACGGCGCGGCGACTGGCCCGCAAGGAGGGAATCCTCGCGGGGATCTCCTCGGGCGCGGCCGTGGCGGCGGCGCTGCGCGTCGCCGCCCGACCCGCTTCCGCGGGGAAGACGGTGGTGGTCGTCCTCCCCGACACGGGGGAGCGGTACCTGTCCACGTCCCTGTTTGCCCTCCCCGGGGGGACCGGTGCTTAGGGGAATCCGGGAAGACGTGGCGGCGATGCGTGCCCGGGACCCGGCGGCGCGGTCGTCGGTCGAGGTCCTCCTGTGCTACCCCGGCCTCCATGCGGTGTGGCTGCACCGGGTGGCCCACTGGCTGTGGCGGCACCGGCTCCGTCTCCTGGCGCGGGTTCTGTCGCACTGCGTGCGGGCCTGGACGGGCGTGGAGATCCACCCCGCGGCCCGGCTGGGGCGACGGGTGACGATCGACCACGGGATGGGGGTCGTCATTGGGGAGACCGCGGAGCTCGGGGACGACGTTCACCTTTACTCAGGAGTGGTCGTGGGCGGTGTGTCGCGCAAGCCCGCGAAGCGTCACCCCACGATCGAGAACGGCGTGGTCATCGGGGCGGGAGCGGTGCTGCTCGGGCCGATTCGCGTTGGGAGAGGAGCGCGGGTCGGAGCGGGGGTCGTCGTGAGGGCGGACGTCCCCGCTGGGGCCACCGTGGTCGCGGCTCCCCCGGTGGTCCACGCAGAAGGGCCGGACGGTACTACTCTCCCCCGTACAGCCAGCGGTAGGTGAGCCAGGCGTTGAGGACCTTCGTCAGGTACTCGCGGGTCTCCGGGGAGCGGAGAGCGGCAGGGAGGTCGGCCGGACTGGCCACACCGTCGGCCGTCCACCGCCGGAGGTTCCCCGGTCCGCCGTTGTAGGCGGCCACGGCCCACGCGAGGTCTCCGCCGAACTGGTCGAGGAGGTGCCGGAGGTACCACGTCCCGAGCCGGATGTTGTAGTCCGGGGCGAACAGGTCCGCCTCCCGGTACGGGATCCGGAGCTTCTCCTCGGCAATCCAGCGCGCTGTGGAGGGGAGAAGCTGCATCAGGCCGCGGGCATCGGACGAGGACACGGCAGTGGGTAGGAACCCGCTCTCCTCGCGGATCACGGCCAGGACGAGGTACGGGTCCACCCCGTACGTCCCCGCCCAGCGGAGCACGGTGTCCCACCACGCGAGCGGGTAGGCGAGGTGGTAGGCCCGCCGGCAGGGGAGGGACCCGAGGACCAGGCTTCCCATTCGGAAGGCGTTCCGCCAGTCCCCCTGGGCCACGTACCACTCGCCGATCGCGAGCCGGTCCGCGGCTGTGCCCCGGGCCGCGGCGATCGCGAGCTCGATCTCCGCCCACCGCCGTCCGTCGGCGCCGGGGAACGCCTGAACGAGGTCGGTGGCGAGGGACACGACCGGAGGCGAGGCCCGCGGCGGGTCGCTGGTCAGGGCGGGGGCCGGAACGGGGACTCCGGCTAGCCACGCCAGCGCGGGGGAGAGGTAGCGGCGCGCCTCGGCGGCCTTCGTCGGTTCGCCCCGCCGCGTGTGGAGAAGGTACAGGCGGAGGGCAGCGTCGTCCCCCACGCGGTGCGCCCCGCGGGCGAGCTCCCCGTACAGGACGAGGGCCTCCGGGGTCCGGCCCGAGCTCTCGAGCAGCCGCGCCGCCCGCCACTTCGCCTCCGGCTCCGCAGACTGGCGGTAGGCGGCGAGCGCATCGTCCTCCCGCCCGAGGGACTCGAGGAGGAGCCCCGCGGCGTAGGCCCCGGCCGCCCCCGCGGCGCGGTACGCGAGGAGCGCTCTGTCGAGCGCACCGGCCCGCTCCAGGGCCCGCCCATACTCGAGATGAACACCTGCGTCGCCGGGTGAGGAGGATAGGAACCGCTCGAACTCCACGAGCGCTTCGGTGAGCTTGCCTGTTGCGGCGAGGGCCCGCGCCCGCTCGAGGGCGGCCTGGGTTCCACCGACCGCCGCAAGGGTCGCAAGGGCATCCGTCGCTGCCCCGCCTCGGGTGAGGATCGAGGCGGCGCGTACTGGGTCAGGCTCGATCCGAAGCACGGCCTGCACCGCGTCACGGCGAGGGAGCAGCTGCTGCCACTCCCCGAGGGCGTCCCCCGGCCGGCCGGACGCCTCGAGGGCCACGGCAAGGTCGGCCCGCAGATCGGAGGTCGCGTAGAGAGCGAGCGCAGAGCGAAAGAGAGCGGCCGCCTCACGTGCTGCTCCCTGGGCAAGGTACCACCGCCCGAGGTCGCTCCGCGCTTGCCATCCCACACCATCATCCCGACCGGCGAGTGCTTCGAGGCCGCGCACGGACGAAGAGAGGTGCGTGCGAGCCTCGGCAAGCCGGATGTAGTCCCCAATGTGCGGCGCTACAGCAGGGGTCCACAGCAGGAAGGCGGTCAGGCCCACAAGGAGCCCCAGCAGAACGAGCGGCCCGATCAGACCTTTCATCAGCGTGGTCCTCTCCACCAGGGTACAGCGTACCTGAGGAGACGAGGTACGGGGAAGGACGTTGCACCCGCGGTCAACGGACGCTCGCTCGGAGCGCAGAGGGGCAGGTCCGGGACCTGCCCCTCGCTCTATTCAAGCCTAGATGGGTTCTAGAACATCACGTACAGGCCGACTCCCGGCATGAGGAGGGCGGTGATCTGCATGTTGGCGAGGTTGATGACGCCCAGCAGACGGAGTTGGCCGTAGATCCCAAACGTGTTGGACAAGGCGAAGTACGCTCCCGCGATCCCGTTCACAGTGAGACTGATGTTGGCCACGCCGCCCAGCCCACCTGCTGCCACCACGATGCCCCCGACGCCGCCTCCGAAGTACGGCTTGAACCCCTCGAGGGCTGGGGTGATGAGGAACGACGCGTCCACGGAGAACGCCATCGCCCCCTGGGCGAACGCGAGGATGCCGAGTGTGAACCGTGTCGCTGAGTTGTCCCCCATCGGGAGTTCGTAGAAGAGGTCGAACACCGGCGTTCCCAACGCCAGGTTGAAGCTCGCCCCCACCCCCAACTTTCCTGCCGATCCCGCGTCTGATCCCCAGGCGGGGATCAGCGACAACCCCACCGTCAAGAGCAGCGCACATATCAGTGACCGTTTCATGTTCCACCTCCTAGTGGACAGGCGCCATTCTACACGAGTGGCCGCGCCTGGGGCGAACGTCCCTTTACGGGCGCGATCGTTCGTTCTACCATCGAGGACGATGGCCAAGATGACGAACACGCCGACGGTGCGGGCCCCGCGGGGGACGACCCTATCCTGCAAGGGCTGGCTTCAGGAAGCGGCCCTGCGGATGCTCATGAACAACCTCGACCCCGAGGTGGCGGGGGATCCGGCCCACCTCATCGTCTACGGGGGAACGGGCAAGGCCGCCCGGTCGTGGGGTGACTTCGAGGTCATCATCCGCTCCCTCCGCGCGTTGGAGGATGACGAGACGCTTGTGGTCCAGTCCGGACGGGCGGTGGCCGTGTTCCGGACCCACGAGGACGCGCCGCGCGTTCTCATCTCGAACGCGATGCTCGTGCCGGAGTGGGCGACGTGGGACCGGTTCCGCGAGTTGGAACGCCAAGGCCTGACGATGTACGGCCAGATGACGGCCGGAAGCTGGATCTACATCGGGACCCAGGGGATTCTCCAGGGGACGTACGAGACCTTGGCCGAGGTGGGCCGCCAGCACTTCGAGGGATCGCTTCGGGGGAAGCTCGTCCTCACCGCCGGCCTCGGGGAGATGGGGGGCGCACAGCCGCTGGCGATCACGATGAACGGCGGGGTGGGGATCATCGTCGAGATCAACCCCGACAAGATCCGGCGCCGACTGGAGCTCGCGCAGCTCGACACCTCGACGGATTCCCTCGACGAGGCGCTCCGGATCGCGCTTGACCACAAGGCTCGCGGCGAGCCGATCTCGGTGGGGCTTCTCGGGAACGCGGCCGACGTGTATCCCGAACTCGTCCGCCGTGGGGTGATCCCAGATGTCGTCACCGACCAGACTTCGGCCCACGATGAGCTCGCGGGGTACGTGCCGGGGGGGATGACCTACGCCGAGGCGCTCGCGCTGCGGGAGAAGGACCCGGGGCGGTACATCGAGCTCTCCTACCTGTCGATGGTCCGCCACGTCGCGGCGATGGCGGAGATGAAGTCCCGCGGTGCGGTTGCCTTCGACTACGGGAACGCGCTCCGCGCCCAGGCGGAGAAGGGAGGTCTCGCCCACGAAGCGGCGTTCTCGTTCCCGGGGTTCGTCCAGGCCTACATTCGCCCTCTGTTCTGCGAGGGGAAGGGGCCGTTCCGGTGGGTTGCCCTGTCCGGCGATCCCCGTGACCTCCAGCGCACGGATCGGGCGATCATCGACCTCTTCCCGAACGACATCGCGCTGCGGCGGTGGATCGAGCAGGCGCAGACGAAGGTTCGGTTCCAGGGCCTCCCCGCGCGGATCTGCTGGCTCGGGTACGGGGAGCGCGCCGAAGCTGGGCTGAGGTTCAACGACCTCGTGCGGCGGGGCGAGGTCACGGCCCCGATCGTGATCGGTCGCGATCACCTCGACTCGGGGTCGGTCGCTTCCCCGTACCGGGAGACGGAGGGAATGCGCGATGGTTCGGATGCGATCGCGGACTGGCCGATCCTCAACGCCCTTCTCAACGCGGTGGCCGGGGCGACGTGGGTCAGCGTCCACCACGGAGGCGGGGTGGGGATCGGAAAGAGCATTCATGCCGGGATGGTGATCGTGGCCGACGGGACGGAGGCTGCAGCCCAGCGGCTCGAGCGGGTGCTCACCGTGGACCCGGGGATGGGTGTGGCGCGGCACGCCGATGCCGGCTACGAGAGGGCGATCAGGGTCGCTCGGGAGCGCGGGGTCCGCATCCCCGGTCTCATCCCCCAGTGAGAAGAGGCAGGGCGGCGAGCGTTTTCGCGTCCCCGTGGCCTCGTCGGGCCAGGTCGAGGATCTCGCTGGGGGCGAAGAACCGCACCTCGTCCACCTCCTGACGTGCGGCGGGTGTCCCGCGAAGGCCTGACGCGAGGAACACGTACGTTCGTTCGGTCGAGTAGCCGGGGGTGGGCCAGATCGTCCCCAGGTACCGCCACCGCCGCGCGGTCAGGCCTACCTCCTCGCGGAGTTCGCGTCGGGCTGCGGTCAGCGGACTCTCTCCGCGCTCCAGCAGCCCGGCGGGAGTCTCCCACAACGGGGCCTGGGGACCTTCTCGGTACTGCCGAACGAGCAACACCTGCCCCTGCTCATTCCGGACGAGCACAGCCACTGCACCGGGGTGGAGGACAACCTCCCGTCGCCCGGCCGGAGTGTCCCGCACCTCCACGGCGATCAACCGGCCCCGGAAGGCAAGGGAGTGTCCCTCCGCGATTCCCCGCTCAGCCTCTATCCCCACTTCGTGGCCGGATGTACTGCACCATTCCAATGATCCCGATGATGAACCCTGCCAGGGTGAGGAAGAACGTGGCGAAGCACAGCCCTAGCGTGGGCTGGAGGATCCGCATCACCATCAGAAACGCAAGCACTACGGACCCCACCATCATCAGGACCGCCACGAGGATCTGCGCGAGCGGGCCGAGGCTCATTTCTTGTGGAGCCAGCACTCCACGAAGTGGTCCCGGACAGGTTCGAACGCGGGCGGCTCTTCCTTCTCGCACAGCCCCTCGATCCTCACTGGACAGCGGGGATGGAACCGGCACCCGCTGGGTGGCTTGACCAAGCTGGGAGGCTCTCCCGGAGGCACATCCCGGTAACGGTGTGCGTTCTCGGGGTCGGGGTCGGGGATCGCGCTGAGGAGCGCCTTGGTGTAGGGGTGAAGCGTGTTGTGGATGATCTCGTTTACGCCCGCCTTTTCCACGAGTCTTGCCGCGTACATGATGAACACGCGCTCCGAGAAGTACCGTACCGTGGACAGGTCATGGGTGATGTAGATCACGCCCAGACGGTGGGCGCTCTGGATCCGGCGCATGAGCTCGAGGATCTCCACGCGCACCGAGGCATCGAGCATGGACACGGGCTCGTCTGCCACGATCAGCGCCGGGCGGAGGATCATCGCTCGCGCGATGACGAGCCGCTGCTGCTGACCGCCGGACAGCATGTGCGGGAACTTGCCCAGGAAGTCGTTCACCGGCAGGAGCCGGACTTCCTCCATCACCTCGCGGATCCGTTGCTCACGTTCGGCGGGCGTGCCGAACTTGTTGATGATCATCGGTTCGCTGAGGATCTTGCGCACAGTCATGAACGGCGGTAGCGCTCCGTAAGGGTCTTGCTGCACGAACCCGACCTGTGACCTCAACCAGCCTGCGCCGCCGGACTTGCCGTCGAGCTTCTGACCGGCAAACGTGATCTCCCCCTTCGTCATGGGGGCAAGCCCGAGGATCGTCTTGAGAAGCGTCGTCTTGCCTGATCCGCTCTCGCCGACGACCGTCAGCGCCTCTCCCCGGCGCAGGTCGAAGCTCACACCGTCCAGTGCGCGCACAAAGCCGGTGTGGAACACCCCCCACTTCTTGAGCTCGTACCACGTGTGGACACCCTTTACTGAAAGGAGTATCTCGTTGGCCATGGTTCTTCCTAGTCCTTGGCGTGCAGCCAGCACTTCACCAGTTCTCCGTGCTCTCCCACAGTGAACGTTGGCGGCTCTTGATCGCAGCGGTCGAATCGACGGGGACAGCGCGCAGCAAACCTGCATCCGGTCGGCGGGTTGATGAGGCTCGGCGGCTGGCCGGGGATGAACTCGAGCTTCTTGTCCTCGCGGAGCGTCGGCACGCTCGACATCAAGCCATGAGCGTAGGGATGAAGGGGGCGGCGGTACCCCGTCGAGGCCAGGCTGTGCTCGACCAACTGACCGGCGTACATGACGAGCACCTCGTCCGCGAGATCGCTCGACGTCGAGATGTCGTGGGTGATGAGGATGAACCCGACTTCGAGCTGGTTCTTGATGTCCTTCAGCGCGTTGAAGATGTTGGCCTGGGTGAGCATGTCCAGAGCCGAGGTCGGCTCGTCGAGCAGGATCAGTTGCGGGCTGGTTACCAGGGCCATCGCCAGAATCGCGCGCTGACGCATCCCGCCCGACAGCTCAAACGCGTAGCGATGGAGGAAATCGTCGGGCACGCCCACGATCCGGAACACCTCGCGGGCCCGGGCCAGGGCGTCCGCTTTGCCCATCCGGTTGTGGATGCGCAGCGGTTCCGCAACCTGGAACCCCACCTTGAGCACGGGGTTGAGGGCATTCATCGCGGCTTGTGAGACCATCGAGACCTTGGTCCACCGCACCTTCTGCCGGAACCACTCGTCGGACATCTTCATCACATCGGTCCCGTCGAGGTACACCTCGCCTTGGTAGGTGTGGACGTTCCGGGGCAGCAAGCGCAGCAGGGCTCGAGCGAGCGAGGTCTTGCCACATCCCGACTCACCGATGATCGTGATCGAGCGGCGGCGGTCCATGGCGAAGCTCACCTTGTCAACCGCCTGGAGCACACCGCGCGTGGTGCGGAAGTGAAGGGTGAGGTCCTTCACCCGCAGCAGTGTTCCCTCTCCCATCGGTCTGTCGATCCGCGCCAGCGGTGCTTCGGTCCTGTTCGTCGTCATGGGATCACTCATACAGTCCTCAGTCGTGGGTTGAACACCCGATCCAACGCGAAGCCCACCATCGCGAACGCGAACCCCGTCACCATCAGGAGCACCGCCGGCTGGAGGACCCAGTAGTAGAGGCCCTTGTACAGGGCAGATTGGCTCTGAGCATCATGGATGACCTTGCCCCACGTGGGGAGGATCGGGTCTCCCAGTCCGAGGACCGCCAGCGACGCCTCCAGGAACACGAAGCTCGGGACGACGGTCACGAAGTTGGGAAGCAGTACGGGGACGATCCGCGGTAGCAGGTAGCGGAACACCATCCGGAGATTGCCCGCGCCGTAGGCCCGGGCGGCCTCGATGTAGGCGGCCTCCTTTGCCTGAAGGAACATCGCGCGGTACGTCACCATCGCCCCACTGAAGATGCTCAACACGATGATGATCCCGAGCATGAGCCACAAGCTGCGCGAGTAGAACTGGCCCACCATGATGAGGATGGGGAGCGTGGGGATGACCATGTTCACTTGGGTGACCCGCTGGAAGATGAAATCCAGCTTCCCCCCGAACCATGTGCCGATGCCCGCGAGGACGAACGTGGTCATTGTCGAGCCCACGGCCGCAAGCAACCCGAATACGAGCGCAAGAGGGGTTCCCCACAGCAGGGCCACCGTGATGTCCCGGCGGCGGTGATCGGTACCGGCCAGGCCGTGAATCTGCCCGTAGACGACGAGTTTGGCGTTGTAGTCTCCACCCTCGGGAATATCCACTTGAACGACGACCGCGTACTGGCCCTGGACCGGCGTGCGCTGCGCGGCCGGGATGCCGACCGCGGCATCGGAGAACAGGCCTACCTCAGGCAGGGTGCCAAATCTCGTGAAGAGTTGGGTATCCTGGGAGATGTAGTAGATATCGCTTGCCCGCACGGCGCGGTTCGCCGTGAGCGTGAGCGTCTCTGCGTGGGGGGTCTTCCACTGGACGGAGATCCGGGGCCGTGTGGTGCCTTCGAAGACGGCGTCCGAGAACAGGGTGACTTCGGTGGGGAACCCGTCGTACGTATACTCGAACGGCAGAGTGATCTGGACCCGATTCCGTCCATCGGGAAGCGGCTGGACGGTCTTCACCCCGGCGTCGGCAGTGCTCACGATGATCGTCCGCGGCAGCTTGGCCCGCGTGAACAAATCGAACCATACCGGCATCGCATTGCGTGGATTCTCGTCCCAGACCCCGGGCCCGCCCCGCCACAGCCGGATCGCCTCGCTGTAGGGGAGGGCGATGAACGCGTACACGGACACGAGCACGAGGGCAAGAATGATCACCAGGCCCGCCACGGCAGACGGATAGCGTCGGAGTTCCTTCAGCCTGCGCAACATAAGCTAGAGCCTCCTCTGGGTGCCACCGCCGATGCGCACCCGCGGGTCCACAATAGCGTAGATGAACTCGAGCAGGAACAGCGATAGGGCCAGGAGATAGGCGTAGATCACGTTGACCCCGACGATGACCGGGGTGTCGCTGAGGTTGACGGCTTGGATCGTCAACGAGCCGATCCCCGGCCAGACGAACACCTGCTCCAGGATGACCGCTCCCTGCCACATCCCGATGATGAGGAACATGAACTGGGTGATGATCGTCGGTAGGGTGGGACGCAGGATGTAGCGGCGCTCGATCGCCCGCGAGGAAAGGCCCTTCGCCTTCGCGAGGTCGACGTAGTCCTCGCTCGAGAAGATGAGGAAGAACGTCCGCCGGGCGTAGATCGCCGCCAGGAGCCCTCCTGCGGCCATCGCCGCCACGGGGAGGACCATGTGGCGAATGAGGCTTGCCGCATACCCGAGGGTCGTCTTCGGCGGTGGGGCATCAACCATCCCGCCCCACGGGAGGACCCGCAGCACGGCGGCGAAGATGAGGATGAGAAAGATCCCGTAGAACCAGCCGGGTGCCGACGAGGTGGGGGCGAGCGACACCACCGCCCGGTCGATCCAGCTTCCGTACCGTCGCGAGAGCGCGAGCGCTGCAAACAGCGACGTGAAGAACAGGATCAGGCTCGAGGTCCCGAACAGGACGAGCGTGGCCGGGAGCCGTTCCAAGAGGATGTTCCGCACGAGGCGGGATCCACTGTCGCTCGTCAGGTTTTCCGACCGCCCGAGGCTGAGCGAGAGCGCCGTCGTCAGGTAGTCAAAGCTGCGCAGGATGAACGGCCTGTCGAGGCCGTACCGCCGGTAGGCGAGCTCGGTCTGGCGCTCGATGATCTGGTTCAGTTCGGACGGCGGAAGGAGCTGGTTCTCCGGGACCGCGGTCACGGCCAGGGCTACCTGCTGGCGAATCTCCCCCCTGCGGACGACGTCAAGGTGCCCCCCCATGTTGACGATGAGGATGACCAGGTACAGGGCAACGATGACGGCGAACCCCATCAACAGCGCTCGCAGAAGCGAATAGCGCGTGAGAGCTACCAAGTTTCCTTTCACGGCGGGTGTTCCCTCCTCCCTGATGACACGACGTTCGTGGAGGAAAGATACAAGGGGATCGCTGGCCATGCAACCTGACCAGCGATCCCCTCAGCTACAGCCTAGTTCGTGGCTGCCCTCTCTACTTCACGAGGAACTGCCACTTGTCCAGTGCGAACGGGTACTGCTCGAACCGCTTGAGAACGATGATCTTCTCAACCGGGAACACCTGGTCGAGGTAGAACGGCCCCGTCGCGACCCACAGGTGGCCCATCTTCTCGTACCACGCCTTGAGGGCGGCGTACTTGGCCTTGGCCTGGTCGGCGGTCACGTACTGGCCCATCGTCGGGGCGTACGGGACGTAGCCGGTGGCGATCCCCTCGTCGAGGTACTTGAGAAGGATCGGGAGCGACGGCCCCTTGGTGTAGTCCATCCACTCCACCTTGAGGAGGGCGGCCTTGTCCTTGGAGAAGGCCAGCTCCTTGTTCGCCTCGGCCTGGATGCCCAGCGCGAGCGCGTGCCAGAACCCTGGACCCTGCGCGTAGTACGGCCACCACGTGCTGACCGAGAGCTCGGCGTCGAGGGTGTACACGTCAGAGTAGGTCTCGATGACGAGCGGGTTCTGGGACACGATCTTCACGCCGCGGAACGACGCCAAGAACGACCTCAACCCCGAGACCGCTGCTTCATCGTAGATCGCGCTCTCCGGCTTGCCTCGGTCGAAGCTGAGGATGATCCCGAGGATGAAGTCGGCGAGGGTGACCTTGGTCCCATCGTGGAGCGGCACGTTGTACAGGCTGGCCGGGTAGTAGACGGTGCTCTTCCGCTTCGCGGTGAGGCCGCCGGGGTGCTTCTCGCCCACGGTGATGAACTTCTGTGCCGCGGCGTCCCAGTCGATCCACGCGTCAGCCGGGACCTTGATCTCGTCCACGAACTTCAGCGTGCACCAGTCGTGGCCAGGGGTCGTCCCGACCGGGAGGCCCTTCAGGACCTCGACCGTGGCCTTCTCGAAGTGGAGCGGCCAGATGAGACCCGTCTGGGTATCGGTGATGTAGGAGTTCTCGCCGGTCGCCCGGATTGGGAACATGTCGTACACCCAGTTCGACCCGGCGATTGGGTTCCACGGCTCGATGAGGAGGGTGGAGGTGGCGATCTTCATCGTCCCGCCCACCACCGGCTTCCCGTCCTTCTGGAACTGGGCGGTGTAGCCCCAGATCTGAGAGCCGTACACGCCGGCGGCGAGGTCCGCGGCAACGGCGGTGTTCGCCCGCACCGGGGTGAACCCCTGCCGGTCCACGAGCCAGATGATGTTCGCGTACTTGTTCGAGAGCCAGAGGGCCTGCTCGAAGAGGACCCTGCGCTCGTCCATCGAGTTGTAGTCGCGGCGGGCGAGCCGGTCGCACACCTCATCGAGCGTGGGGTCGGTGGTGGCGGTGGCGAGGGTCGTGAACAGAGGCCACGGCAGAACGCGGGTCGTGTAGAACTGGTTGAACCTCGTGCCCTGGTCGCGGCTCACCGCAGTGGTGACCCAACCGCCGGTGTAGAGGTGCCACTGACCCTCGAGCGGGTTGCTCTGGATCCACAGCGGCGAGAGCTCGGCGCTGCGGCCGTACTGGCGGATCACGGTGAAGCCGAGCTTCTCGAGCTGGTCGGAGATGTAGTTACCGATGAGCAGGCGCTCGTCCTCGTTCCGGATGAGGAACCGGAGCTCGATCGGCCTGCCCTGGTAGGTCCACTTGCCGCCAACCTTCGTCGCGCCGAGCTTCGTCATCTCGGCGGTGATGATCGCCTCGCCCTTGGCGAAGTCGTAGGCGTAGTAGTCCTCGAGGTCGGCCATGAGGTCGGGGTAGCGCTGCGAGCCATCCGGGAACGCGGCGTTGAGGTAGGAGTACTTACCGGTGGCAAGACCGCCCATGATCTCGTTCGCGATGTACTCGCGGTCGATGATCCAGTGCATGGCCTCGCGGATCGCCGGAACGCCGAACGGGTTGAGCCGCCCGTCGGTGAAGAACGGCTTGTCGCCGCTGTGGTTCATCGTGAGGTCGTTGAACGACCCGAACGACGTGTAGGCCTTGAGGTCCGGGTTCGCGGCCACCTGGGCGAACAGGGCGCGGTCGCTGATCGAGAACGCGTACATGTCGATGTCGCCCGCGGCCAGCTTGAGAACCGCTGCGCCGGTGTTCGGCTCCTGGGTGAGCACGACCTCGTCCAGCCAGGCGCCCTGGCGGGCAAAGCCCGCGAACGCCATGGTTACCAACAACGCTGCTACGAGTACCTTCTTCATCCTCTCTCCTCCTTGATTCGGATCACTACGTACCGCTCTTCCCTTGTGCCTGTCCGACTACTTGTAGACCGGCGGGGTGGTGAACACGAACCGAACGAGCTTCTCGCACTTGGCCTCGACGACCGGGGAAACGCCGGTCACGCTCAACAGGAGGAAGCCGCCTGGCTTGAGCCCCTTCCCGTCGAGGACGACCTTCCACAGAACGCCCGAGCCGGTGATCGACTTCACGGCGCTGCCCTGAACGGCCACGGCCTTCAGCGTGGCCACCGGGACCTCGAACCGAATGTTGAACGTGTTGTGCGAGACGGAAGCGACGTTCTGAACCCAGATCAGGTAGCCGCCCGCGATGGTGTTGTCCACGCGCGTGACGGGCAACCCGCTCTTCGGACACTGCGCCACCCCGAGCAGACCGACCACAAGGACGAGCCCCAACGCCAGACCTAGTTTGCGCATCGATACCCTCCTCTGTTCCGACCTACATGGGACTTACTGCTCTTGCCTTGGGACTGCGGACTGAATTGCTGCCCGTCTCACCCCCTCGCCTCTCAGAGTGGAATCCAAAGCGATGATACAAGGCGGAGCGGGTCAGTGTCAACCGGTCCCGGCGCCGATCCCGATGGATACGCGCGTCTAGGCGTCGACCTCGGCCGCCACCGTGTACCCTCGGTCCAGGGCAGCGCGGTTCAGTTCGATGAGGTGGCCGCGCGCCTTGGCCCCGAGCTCGGCTTCCATCGCCGCCTTCACAATGTCGAGAGGCAGGACGGCGAGGGCCCGCACGACGGCACCGAGGGCGACCATGTTTGCCACACGAGGCTCGCCGAGCTCGCGAGCGAGGTCGTTGGCGGGGAGCGCGACAGAACGAACGTCGGGTCGCGCCGGTCGTTTGGAGACGAGCGAGCTGTTCACGATCACCGCACCTCCGTCGGCGATCCGTGATTCAAACCGGTCCAGGGATGGCCCGTTCATCGCGAGCACGACGTCGGGCTTCTCCACGATCGGGGACCCAATGGGCTCGTCGGACACGACGACCGTGCAGTTCGCTGTTCCCCCCCGCATCTCCGGACCGTACGAGGGAAGCCAGGTCACTTCGAGGCCGGCGGTCATCGCCGCCCGAGCGAGGATCTTTCCCGCCAACAGCACTCCCTGACCGCCAAACCCCGCCAACACAACTGCTCGTTCCATCCCTACCCCCTTGTACGCCCGTCTACCGCAGAGGCGCAGAGGACGCAGAGAACACCAGTTCTGGAGATGAATCTAAGCTCTACGCCGGTTGAACACGCCCCCCATGATCCATCTGCGGACCCCGTTGTGCTGCGGTGGATCCGAGGTACGCGGGATGAACACGTAGCTCGGGGAATCACTGTTCCTCCAGGTCGAGCACGCAGCGTCGGATCCCATCTCTCAGCACAGGGGTGTTGAAGTTGATGATCAGGCCCACCCTCCACCTGCCCAGCCGAAGGTAGGTGAGGAGCTGTGCCTCGTGGATCGGCATCAGGCGATCCACTGCTTTGATCTCCACCACAACCCGCCGATCCACGAGTAGGTCAACTCGGCATCCACAGTTGAGCTGAACGTTCTTGTAGTTCAACGGGAGCGCCACCTGCCGCTCGAAGGGAAGCCCGCACAGCTCCAGTTCTCGGCACAGGCACTCCTCGTATGCCGACTCCAACAGGCCGGGCCCTACGGCTTGGTGGACCCCGATCGCTGCACCAATGATCCGGTGGGTGAGCTCGTTGACGCTCACCCCACTCCCGCTGATCTGGCCACTGAAACAGGCGGCGTCACCGACGGGTTGAGGTTTCCTTTGCGCCCTCTGTGTCTCTGCGGTGAGCACGTGTTACCCCCGGTCGATGAGGTCGCCGACGGGGAACGCCCCCATCACCACGTCGGCCACGTGCTTGTGGGCCGCTGTGGGCGACATCTTCCACCCCGTCGGACAGGTGGCGAGGATCTCGACGAGCGAGTACCCCGTCCCCTCCACCTGGTAGCGGAGGGCCTTCTCTACGGCCTTTGTGGCCTGGACGATGTGCTTCGGGTCGTGGAGGGATTGGCGGGTGACGTAGGCCGGGGCACCAAGGGTGGCGATCATCTCGGCCACGGGGAGAGGATGCCCCATTGTGCGCACATCGCGCCCCTCGGGGCAGCTGGTCGCCCGCTGCCCGGCGAGCGTCGTGGGCGCCATCTGCCCGCCGGTCATCCCGTAGATCTGGTTGTTGACGAAGATCACGGTGATGGGCTCTCCCCGGTTGGCAGCGTGAATCGTTTCTGCGGTCCCGATCGCTGCCAGATCACCATCGCCCTGGTAGGAGATCACGATCAGGTCTGGGTTAGCACGCTTGATGCCCGTGGCGACTGCTGCGGCACGGCCGTGGGAAGCCTGCACGCCGTCGCATCGGAACCACTCGTACGCGAACACAGCGCACCCCACAGGAGCAACGAATACAGTTCGTTCCTGCACCCCGAGCTTGTCGATCGCCCCGGCGAGAATCCGCGTGATGAGGCCGTGGTCGCACCCCGGGCAGTAGGTGAACTGCTTGTCGGTCAGGCTCTTCGGTCGGGCAAAGACCTTCGTCATCGTTCCCGTGCTAGACATGGCGCAGCACCTCCTCGAGGATCTCGCTTGGCGTGGGCACAACGCCACCCATCTCACCGTAGAACGGGGTTGGGGTCCGGCCCTCGACCGCCAGCCGAACGTCCTCCCACATCTGGCCGGCCGACAGCTCGACGGTGAGCACGGCCGTGACGCGCTCAGCGAGGGCTCGGATCGGGGCATAGGGGAACGGCCAGAGGGTGATCGGTCGCAGAAGACCCGCCTTGACGCCCTGGTTCCGGGCCTGCCGGACCACCGTCTTCGCGATCCGGCCCATCGTCCCGTAGGCGACGACGAGGATCTCCGCGTCCTCGGTGGCGACCTCCTCCCACCGCACCTCGCGGGCCTCGATCTCCTTGTACCGGGCGTGGCGCTTCAGGTTGAGGTCCCTCAGGACCGTCGGCTCGAGTGCGAAGCTGGCAACGTAGTTGGGATTTCGTCCCTTTGCCCCGGTGAGGGCCCACGGCTTGGCGGGCCGGTCAGCGCCGGCCCGGGGCTCGGGCAGGGACACGGGTTCCATCATCTGTCCCAGCATCCCGTCGGCGAGCAGCATCGTGGGGACGCGGTACTGGTCGGAGAGATCGAACGCCAGGGCCGCCAGCTCGGCCGCCTCCTGAACGGTCGACGGGCCGAGGACGATCAACCGGTAATCGCCATGGCCACCGCCCTTGGTTGCCTGGAAGTAGTCGCCCTGGGCCGGGGCGATGTTCCCGAGGCCCGGACCGCCCCGGGCGACGTTGAGGATGACGCACGGGAGGTCAGCTCCGGCCAGATAGGATATCCCTTCCATCTTGAGGCTGACTCCCGGTGAGGACGACGAGGTCATCGTGCGCACCCCGGCTGCGGCGGCCCCGTAGCACATGTTGATCGCTGCAACCTCGCTCTCCGCTTGGAGGAACGCTCCCCCGACCTTGGGCAGATGGGTTGCCATGTACTCCAGGATCTCGTTCTGCGGGGTAATCGGGTAGCCGAAGTACGTTCGACAACCCGCCCGAATCGCCGCCTCCGCCATCGCTTCGTTGCCGGTCATGAGCTGTCGTTCCGCCATCCACCCTCCTTGCACTGCGGTGGCTTCAGTTATCGGCGACCGGTTGGGGGTTCCGCCGAACCGGCGGCCGTCTTCTCACGGTACACCTCGATCGCCACGTCGGGGCAGGTCTGCGCGCACAGGGCGCAGCCCGTGCACTTGTCGGGGTGGGCCATCGCGGCGACAGGGTACCCCGCGCTGTTGTAGGTGGCGGACAGCTCGAGCACCCCAAACGGGCATGCGGCGACGCACAAGCCGCACCCCTTGCACCGCTCCCGGTCCACAACCGCTTTTCCGTTGGCCATGGATTGCCTCCTACTCCAGCTCCAGTCGCTGCGAGGTTCGGGTCGCCCGCCGCCGCCGGAGACGCCCGAGGGCCGCATCGGTGGCCTTGAGCCATGCGGCAAGGCGCCACTCGATCCGCTCCTCCGGACCCTCGGGAAGCGGCGTCAACGCGGCCCGGCTGGTGAGCGCGGACCGGAACTCGATCGCCTCCTGATGGTAGGCGATGACCTCCCGGTCCTGGTCGGTCACCCTGCGCAGGGACAGCGTAGGGCGCTCGAGACGGTCGGAGCCGATCACCTTGACGAGAACCTCCTGGCCCACGGCGAGGCTCTGCTCTCCAGGGGTCGCCCCGTCCGTGAGCATCTCCGAGGCGTGCAGAAACCCCACTCCCCCTTCGGGGAATCCGACGAGAGCCCCGTTGGCCTGGATCTCGAGGATCTTCCCCACTGCGAGGTCGCCCACGCGCAGCTGGGGGGTCATGCCTTGGCGACCTTGCCGGCCTTGATGCACCGTGTGCAGACGCGCATCTGCGCGCGCCGTCCGTTGTGGACGGCGTGGATGCGCTGCAGATTCGGCAGGCGCACCCGGCGGCTGTGGCGACCGGAGTGGCTGACCTTCGCGCCGAACTCCGGGCCGCGCCCGCAAATCTCGCATATCCGTGCCATGTCAATCCTCCTTGTGTACGTAGTGGGGCTCGAGCCTCCTCACGGTGGCCACCCCCTCCGATTGGAATCGGTTCAATCCCAATCGGGCGACCTCCGCAGGCCGCGGACGGGCGAGGACCTCGGCAGCGCACACCACTTCCGGTGCCGCTGTGCGGACCTCGTTCCTGAACCGCACCGCGCCCGATCCGACGAGGAGCGTTCCCGGTTGGTCGCGGACCTTCGCCAGCGCGTCGGACCACGGGAGCACGGTCTCCGCTCCCACCCGCTCCTGGGTGGCCCATGCCGCGTAGACGAACTCCCGTCGATCGTGGATCCACACCGCAACCTTGCCCGGCCACCACCCGACGGGCCGGGCGACGGCTTCCGTCTGACGCACCCCCACCACGGGGATGTCCAGAGCCTGCGCCATCCCGTTCGCGAACGCAACCCCGATGCGGAGTCCGGTGAACGACCCCGGACCAATGTCCACCGCGAGAAGTTCGATCTGGTCACGCCGAACCTCGGCAACGCGGAGCACAGCATCCACCGCCTTGGGGAGGAGTTCCCCTCCGGCGCGCCCCAGAGTGACGAAGACCTCGTACTCACCGCCTGCGGAGATCAGGGCAGCGCCACCGCTGTCCCCCGCGGTCTCGATTCCCAACACCACCACAGGCCCATCTTAGGCGCCGGCTCCGGGGGTCCGCAACTCCGTGCTGCGGAGCAACCGCGGAGGAGCTGCGATCGTGCTGAGGACTTCCTCAGCCTGTACCCGGTCCCGGGCGATTTGGGCTACCAACGCCTGGGCGTCCGGGAAGCGCTGATCGGGACGGATCCATCGGATGAGGTGAACCTCGACGGGACCCGCCACCGGGTGCGGAGGTGGGGCGAACAGGTGGACCTCCGCTGACGGGGGAAGACCGGTGAACGTGAGCCGTCGTCCAATGTAGAACAGAGCTCTGCTCTCTCCGCCGCTCCACTGGGCCCACGCTGCGTAGACCCCCGACCGGGGTCGGACAAGCTCGGGCGCGAGATCGAGGTTCACCGTCGGGTACCCGAGCCGACGCGCGAGTCTCACCCCGGGGATAGGGGTCCCGGCCAACCAGGCCGGCCGGCCGAGGAGTCGGGCGGCCTGCTCGACGTCGCCTGCGGAGACCAGAGCTCGGATCCGGGCTGCACTCACCACAGCGCCGTCAAGCTCCAGAGGCGGGATGGTGTGGACGGCCATCGGGAGGGACGATGCGAGGCGACGCAGGGTGGCGAGGTCGCCAGTGCGTCCTCGTCCGAACCGATGATCGGGCCCCACGGCCACTGCAGTGGCCCCCAGCCGCTGCCACAGCTCCTCGCGGACGAACGCCTCAGCGGTCATGTGTTGGATCTCTTCCCAGCGGGCGATCCAGACCTCGTCAGCGAGCGACTGGAGGAGCTGCACCTTTGCGTCCAGCGTCAGCAGGGAGGGCCCGCGGGGGGGGAATGTGTACGCAACCAGGGCGTGGTCGGGCGTGCGGCGGCGGGTCTCCTCGAGCAGGTATCGGTGGCCGAGGTGGACCCCGTCGAACCGTCCCACGGCGACGGCTCGCATCATCGATTCAGAACGTCTTGCTCGACAGGATGAGCCAGCCCTGGGACCGCAGCGAGCCGTAGCCGATCTCGTCTCCGGTTGGGCTCCAGCAAGGGAAGGCATCACGCCACTCATCGAACGTGAACGGCGTGCGCTCGCGTCCATCCCGTCGCAGCACATGGATGTCCGACGGCCCGCGAGCGGTGGACTCGAACGCGATCCACTCGCCATCTGGGGAAAAGCGGGGGCACCAGTCGAAGAACGGATCCTCGGTGAGCATCTCGATACGATCGCCATTCGCCAGGTCCAGGACGTACACGTCCCAGCTCAGAGCTGGTCCGATCTGCCATAGGCCGACGAACACGAGGGACCGGCCGTCGGGGGAGAAGTCCGGGGTATCGACCGGCCCCGGCGTGCGGGTGAGGCGGCGAACCGATCGCGAGTCAAGTTCGAACAAGTAGAGATCGCACTGGCCGTCGGCGTGAGCAACGAACGCGATGGCGGTCCCATCGGGTGACACGGCGGGCCGGGCGATGAGCTCGACCTGGGCGAGCGCCTCCGACTGTCGAAGCTCCTCCTGGGACACGATCCGTTCTTTCTGACCGTCCAGGTCTGTCCTCCACAGCTCATAGCCGCTACTCCCGAAGCTGACGTAGACGAACCAGTCGCCGGGGCCGAACCGCGCCCAGTCAGTCGCTGCCCCTGTTGTGAGCTGCCGAGCGTTGCGTCCCTCAGGGGCAAGCCCGACCCAGACATCGCCCTGGTCCACAAACAGGACGTGAACCCCATCTCGTGACCAGTCAAGTGCGGTCAACCCGAGGAGTCCCCCCCCTCCCGCGACGGGAATCAGCAGGAGCAGTCCAACCATCAGCCCGCGCATCATCCCCATTCTAGGCAAGACGCGGGACGGGAACAACTGCATTGCCGTCGTGGTTGGAGCGCGACTACAATGAGCGGCGATGGTCAACCGAATCACTGCTGCCGATCGTCAGGAGGGGGACGCCACCGGGCGCACGTTGCGGCCGCAATCCCTAGCGGAGTTCGTGGGACAGCCGGCGATCCGGGAGCGGTTGCAGGTGTACATCCAGGCAGCCAAGGCGCGCGGGGAGCCTCTCGATCACGTGCTCCTCCTGTCCCCGCCCGGGTTGGGGAAGACCACACTTGCCTACATCATCGCCCAGGAGATGGGGAGCGAGATCAAGGTCACGTCAGGGCCGGCGATCGAGCGCCCGGGTGACCTCGCAGCGATCCTCACCCACCTCTCGCCGGGCGATGTCCTGTTCGTGGATGAGATCCACCGTCTGCGGCCCGCCGTGGAGGAGGTTCTCTACCCGGCGATGGAGGACTACAAACTGGACATCGTGGTGGGGGAAGGCCCCCACGCCCGCTCGATTCGGCTCGACCTCGCCCCGTTCACCCTCGTCGGGGCGACGACACGCGAGGGGCTCCTCACCACTCCGCTGCGCGATCGTTTTGAGGTCGTGTTCCGACTTGAGTTCTACGAGCGGGGAGAGCTGGCGGAGATCCTGGCCCGTGCGGCGCCCCGGATCGGGTGTGAGGTGGATCGTGAGGCTGCGAGCGAGCTGGCCGCGCGCGCTCGGGGGACGCCGCGCATCGCGATTCGGCTCCTGCGTCGGGCTCGAGACGTGGCTCAAGTGTCCGGCACGAGACGGATCAACGCTGCCGCGGCTCGGGAAACCCTGGCGATGCTCGGGATCGACGAAGTGGGACTGGATGCCCTCGATCGTCGGATTCTCGCGATCCTCATCGACCGGTTCGACGGAGGGCCGGTTGGATTGGAGACGCTCGCTGCTGCGCTGGGCGAGGATCCGGACACGATCGCTGACCTGTACGAGCCGTTCCTGATCTCGCTGGGTTTCGTTCGGCGCACCCCCCAAGGCCGGATCGCCAGCGAGCGAGCCTACACCCACCTCGGGCGTACCCCGACCCGCCTCCTCTAGGGTCGACGAAGGAAGGCTCGGGCTCCGGTGATGAACTCGGCGACGACGCCGAGGAAGCGTCGCCAGTCGAGGAGAAGTGCTGCGAAGATCCAACCCAGTCCCACGTAGACCACGACCGGGTCGTGCCACAGAGCGACCACAAACGGCATGAACACCCACGGACAGGCCAAGATCATCGTGACGGACTTGAACTTCAGGAAGTCCCCTGACCAGCGAAGAACGCCGAGGGACAGCAGCGCAGCGACCAGGAGGTACGCCGTCGCGGGAAGGGTGGGAACGAGGCCCGTCAAGATCAGGAACACGGTGGAGGCAAGGACCATCAGCATGTCGATGTGGAACTCGTGCTCACCGATCCACGACGGGTCCTTGTCCCAGCGGCGCGCCAGCTTGCCGTCGGCCATGTCTGTCGTCCACCCAACGAGAAGAAGGAACCCCACGGCCCTCAGCGCCGAGGGACCCACAGGGACAAGGCCGAGGATGGCCACTGCCGTCAACCCCCGGATCGCCGTGAGCCAGTCCGGGATGAGCTGTCTTGTGCTCATGAACTGGTTCATTATACCCTCACGGTCATGGGCGGCTTCGCGCCGGGAGGGGTTCAGTCACCGAATCGCAGTCCCTCGTCGAGGGGTGCGAATCGGACCCTGGCCTGGGCGAACGCCGGAACCTCGATCGATAGCCGAACGCCGGTCAGCGATGCCGAGACTGCGATGCGGAGACAGCCGGCAAGGGTGCGCTGGATGCTGCCTTCGAGCTGAACGAGGCGCCCGGTCGGGAAGTCGTACTCAACTGCCCCAGCCAGAGACCAGGCAGCGTCCATCGACCACTCAATCCCCACGGCAAGGCGGGCCACGGCGAGCGGGCTTGTTGCGATTCGCACCGCCCCCGTTGCGTACAACGGTTCGGTGGACCAGCGGACACGCACGACCGTGTCGTCCCACGTGGCGGTGTCGCCGCGCAGGCCCGCTTCGACGGCGAGCTGCGCCGGGCCGCGATCGACGCGGAGGGTCCACCGGGCTCGGGTCACCGCAAGCGGGAAGGTGAAGGACAGGTCGGACGTGAACCCCGCGCCGGATACCGCCCAGCGCAGGGGGAGCGGCGCCCCAGCGGCA
This sequence comes from Candidatus Bipolaricaulis sibiricus, assembly GCA_004102645.1. Lineage (GTDB taxonomy): Bacteria > Bipolaricaulota > Bipolaricaulia > Bipolaricaulales > Bipolaricaulaceae > Bipolaricaulis > Bipolaricaulis sibiricus. Next base: position 1,385,033 of record CP034928.1, on the reverse strand, counting down.
AAGTCCCATCCCCACGACAGGCGCTCCTGCCACGCGGCGATCCGGACGGCGAGGGCCACCACGAGCTGACTCTGCGGGGGTTCAATGTCGAACTCAAATGGCGACCGGCCGAGTCCCCACCTCCCGAGGTAGGACACGGTCAGCGATCCCCATCCGAGCGAGGGGCTGAACCCCCACGTGGCGCGCTCCTCGGCGTCGTACTGGGCGAACGATACCTGCCAGGGAACGGACACCGCGAGCGCGCCGACCTCCCACCGTCCCGACCACGACGAAGACAGGCTCACTCGGCTGCCCTCGGTCGGTCCCTCGCGGTAGTAGCCTCCGGAGAGCCGGATCGCGAGGTCGCCCCCGAGCCACCCGCGCTCCGTTCGCCCAACAGCGAGTTCCGGCGCGCGCTCGTAGGCGATCGCCCCTTGTTGGGCCTCTCCCCACGACACAGTCCACGCCCAACCGTGCCAGGTCCCGGACAGGTCAGCGTGCTGGACAGTCGGCGTCCAGGAGACTGTCCCGGTCCACGGCCCGCCGTCCCCGTCTCCGATCACCCGAAGACGAACCGAAGTGGGGGTGAGGGTGAGGGAGCCGTTCTCCCACACTGCGCGAAGAGAGGGGTCGACACGGCCAGCCACCGGGTACCACACGAGACCCACGGCCATCGCGACCCGCTCGCCGAGGGTCCACGGAACTGCCCACCGGAGGAAGGGCTGCCCCTCGATCCACCCGATCTCCGGGAACAACGGGAACCCCTCCTCTCCCAGTCGTGCGACGTAGAACGGCAGCCATCCGAGCGATACACCGAACGAGCTCACGACGATCGACCGGGCGTAGAGCCACTGCTCCGGCACGAGCACGAACTCCTGGGCCTCCACGGTGTAGGGAGCCTCGGGAAAGCACGGGCAGGTAGTGAACCGGACGTCGTGGGCTTCCACGCGGGTGAGTACGCCCGCCGCGAACCGGGCTTCGCCCCGCTCGCCACGGTAGAGGAGCTGCTCGTCCTTCTCTGGGCCGCGGAACGACGACGAGCCGCTGAATCCGCGGGCGGCGACCGTCGTTAGATCACCTGCGCGGTCGAGCTGCGCCTCCAAATACGATGCCTCCACGGTGCCATCCCGGAGCGTCAGGATGGCTTGCTCAGCCTCGACGACCCAGCCCCGTTCCACCTCGCGAGCACGCAGGACCCCAGCCACGAGCGCGAACGTTCCGAATTCGGCGCGGACGCCGTAGCCCACGAGAGCTGTCGCCCCGTCTTCGACCACGAGCTCGTCGGCCTGAAGCGAGGTGAACGGCGGTCCTCCTGCGGCAGCAGCGGCGGTGAAGGCCAGGAGGAGCACGACGGAGAGGATGCCTCGCAGGCGCAGCCGGTCGGCGATGCCGAGGAGCAAGAGACCGAGAAACCCGAACCCGATGTGCGGCAGCCAAGCCCCAAGGTACGCGGGGATGACCCCGCGCTGGGCGAGGGTCCTCGCCCAGACGAACAGGCCCTGGGCCGCGGCGGCGAGGAGGAATCCCGCAATCGCGCCGGCGGCCCGGCCGCGCCGACCCAGGAGCGCGCCCAGTGGAGCGCCAAACAGGACGAACACGAACGCGGCGGCGGAGACGGCAATCTTCGAGTGGTACTCGACAACGAGTGAACGCGGATCGAGGCCCGATCTCCGGAGGAGGTCGATCCGCTCCCCCAGCTCTCGGAGCGACATCTCGGCCGGGGTCTTCCCACCGAGGACCGCGCGGCGGAGGTCTTCTTCGGCCTCCACGGTCAGGCGGTCGAAGCGGACGAGTTCCATCAGGCTCCCGTCGGGGGCGAATCGGAGCACTCGTCCTGTGGTCAGTTCGAGTGTCCCCCCTCGGAACAGCCCCTCCTGGGCCGTGATCACGGTGGGGAAGCGGCCTTCTGCCGGGTAGATGCGACCTGTCAGATCATAGACAAGGATCCCGGTGAGCCGTTCTCCCTCGCTCCGCTCCACATAGTACGTCTCGCCGTACAGGCCGCGGAAGAACACGGCGGATTGGACCTGGGGTACTGCGCCGCGGTAGAGGAGGGCGAGGAGCTCCTGACGATAGGCAGCCTCGGCGGCGGGCACCGCGAACTCTCCCAACGAGAACGAGACACCACTGGCCAGCGCCCCGAACAGCAGGAACGGGGCTGTGAGCCGACGCAAGGAGTAGCCCAGGGCCTGGAACGCGAGGAGCTCTCGATCGGCCGAAAGCCGGCCCAGGGCGAGGAACGTCGCCAGCAGTGCCGCGGCAGGGATGGCGAACGTGAACAGCGTGGGAAGCTTGTACACGACCAGGCGGAACAGCTCTGCGGCGCCCGCTCCGCGGGCGAACACAGTGTCGGACAACGAGATCACGAGTTCGAGGCCGATGAACACCAGAAACGCCAGGATCGCCACCAGGAAGGGCGGGAGGATCTCTCGGGCCAGATACTGATCTACCCTGCGTTGCACGGTCGATCTTACCGAGTCCGCTCGGTGCCGACTACGGATCGACTACCGGCGAGGTCCGAGGGGCAGCCGATGGGGAGTCAGGCGACAGGCCGCGGGCAGGCGGGAGGGCGTTTCGCGGAGAGGAACTCCCCGTCGATCCGGCCCAGGGCTTCACGGGCAATCGCCGCACGTTCGGGGTCGCTCAGCCAGCGTCGGAGTTCGGTCCCCACCGCATCTGGACAGGCTGGTGCCAGGTTCGCCATCGCTCGCACCACCGCCGCTCGCACAGGGCGGCCATCGGCAAGGGCCACGCGTCGCAGGACGATCAACGCCCGACGGCCGATCGTGGCCGGGGCCTGTCCGAGAGCTGTCGCTACGTGCGACAGCACCCCGGTATCGTGGGAGGCGGACCAGTAGGTCAGCTGCTCGAAGGTGTCCTCGGGGTAGGCGGTGAAAAGGGCGTGGGCAAGGACTCCTTCTACGGCGGCGCGCACCTCGGGGGCACGATCGCGGACGAAGGGATCGAGGAGCGAGAACAGAGGGGCGACGCGGTCCAGCCGCAGCGGCTCAGCGATGCCCCCCGCGGCGAGCACGACGGCACGTCGCACCAGGGGGTTCGGGTCGGTCCGCCATGCTCCGAGGATCGGGTACGCCTCCTCAAATCGCTCGTGCCACAGCTGAACCACGGCCTGAACCGCTGCCTCGCGCGTGTAGCGATCGTCGTCGCTGACCAGCGTGCGGAGGTGACCGAGGGCCTCAGCCAGGTGCGGAGATCGGCCCAACAGCGCCGCCGCGAGCCGGCGGGCCTCAGGGGGACCGGGGAGAAGGCGGTCGACCCAGTCCAGCGCTCCATCTTCGGAAAGTGCGATAAGGACACGTGTGCGTGATGCCCCCCCTCGTCGCCACGCCTCCAGAACCTGCTCCTGCGTCATAGGGGACTAGCATAGCGAAGGCGTGCGCGTCTCGTCAAATCGGGGGTAGGGGAGCTACAATGGGACGCACCGAGGAGGAAACCGATGCGCAGGGCATTCGTAGGGGTCTTGATCATCATGCTGACCGTGCCGGGAGCGGGGACCGCCGCCACGGGGGTGGGGATCCAGTTCACCGCTCCCGCGGTGTTCGGGGTCTCGGTGTGGCACTGGGCCAGCCCCGGGTGGGGAATCGAGGGCGATGTGTTCCTGCTCACGATCGGCGACGAGTTGTGGGGGATGGTGGGGGCGCGGATGCTGGGGCGGGTGGCCCAACCCGACCCCGTGGGGTTCTACCTGGCGGGGGGCGGGTCGCTGTACCTGCCGGGACGGGACTGGGGACTCACCCTGTGCGGGGGGATCGATCTGTTTCCCCCGTTCGCGTCGAGCCTTGGGCTGAACGTCGAGTTTGGGTTCATGTGGCACCGGGAGGCCGGGCTGGGGATGGCGTTCGGGTTCGGACTCCACTACTACTTCGCAAGATAGGAGAGGGGATGCAGGACGAAGGGAGTTGGGCGAAGTCGTACCGGATCAAGGTTGTGGAACCGATCCGCCTCCCGGCGCAGGAGGAGCGGGAGAAGCTCCTCCGCGAGGCCGGCTACAACGTGTTCAACCTTGCAAGCGGCGACGTGTACGTGGACCTTCTCACCGATTCCGGGACCGGGGCGATGTCCCAGGCCCAGTGGGCGGCGCTGATGGAGGGGGACGAATCCTACGCCGGCAGCCGATCGTTTGCCCGCTTTCAGCAGGCGGTCCAGGAGATCACCGGTTTCCCGTACGTCCTCCCGATCCACCAAGGGCGGGGGGCGGAGCACGTGTTCTTCTCTACCCTGCTTGAGCCCGGAGATGTCGTCCCCTCGAACGCCCACTTCGACACCACGCGGGCTCACGTGCTCGCCAACGGGGGCACCCCGGTGGACCTCCCGGTCCCGGACGCGCTCGACCCCGACCTCGACCGGCCGTTCAAGGGGAACATGGACCTTGAGGCGCTGGACTCCCTCCTGCGCGACCCGCCGGGGCGGATCCCGGTGGTGATGCTCACCGTCACGAACAACACGACTGCCGGCCAACCGGTGGCGATGGAGAACGTCCGGGCTGTCTCCGCCCTCGCCCGCGCCCACGGGATCCCCCTGTTCCTCGATGCCTGTCGGTACGCGGAGAACTCGTACTTTGTCCGCGAGCGGGAGCCCGGGTACGCGAATGCCAGCCCGCGCGCGATCGCTGGCGAGCTGTTCTCCTACGCCGACGGGTGCACGATGTCGGCCAAGAAGGACGGGCTTGGCAACATCGGCGGGTTCCTTGCGATGCGCGACCGCCGGCTCTACGAGCGCTGCCGGGAGAGGCTCATTCTAGTGGAGGGGTTTCCCACCTACGGGGGCCTTGCCGGGCGGGACCTCGCGGCCCTTGCTGTGGGGTTGAACGAGGCGTTGGACCTGGGGTACCTCCGGGATCGGGTGGGCCAGGTGCAGTGGCTGGGAGAGCGACTGCGCGGTGCAGGGATCCCTGTGTACTGGCCTCCGGGCGGCCACGCGGTCTACGTGGACGCCGGCCGTCTGCTCCCCCACATCCCCAAGCACGCGTTTCCTGGGCAGGCGCTCGTTGCCGCGCTCTACCTCGAGGGTGGGATCCGTGCTGTCGAGGTGGGTTCCGCGATGATGGGAGCTGAGGCACGGATGGAGCTCGTCCGACTGGCGATCCCGCGCCGAACCTACACCCAAGAGCACCTCGAGGCGGTGGTGGAGGCGTTGCGCCGTGTCCGAGAGCGAGCGCGCGACATCCGTGGTCTGCGGCTGACGGAGGGCGAGGGCCCGCTGCGGCACTTCGTGGCCCGGTTCGAGCTGCTCACCTAGGTGTCGGCAGGACGAAACCCGATCCGGTCAAGATTCCCCTCCGCTGGAAGTGGTCCCCGTTCTCTGACAGCGCGCTGGGAGTGCCGGGGGCGGTGCCTACTCGCCCAGCATCCAGCGGGCGATTCGCGGATCGTCGGCAGGAAGCGGGATCACCTGGAGTTCCTCGACCTTGTCCCCGTGGCACACGCGAACAGCAACGGGCGTGCCGGGGGGGGCATCGCTGTACCGGGCCGCCAACCGCGCTGCGAGTTCGACATCTCCAGGGGTGGGGGCTCCTTCGATGAGGGCGTGGGGACCGGGAACGTCCGGGAACGAGATCGCCCACCGGCCGGGCGCCAGTCCGGCCAGAACCGCGTTCTCTGCCTCGTTCCGCCCCACGATCACCTTGACCGCGGGCGAGACACGGAAATGACGGCCGAAACGCAACAACGCGAAGTCCTCCTCGGTGAGGGCCTTGCCTGCCTGGGCGGCAAGGGCATCGCGGAGGCGCGCCGCGTATGGACGGGTCAGAAGAAGGCAGCATCCCCCCGAGGGTTGGACGAACTCTGTGACACCCCAGGCCTGGGCCAGAGCCAGCTGTCGCTTGCGCGATCGACCCTGAATGTCGAGCCACTGGTCTCGCCTGATCCAGCCCACTCGCTCGGGCAGGGTCGGCCCAAGCAATCTTCCTGACAGGGGGCGAACGAGCCGTTCTCCGAGGCCCGACTCGTCAGCCACGAGGTCGAGGGCCCGGCGGTGTTGGGACATGGGGCGCTGACCCAGGACTTCCCCGGTGATGACGAACGACGCCTGCTCCTGCTCCATGACCGCCGCTGCTGTGCGCGCCATGAGGATCCGGCAATCGAGACAAGGGTTCATCGCTGATCCGTAGCCGTGCCGCGGCGCGCGGACCACGTCAAGGAACTCCGTGCCGATGTCGACAAGCCGCAACGGGATCGCGAGACGCGTGGCGAAGGCGAGGACTGTGTCGCAGCGGCCCTGGCCCACGCAGAACCCTGTGGCGAGGTTGAGGCCCACCACTTGGAACCCAAGGCGCAGGGCAAGGGTACAGGCCAGGGCCGAGTCGAGCCCCCCCGACAAGAGCGCGATTGCCCTTCGATGCATCAGGCAATGATAAGGGCTGACCGGCCGTGGGGGAATCCCATGGCTGGCGGGACCGCGGTACATGGGCACGCGGCGCGGGGGCCCGCGATGGACTGCCGGCCCTCTGTTGGTCGTGCAGTGCGTTCCCCGGAGCGCGCACAGTGCAACGTAGCTCGTGCACGAGGTTGCGGCTCTGGCCGCGGGCTTCGCGGCGTGTGTGGGGGGGAACTGCGGGCGGTGGCCCTCCTCCACCAGATCTCCACACTCGGTACATGGGTCCTTCAACGGCGGGCGGATACAATTCTGAACGGAGGTATACGACATGAGAAGACTGTTTCAGATTCTCGCGGTGATGGCTGTGTCCGTGGGGGTGTTGGCGGGAGTCTGGGTTGGGTTCTGGGTGGGCAGGGGGGGAGGAAGCGTTGCGTCCCAACCCCCGCTCGGTCCGCTGGCGTATGCCCAGACGGCCCAGGAGCAGATCGCGGCATCAGGGCAGGCCGCGATCAAAGCAGCGATCAACGCCGTTGCGCCCGGCGTGGTGAAGGTCGAGGTCGTGAAGAAATCCACCAGCGTGTGGGACCAGTTTCTGCAGGATCCGTTCTTGCGGCGGTTCTTTGACCTGGGACCGCTCGGGGAACGTGAGGTGACCTCCGTGGGCTCGGGGTTCATCGTTGACCATGGTGGGGCTCGCTACGTGCTGACCAACGCGCATGTCGTGGAGGGGGCGACTTCGATCCGCGTCACCGCGCGCACGGGCAAAGAACTGCCGGCGCAGTTGGTGGGCACCGATGCTCTCCTTGACCTGGCCGTGGTGGCGATCGAAGACTCGCTGGATGTCCCGGCAGTCAGGCTTGGAAGCTCGGATCGCCTCGAGATCGGGGATTGGGTCATCGCGATCGGGAATCCGTTGGGCCTCTCCCACACCGTCACCTTAGGGATCGTGTCTGCATTGGGTCGAGATGTTCCACGTCCCGATGGGACTGGCTACTACCGGCGGATGATTCAGACGGACGCTGCGATCAACCCCGGCAACTCGGGCGGTCCCCTGGTCAATGCCTATGGCGAGGTCGTTGGGATGAACACGATCATCGCCCGCTCCACGGAGAGCGGGGTGGCGGTCGAAGGGATCAACTTTGCGGTTCCCATCAACGAGATCGTGCGTGCCCTGTCCCAGATTGCGCTCCAGGGAAGGGTCACGCGGGCGTGGCTCGGGGTGTACATCCAGGACCTGCTGCCGGGGATGGAGGCCCGGTTTGGCGTGAAGGCTGGCCAGGGCGTGCTCGTGTCCGACATCGTCGCCGGGGGGCCGGCAGACGAGGCGGGGCTGAAGCCGGGCGACGTGATCGTTGCGGTGGACGGAAGGGCGGTGGGAACGACCAACGAGCTTCAGCTGGAAATCATGTACCGGTCGGTGGGGGAGACGGCGATCGTCGATGTCGTGCGCGATGGGAAGTCGATCTCGCTCCCTGTGGTTCTGGGTGAGCGCCCCGAAGAGGTGGGAGCAACGACCCCATCTGCGGTATCTCAACCCGAGCGAGGCGCGGAGAAGTTCGGGCTCACCGTGTCAACGATCACTCCAGAGCTCAAGGCGCGGTATGGCCTTGGCGACACCGTGGGCGTAGTGGTGACGCGGGTTGCCTCCGGATCACGTGCCCACTGGGCGGGGATCAGGGAGGGGGATGTGGTCGTGGCCGTGAACCGGCAGCCTGTGGAGTCTGTTGCCGACTGGAACAACATCGTGAAGGACATCGGCGATCGGGATGAGGTGCTGCTGACCGTCGTCAGCGGTGGCCGAACGCGGTTCGTCTTCCTCCGCTAGCGGACGTGGGGTAACATAGGGGTGGCGGAGAGTAGCGCAGCTTGGTCAGCGCGCATGGTTCGGGACCATGAGGTCGGCGGTTCAAATCCGCCCTCTCCGACCACCAGGGGCCCGTGGGGGCCCCTCTGTCTTGGCGGAGGAACGGGATGAAGGTCTACATTAGCGCGGACATCGAGGGGGTCGCCGGCGCCACCCACTGGGACGAGACCGACGTGGGGAAGCCTGGCTACGAGGCGACGCGGGCGCAGATGGCGGCGGAGGTGCGCGCCGCCTGTGAGGGGGCACGACGGGCTGGGGCCCAGGAGATCCTCGTCAACGATGCCCATGACACAGGGCGGAACCTCACCCCGGCCGACATGCCGGCAGGGACGGAGCTCCTCCGCGGGTGGACCGGGCATCCGTTGGCGTTGGTCGAGGGGTTGGACCGGTCGTTCACGGGCCTCGTCCTCGTGGGCTACCATGCCCCGGCCGGTTCGGCCGGGAGCCCCCTTGCCCACAGCATGGCCCTTCGGCTCCATTCGTTGGAGATCAACGGCGCGCCCGCGTCCGAGGTCCGGCTCGCCGCGTACAGCGCAGCCTACGTGGGCGTGCCCCTCGTGTTCGTCTCCGGTGACGAGGAGACGTGCCGCGAGGCGGAGGCGCTCCGCTCAGGGATCGCGACGTTCGCCGTCAAGCGCGGCGTGGGCGGAGCGACCGTAAGCGTGGACGCCGAACGGGCCGTGGTCGGGATCCGGGACGGGGTGGCGGCCGCGCTCGCGGCCACGCTGCCGGGCGTGGTCGCCCTCCCGGAGCGGTTTGCGGTCGAAGTGGTCTTCCGCGACGGCCCCGCAGCGTACCGCGCGTCGTTCTACCCGCGGGCGTCGCTTCGCGGTGCCCGGACCGTGGCGTTCGAGGCGACCGACTTCCTCGAGGTCCTGCGGTTCCTCCTGTTCGTGGCGTAGGCATTGGCTGGGGCGCCGGCGTCGTTGACGGTGCCGAACGGTGGCCCTAGAATCCCTTTGCCCTGCGGGTATAGCTCAATGGTAGAGCCCTGGCCTTCCAAGCCAGAAACGCGGGTTCGATTCCCGCTACCCGCTCACAACAGCGGTTCGCCCGTTCGGGGGTTCATCGGTTCAGACCTGTAACCGACAGACCTCGAACCGGCCAACCGCCGTTGCCGCGCCCGTAGCTCAGTTGGACCAGAGCAGCGGCCTTCTAAGCCGCAGGCCGGGGGTTCGATTCCTCCCGGGCGCGCCAGAGAGGCGGTTGGCCAGTGCCTCGGTTGGGCGATTCATCCGGTCCGTGCGCCTGAGACCGACGGCCGGCAGACCGCACTGATGGGGAGCGTAGCTCAGTTGGCAGAGCACCGCGCTGTGGCCGCGGCGGTCGCGGGTTCAAGTCCCGTCGCTCCTCCCAGTAGGACAGTCGAAAGTCAGCAAGTCTGAAGTCGAACCCTGGTGGACTTGCGACGTGTGGACCTTCGACTGTGTCGCCGCGCCCGTAGCTCAACGGACCAGAGCATCGGCCTTCGGAGCCGAGGGTTGGGGGTTCAAGTCCTCCCGGGCGCGCCACAACGGCGGTGGGACGGTTCGCGGTGGCGCAGTTTGGGGTTGCGAAACGTCAACGGGGAACCGGCGAACCGGAGAGCCTGCGCACCGAAGTAGCGAGGGGGTCGCTGTGAACCGATGGCTGCTCACATCCGCGTTTCTGGTCCTGGTGGCCCTGCTTGGGGCGATCCTTGCGATCGTCGTCTCGCTCGCCACGCGGGGGGTGAGCGTCCACCTGGCCCAACCCATCACCCTCTCCGGGCCTCTCACTGTGGGGGGAACGATCGCGGTCGAGGCCCCGGTCGCGGTGACGATGGACGTGGTCGAGATCCGGGTTCCCCAGCCGGTGACGGTGGATCTTCCCGTGAGCGCGCTCGACGTGCGGGCCACCCTCGGGGGGGCGCCGTGCCCACACTGCGGGGAGGGCACGCTCCTCCCCGTGCGGTGGAACCTTCTCACCGGCGAGATCACCTGGCGCTGCCCGGTGTGCGGCCGGCCCTGAACTTGCGACTTGGAGAGGAGATCTGTAGAATGCGCTCCGTGCGAACGAACGTTCGTTCGGAGGGCCGATCCCTCGCCGAGCGGATCCGGGGCGCGGCCGCGGAGACGTTTGCCCAGTTCGGGTTTCACGCCGCGGGGATGCGGGACATCGCCCGCGCGGCCGGTGTCTCGATCGGCGCCCTGTACCATTACTTCCCGTCCAAGGAGCAGGTGTTTCTCGCTGTCCTGCGCCGCGAGTACGAGCGCCACCTCGCGACGGCGCAGCATCTCCTCCGCCAGGGCCTGCCCGCGGCCGAGGTCCTCCGCCGGGTGATCGCGACCCACTTTGAGGCGCTCGCTCCCGGGCGCGGAGTGGGGCTATTCGCCCGCGCGTGGGGAACCGAGGCGCCCGAGCTGCAGCCCCACCTGCAGGCATTGCGCGAGGAGTACGCCGGCGCAGTGGGCGACCTCCTCCGCCAGGCGATGGACCGCGGGGAACTGCGCCGCGGGCATCCCCTGGTCCTGGCCTACGCCCTGCTCGGCCTGGTGGAGGCGGTGACCGCCCGGGCCGTCGGGGACGATCCCGTGGCCGCCGAGTTCCGCCGCCTGGGTTCGGAGGAGCTCGCTAACCTCGTGTGGCGCGGTCTGCGCGCCGAAAGGGAGGCTTCATGAGACTGGTTGTCGCGTTGATGGCCGTCCTGTGTCTCTGGGGTGCGAGCGCTGTCGGACAGACGGTCCTCCGCGTGTTGATCGTGGATCAGACGGACACGATGGAGGAGTCACTCCGGATCCTCGCCTTCGCGCGGGCGCTGCGGGCCACGGGGCTCGTCACCCTCAAGGCCGTCACCCAGCTGCCGGACGCGCCGTGGGCTGAAGAGCCGTTCTTGGTCGTGATCGTGATCCCCGCGCAGAGCCGGTTCATCTGGTTGTGCACGCCCGCCCCGGTCGGGTACCTCCCCGACCCCCTCCCCGAGGCGTACCGGGGGTTGGCCGACGGGCTCACGCAGGCGTTCGACGGCCAGCGGGAGGTGCGCGGTTCGGGTGATGACCTGTACGTGTTCTTCCTGTCGCTGCACCTCCAGCGGCGGGGGGTTCTCGTGGGGGTGGACGGGCCGTGACGAGGGCCCTGCGTGCCCTGATCGCCCGTCCGGGCTGGACCCTGACCGCCATCGGCGTGATCACCGCTGCGTTCGCCCTGTTCCTCCCCCGCCTCGGCTTCGAGGCCGACTACTCGCGGATGCTTCCTCAAGGGGACTCCGTGGTCGCCCTGTACGAGGAAACGCGCCAGCTGTTCGGTGGGCAGTCCCTCATCCTGTGGGCGATCCAGGCCGAGGAGGGGGGGACGCTGTTCGACCTCCCCTCGCTCGAAAAGCTGTACGCCCTCACCGCCGAGCTCCAGGCCCTCCTGGATGAGGGCCTGGTGGAGGAGGTCGTGTCGCCGGCGAGCGTGAAGGTCGTCGAGGGGACCGCGGCTGCCCTCGTGGTGGCCCCGGTCCTTCCCGGCCCCCCGCGGGGCGACGAGGACGTGGCCCTGTTCCGGGAGGTGGTCCTCCAGGAGCGGATGGTGCGCGACGTGCTCGTGCGGGCGGACGGCTCGGCGGCGCTGGTCGTCCTCCGCGTGGCGCCGGACCTCGAGGACAACGAGGAGGCGATGGGCCGGGTGCTGGAGCACCTCCACGCGCTCGAGGCCCGCTACGGGGGACCGGAGGCGTACTTCATCTCCGGGGACGCGGCGTTTCTCGTGTACGTCAACCGTTACATGCGCCAGGACCTCGGGCTCCTCCTCCCCGTGGTGGTGGCGGTGCTCGTGGCGGTGCTGTTCGTGAGCTTCCGGAGCGTGCGCGGGGTGGTCCTGCCGCTGACCGTGGTCGCGGTGGCGGTGGTGTGGACGATGGGGGTGATGGGTCTCGTGGGAGCCAAGCTCACCATGATCTCCACGTTCCTCCCGGTGCTCCTCGTGGGGGTGGGGAGCGCCTACGGGATCCACGTCGTGAGCGACCACGCCGAGCTCGCCCGCGCTGGAGGGGACCGGCAGGCGCTCGCGCAACGGGTGGCCGGGGAGATGCTCCTCCCGCTGGCCGCCGCGGCCCTCACCACCGCCGCCGGGTTCCTCACCCTGCAAACCTCGTTTCTCGTCCCGACGCGGGAGTTCGGCCTGTTCGCCGCCCTGGGCACGGTGGTGGCGTTCGCGCTTGCCCTGATCCTTATCCCAGCGCTGCTGGCGCTGCTGCCGGTCCCGCGGCCCCGCCCCCCGCGGGCCCTACCCGGGTTGCGGCGCGTGGGCGAGCGCAGCGCCGCGTTCCTCGCCCGGCGCCCCGTTCTTACCTCCACGCTTGCCCTCGCCATCCTGGGCGGGCTGCTCGCTGGAGTGCCCCGCCTCCGGGTGGAGTCCGACGTCACGCGCTACTTCCGCGCCGACTCGCCGGTCGTGGAGGGGCTGCGGTTCGTGGAGCGGCAGTTCGGGGGAAGCCAGGAGCTGGCGGTGGTTCTCGACACCGGGCGCCGCGATGGGCTCAAGGACCCCGACGTCCTCCGGTTCATCGATCGCCTGCAGCGGTTCCTGGAGGAGCGGCCCGAGGTGGGTGCCACGTCGTCCTTGGCGGACCTCGTGAAGGAGACGTACTTCACCCTCCGGGGCGACGACCCTGATTCCTACGCCATCCCCCCGACGTCGCGGGCCGTGGCCCAGGTCCTGCTCCTGTACGAGTCTGGGGGGGGCGAGGTCACGCGCAACCTCGCCACGCGGGACTTCGCGCGAGGCCGGGTGGCGGCGCGGGTGCGCTCGGTGGGCCTGTCGGGGTACCGGGAGCTCACCCAGGCGGTGGAGGAGTTCCTCGCCCGCGAGAGGCCCCCGGCGGTCGTCTCGTACTACGTCACCGGGTCCCCCGCCCTGTACATCCAGCTCTCCGAGAAGATCATCCACTCGCAGCTCGTGAGCCTGGGGACGAGCTTCGGGGCCGTGGGAGCCATCGTCTCCCTCCTCATGCTCTCGCTGGGGGCGGGGCTCCTCTCCCTGGTCCCGCTCGTGGTGGCCGTGGGCGGTAACTTCGGGATCATGGGGTACGCGGGCGCCCACCTGGACATCGCCACGATCATGATCGCCAGCCTGTCCGTCGGGATCGGGGTGGACTACGCGGTGCACTTCCTGACCCGGTACCGCCGCGCCCGGGGCCGGGGCTTGGGCCACGCCCCAGCCCTCGAGGAGACGTTCCGGTTCGCGGGCAAGGCGATCGCGGTCAACGCCGCGGCGTTGACCCTGGCGTTCCTGGTGATGCTCCTGTCGCGGTTCGGGGCGCTGATGACGTTCGGGTGGCTGGTGGCGGTGACGATGGTCACGAGCGCGCTTGGCGCGCTGTACGTTCTGCCGGCGGTGCTGGCGTGGGTTCGGCCGGGGTGGGTTCTGCCGCGGCGGGTAGGGGCGCCGAAGGTCCTCCCGGAGGGGGGCGCCGAAAGACGAAAGGAGGGTTCACATGAAAACCGCGATTAGTCTGATCCTCGGACTGGCCCTGGGGGCGTGGGGGCTGGCGGTGTGGGCCGGGCCCGTCACGGCGGACGAGATCCTCGACCGAGTCGAGGAGCAGAGTTTCCTCGGCACCGGGCGGGGCAGCCTGTACCTCGCTCTGGGGATCGTGGTCGACGAGCCGGGCCTGGCCCCGCGGGACTACGCGTTCCGCGTGTGGGCGAAGGACTACCCCGACGGGACAACGAAGACCTTGCTCCTGTACGTCCTTCCCCCCGACGTGTCCGGCACCCTGTACCTCGCCCACCTACCCCCAGAGGGGAAGGCCCGCATCTGGCTGTGGCTCCCCGACCTCGAGATCCTGAAGGAACTCGTGGGGGAGACGGAGCGCCAGGGTGAGTTCATCGCCGGAAGCGGGCTCAGCTACGACGACCTCGCGTCGGGGTTCGGCTACCGGGAGGGGTACACTGCGGTGCTGACAGGGGAGGAAGCGGTGGCTGGGTACCCCGCGTGGACCCTTGCCCTGACCCCGACCGCGGCCGGGACGGACTGGGCGCGGATCGTCCTCTGGGTCCACCAGGAGGAGTTCATCGTCCTGCGGGCGGAGTTCTACGACTGGGCGGGGAAGCTCTCCCGTCGGCTCACCGTACCCGAGCTCGTGACGGACGAGATCGGCCGGCGGCCAGCGCGGCTCGTCGTCGAGGACCTGGTCCGGGGAGGGCAGGCCACGGTAGAGATCGAGGCCCGGTCGGCGGCGGAGATCCGGGACGCGTACTTCGAGCCTGGGAACCTCGGGAAGCTCGAGCTGTAGGAGCAGTCCGCGCGGGCCTGTCCACGTGGCGGGCCCGCGTCTGCGTGGGGGGGTAGAGCAGGGTGCTATCCTGGGTGGCCTTGGGTCTGTCGCTGTCGCTCGTGCTCGGCCTCGCGCGGTGGAGTCTGTGGGGGGCGATGCTCCTCGGGGCGCTCGTCTTGGGCGGGGTCACCCTCCCCGTCCCCGAGGTGGGGGGAGCCCTCCGCTCCGTGGTCACCAATCCGAGCGTCGTTCTTCTCGCCCTGGCGATGGTCCTGATCCCCGTGATCGGAGGCGTGCTGGTCGAAACGGGGCGGATGGAGGGCCTCCTCGCCGGGCTGCCGCGGCCGCGGAAAGCGGTGTACGCTCTCGCCCCTGGGATTCTGGGAATGCTCCCGATGCCGGGCGGGGCGCTGCTCTCCGCTCCCCTCGTCGAGCGCGTGGGCGGGGCGCCGCCTGCCGTGCGTGCTGCCGCCAACGTGTGGTTCCGGCACACGCTCCACTCGATCTACCCCCTGTCGCCGGCGCTCATCACCGGCGCAACCCTCGCCGGGCTCGACGTGTGGGGCCTCCTCCCGTTCCAGCTGCCCACTGCCCTGGTCCTGCTGGCGATCGGGTACGCGATCGTTCTCCGGCGGGTGTCGGGTCGGATGGAGACCTCGGCACACCACGCGAGGTGGGACACGGTGGCTCCGGTTGCCATCCTGTTTGCCGCGCCTGCCCTCGACCTTGCTCTGAAGCGGCTGGCCCCGCTTCCGGTGCCCGAGCTCGCCACGGCCGTCGGCGTCGCGGTGAGCCTCGTCTTCGCGTCCGTGGGGAGGGTGTTCGTGCCCCGCCTTGTCGGGATCGTCCGCCGCGAGCGGCCGCTCCGGTTCGGACTGATCGTGATCGCGGTGTTCGCCTACCTTGCCGTGTTCGAGCGCTCCGGGCTCCCCGCCCGGATCGCCGCGCTTTCCCTTCCCCCCGCCGGCCTGTGCGTGGGCGCGGGGTGGTTCCTCGGGTTCGCCACCGGCCGCCAGCAGGCGGCGCTGTCCCTCGTCATCCCGATCTACGTGGGCGCGTTCGGGACGATGACGCCGTGGGCGTTCGCCGTGACCTACCTCGCCACGTACCTGGGATACCTCTTGTCGCCCCTCCACCCCTGCCTCACCGTGTCCGCCGAGTACGTGGGCGTTCCCCTGCCTGCGGTGTGGCGAAGGCTCATCGGACCCAGCCTGATTGCCCTCGGGGTGGCCCTCGCCGCCGCGTGGCTCGTCCTGTGAGGCCCGCCCGGCCTACCGCGTGTGGCGAGGCAAGGCCACCCTGTCCCTCCGCGCTGGGGCCGTCTAGAATGGGCCGGCGGGGGTCGGAGCTATCCGCCGCCGGCCGCCGCAACGGGAGGGACGACATGGACAACGAACGCGTGATCGTCGAGTTCGAGCGGGGCGCGGGGCAGAAGGTCGTCGTGCGCCAGACGGAGTTCCGGGGGAAGGCGTACCTCGACCTCCGACAGTTCTTTCAGGGCGATGATGGCCAGTGGCTGCCCACGAAGAAGGGCGTCTCCCTACCCTGGGAGCTGCGGGCGGCCCTGATCGAGGCGCTACAGAAGGAGGAACCGTAGGGCGGCGTCCGCGCCAGGAAGGGGGCAACGTGGTGGAGGAAGCGCTGGTGAAGATCGTCCGTGAACTCGGAGGAGAGGTGGAGAGGCGGGGCGACACGATCGGGTTCACCCGGGTCCTCGCGGAGCGGAGGGCGTTCCTGTCTCGGAAGCGGCTTGTGTACCGGGCAACCATTCGGGTCGACGAGGCGAAGCGGGAGATCCACCTCACGGAGTCCCTCACCGAGACGGGTTCGGGCCTCGGCCCGGAGAGCGGGTTTGGGTTTAGGACGGAGACGTACAAGACGGGAAGAGGGCCCCGCGAGGGAGACATCGCCGAGCAGTCCAAGCTGTTCGGGAGGACCTACTCCTACACGTTCGACTTCAGCGCGGTGCGAGGCGCGATCGAACGTGTGGCCCACGACCACGGGTACGCAGTGCGTCACCATCTCTCCCTTCGGTGAGAGGGCGCGCTACCCGCTTCGTGCCCGGGGACCGAACTGCGTGGCCGCTCTGGGTTCGACTCGGCGCTCCTCAGACATCATCGCCCGGCCGGTGCCCACCGTGGCGTCCTGGGCCGACGGATCCGTGCCCACACCAGGGAGGTGATGAACCAGACCCCTACGAGCGCCAGGAGTGCAGTACCCCCGACGCCGGTGGCGAACCGTTCGAGGTCCGGCAGCGGCGGAGCGGCGACGACCAGGGCCGCCGCCGTCCCCACCGCTGTACCACCGTACACCAGCTGCAAGACCAGGATCCGCAACCCCTTTCTGAAGCCTGAGGGACGGCGCTGAGCCCACAACTTCAGGACGTCGCGGAAGACCAGGACGCTGAACAGGGTGATGATGGGCAACCACCAGACGATGGTCTGTGACCCGGTGATGCCCTGCCGGGTCCGGTAAGCAAGAACTAAGACCCACCCTGCCGTCAGGACCCAGGTGATCACCCACGGGGTCGCCCTCCACAGTGCACAGCGTTGGCACCGCCGCTGTCCCTTCACCAGGGCACCTCCGGACCACTGCTGTCCGGGTAGATCGGCGGCCATGGATCGCCCCCGCCCCCACAGACCTGGTACCAGCGCCGCTCCGTGCAGGTCTCATACAAGCGCGTAGAACCGAGCTCGCATCCGAACCAACACAGAGTCCCGCCAAGGGCACCCAGCAGCACCGCTGGCTCCGTTGGGACGAGAAAGCTCAGAGTCATCCCGAGCAGGTCTCCGCTCCGGCTGAAGGCAAGCGCCCTCGGGGTTCGTCCCATGCCGGTCCAGTACCCTAGGATCCACCGCCCGGCGGCGAGGTCCCAAAGACGGATCTCCCCGTCCTGCGATGCGGACGCGAGGAGGCCGCCGTGTGGGCTGAAGCTTGCCAAGGCCGCCTCGTCCTCGTAGGCGCCCGTGGCGAGCGCCTTCGCGTCGGGGCTGAACGCCACGGCATGGATCCCGGTCGCCCGGGCGAGGCCCCGGATCGTCACCGGCAACGCCGGGGGCCCCGCCCTTGGCCATATACTCCCTGGCACAGGGAGAGCGCAGGCAGAATCACAGAGACTCCTCGTCTCTCCCTCCTCTTCATCAAGACCTCCTTCTCAATCTAGATTTCGATGCCAACTTCCCTCAGCGCGTCGCGCACTTCCCTGGCCAGCGAGGGATCCACCCTTTCCGTGGATCTGAGCGCATCGCAGAGCCGCGCCCGTAGCTCTTCTGCATCCAGAACGACGCGCTCTGCGAGTTCCCAGGCGTAGCGCACCGTGGCTCCCACGATTCCTTGTGCCCGCACGGGAACCCATACGGGCCCTGCCACTCCCTCCTCGCCAGGCCACCAAGCCTCGCCCTGGTGAGATGTTCTTACCCAGCTCGCGTAGTACGTGGTGGAGTAGAGACCCGCGAACATCCCCGCCGGCACCGTGACCGCTCCTTGCGGACCAAGGGCAAGGCGGATCTCGCCTTGCTCGACTCTGCCTCCATCCAGCAGCTGCCGGAACGAAAGCGACCATTCCAGCTCAACTACCGGCACCGCGGGGAGGGCGAACCCTTGCACAGGGGGCGTGGCTCCCCGCAGCTCGGGGACGAGGTCGAGCACGGTGGGCCATCGCAGGACAACAGGAGCCGGCCCTGCCATGGCAGTTGCCGGATCGGCACCGGGCGCTACGCGGTAGACGCTCAGAGTCGTGACCCAGCCCCGGTCCGTGATGACCGCGACGGCCTGCCTCCCCTGGGGCTCGCCCACGCCCAGAAACGTGAGGGTTGCCGTGAGGATGGCGTCTCGGGCCAGATCCGTCACCTCAGCTCTGTAGACCCAGCCGAGACCGGGCTCAATCCCGCCCGGCACGGACGACCCTGTGGCCACAACCGACATCCCTGTGGTTAGGACCAGACAGCACAGCACCAAGAACCTGTTCATCGCCACCTCCCTTCATCTTCACAACCCGCCGCAACCGCGGGTGCGCGGAACCCTTGGGTGCTCCGCGCACCCAAGGGTGGAACCTATCCTTCACTCTCAGTAGATGAGCGTCACCTCACCCACTGAGTACGGAATAGCATCCGGTGGAAAACAACCACACACGTAGGACGTCTTCCACTTCAGGCAAATCACTCCGATCACGGGCAAGATGATGAACTCCTCGCAATACTCACCATAGCAGCATATGTACCACCAGGTTAAGTCTGGGCCGCAAGGCCACTTGTACTGGCACCACCAGTCTCTTGGAGGAGAAGCCTGTGGGGACATTGCCAAGATGACCGCCTCATCGTCAACTGCCGTTGGCCATCCCACGCTCCCGTCACCCGCCAGGCCCAGGACCCCGACCGCCAGCACCAGTGGCAACACCCACCACGTCGCTCGCATCACGCACCTCCGTGTGGTTCCTCACTCATCCGTTCCGCCCTCGCTCCCGACGGCGAGGATCGCACGGCGAAGCGCTTCCTGGTCGACCATGCCTTCGGAGATGTGGTCTGGTTTTGCTCTGCCACATTCGGGTTGCACCTCCTGTCTTCCCCTTGTCGTGTTCTGATCGAGGACGACGCTGCCGAGGTCAGCATGGGACTGCCGCAGTCTCCGCCGATCGCTGCGCCCAAGCAGGAGATGGTGCTCATGGGAGCCCTGCGCCCGCCACGGTCTGATCCGCCGGGGCCGGTCCTCTCTCCAAGGTAGACTCACCTCTCTGGGTTGACGGTCCACAGGCTCACCACCCCCCTGTGCGTGGAGAGAAACCACATCCCCAGAAGGAGCTCCTCCCCATTGGGACTGAACTTCAGCAAGAGACCCTGCGCCAACTCCCCCGTTCGCGGGTCTGTCTGGAAGCAGCTGGGCAGGGCCCCGATCTCCTGACCCGATCGTGCGTCCCAGAGGCGAATCGTTCCATCCGCTAACGAGACCGCGAACACGGACCCGTCCGGGTGGCCAGCCACCTGACTAACCTCCCATCCTGTGGGAAGCCCTACGCTGCGCAGAATGCCGCCCACAGGGTTCTCCCACACCTCCACGCGCGTCGCGGTAGCCTCCCGGACCAGGACCACGACCTGCCCGTCGCGAAGAAGCTCCACCGGCCCAGGGAAGACGCGGGCCAACCGCCCTGTCGCAAGATCCCACACGAGAGACGCGAACGAGGACCCGCTCGCAGCCAAAGCAACAAGCCAGCGGCCATGCTGGCTGAGCGCTCTCGGGCACACCCATCCCGAGGGCGTGAACTCGGCGAAGGAGAACCGGAGTTCTCCGGAAGGAACATCCCAGACGTGGAGTTCCCCCTCCGGCCCAGTCGTGGCGAGCAGCCTTCCGTCCTCGCTCAACGCGGCGCACACTCCCCCGATCCGCGCGGGGAAGGAGCCAACCTCCTGGCTTGTTCGGACATCCCAAACCTGCACCGTCCCGTCGGTGAGCGCGATGGCCAAGAGACCAGCTGCGCTCAGGGCGGCGCGCCCCCCAAACCGAAGGTGAGGCGGGAGGGCGATGCGAGCGAGCTCGTCCCCCCAGCGTGGGTCCACAATGCGAATGGACCACGTCTCCACCCATGCAAGAGAGTGCCAGGTGGGCTCAAGAGCAATGCCGGCCAGGGGACCTTGGAACGCGTGCTCCCCCACAAGGCGGAGCTCTCCCACAGAGGGGAGACACTCAGCCCCGATCGCACACCAGCAACCCAGCACAGAGATCAACGCAACCCAACGCGGAATGACGGCGACTCTCACAGTTCCCCTCCGACGGGCCCAACTCTCATCGGCAGCACCGGGCTGGTGTAGCAGTTGGGCACCCAATAGCACGTGGTTCTGTAGTAACAAGTGCACAACCACCACGGGAGAAGCTCGCACGTCCAGTGGCAGCACATCTCACGGCAGCATGCCCGCATGTTCGATTCGCAGGCACAGCCGATGAAGTAACAGGGAAAGAAGACATCGTCATCAGAGAGGTGTGCTGCGCTCTCCCGGTAGCCCGCATGGAGTCCTTGTAGCGTCCAGGGTGAGGGAGATGCGCAACTCACACCGGCCCGGGCGAAGCTCGTCCCATCTGCTCCAGGCCACGCCAGACTCCCATCACCTGCCAGGCCCATGACCCCAACCGCCGGCACCAGTGCCAACACCCACCACGTCGTCGGATCACGCACCTCCGTGTGGTTCCTCACTCATCCGTTCCGCCCTCGCTCCCGACGGCGAGGATCGCACGGCGAAGCGCTTCCTGGTCGACCATGCCCTCGTGTACCCAGCGGATCACCCCCTCAGTAATGTTCACTATACTGTCCCCCCCCCTCCCCAGACGTCAAGGGGTGGGTCGCGATGCGCCAGAAGACCGTCACCGAGCCGGGGGATTGGTAAAGGGAGCGGAGAGGATGTCGGAAACGGCCTCACCCGCCCCCAGCGCCGTCCGCACCCGGTCCATGAGCCGGACCATGAACCGGACATTGTGGAGCGTGGCCAGCCGGTGGTACGAGAGCTCGCCCGTCTGGAGAAGATGGCGGAGAAACGCCCGCGAGTACTGGCGGCACGTCGGGCAGTCGCAGCCCTCTTCCACCGGACTCTCGTCACGGGCGAACCGGGCGTTGCGGATTGCGATCCGGAACCCGTCCTCGGCGAACGTGAGGAGGACCCCGTTCCGGGCAAGCCGCGTCGGGGCGGCGCAGTCGAACGTGTCGACCCCCCGCTCCACAGCGGCGAGGATGTCCTCCACCCCTCCGATCCCAAGGAGGTGCCGGGGTCGGTCCTCGGGGAGCTCAGCCACCGTCCACTCGATCACCCGCAGCATGTCGTCCTTCGATCGGCCGAGCGACCCCCCGATCGCGAACCCGGGGAACCCCATCCCCGCAATCGTCCGGGCCGACCGCCGTCGCAGGTCGTCGAACGCCCCGCCCTGGACGATCCCCCACAGGGCCTGCCCGGGGTTGGAGCCCAGCCCGCGCGTCCCTTCGAACGCAACAAGGGCCCGCTCGGCCCAGCGGTGGGTGCGCTCCATGGCCGACTCTGTGTACGGACGGTCGTGAAACGGTGACGTGCACTCGTCGAGCGGGAGGATCACGTCGGCCCCGAGGAGTCGCTGCAGCCGCACCACCTCCTCGGGGGAGAAGAACACGGGCGAACCGTCGACCACGGACCGGAAGTGCGCCCCGTCCTCGGTGAGGGCAACGAGGGAGGTCCCGGTGGGCTTCGCGGTTCGCTCGCCCGGGAACATGGACGCGATCTTGCCCACGCCGTGGACCTTCCCCGCCCCGAGGCTGAACACCTGGAACCCGCCGGAGTCGGTGAACCACGGCCCACGCCATCCCGTGAACCCGTGGAGCCCCCCCAGCGAGGCGACCGCCTCTGCCCCTGGCCGGAGGGCGAGGTGGTAGGTGTTCGCGATGAGGACCTCGGCCCCCAACCCGAGGAGGTCGTCGACGCCGAGGGCCTTCACCGTGCCCCGGGTGGCCACGGCGACGAACGCCGGGGTTTGGATCGTCCCGTGGGGGGTCACGAGTTCGCCCAGGCGGGCTGCGGAGCCTGACGCGCGGGCGAGGATCTGGAACGAGGTCATCGTCAGTAGAAGGCGGTCCGAACGCGGGGATGGGGCACGCGAAGCGGGCCTTGGGACAGGTTCCACAGGATCCAGTCCACCTCGAACGGCCGCACGCTGCGGCCGAACCGCCGGAGGGCGAGGGAGAGCTTGTCCACGGCCACGACGGTCGCTGCCCGCACCTCGACCTCCTCCGCCGATCCAGCCCCGAGCGGGGTCAGGCGGCGCACCCGGGCGGCGAGGGCCGGGTGAAGGTCAAGCGCTCCCTCCGCCCACAGGAGCTGGGGGAGCTTGTAGTCGGCGAACGCGGTGAGCCAGTCGAGGTCGTGGAGGGCTCCCGGCCCTTCCCCGCCAAAGGTCCCCCACAGGTCGGCGCACAGGATCTGGGCCCGCTTGTGGAACAGGACCTCCCGGTTGCCGTACAGGGCCGCGTCGCGGAACGACGGAAGATGGGAGGTGACGAGCTCCACTAGCCTCCGGCACGAGCCAGCCGCCGATGCGAAGAACACCCGGGCCGACCCGAACTGGAGGAGGGCTGCCCCCACCTCCCGCAGGGCGCGGGCCCGCCACGGGAGGAGGGGGATCTCACCGAGAACCGCGCGCACCCGGTCCGGGGTCGCCTCCGCCAGGACCTCGGGAGAGAAGAGCGACGGCTCCTCCTCCGCCGCCCGGCGGAGGGCCCAGGCGAGGGCGAAGTAGCCGGTCAGCCTCTCCCCGGCCGGCCCAGAGACGGACCACCTTTCCCCTGTGGCGGGAGAGGGCGGCCAGAAGCAGAAGTTGAGCGCGTCGAGGCAGAGGAGGTAGCGCAGCGTGGGCTCTTCGTCGCCACGGAAGTGGTACCGCCCCTCCCAGGGGGGAACGGGGACGTTCCGGATCCTCTCGGCGAGCCCCTCCAGCCCCCCACGATCGGGTCGAACCCACCGGGCCCAGCGCACCACCCAGCGCGATCCCTCCCGGACCGGGTTCATCTCACACCCCGAGGAGGGACAGGGCCTCCCCGAACCGGCGCTCGACCTCCTGCTCCAGCTCCGCGGGGATCCCCTCCTCCACCAGCCGGGCCGCCTCCGCGCGTGCCCGCTCGAGAAGCGCGAGGTCGCGCCCGAGGTCTGCGGCCCGCAGCTGGGAGACGAACCCCGACTGCTCCGTGCCCAGGAGGTCGCCAGGGCCTCGGATGCGGAGGTCGGCCTCGGCGATCTTGAACCCATCCGTGAGGTCGCGGAACGCGCTCAGCCGGTCCCGTGCGTCGTCGGTCGTCGGGTCGCCGATCGCGTAGCACACCGCAGGCTGGCCCTTGCGCCCGATGCGGCCCCGCAGCTGGTGAAGCTGGGCAAGCCCGAACCGGTCCGCGTGCTCGATCACGAGGAACGACGCGTCGGGCACGTCGAGGCCGACCTCGACGACGGTTGTTGCCACGAGGACCCTGACCCGGCCGTCGCGGAACGCGCCCATCGCCGCCCGCTTCTCCTCGGACCCCATCTGGCCGTGGAGAAGGGCCACCCCATGTTCGGGAAACCGCGCGCGAAGCTCCTCGAACCCGGCGGTGGCCGCCCGGAGGTCGCGCTCCGCGGACTCCTCGATCACGGGAAACACGACGTAGCCCTTCTCCCCCTGGGCGAGCAGGCGCTCGACGTCGCGGTAGACCTCATCCCGCCGCGACTCGGAGAGCCACACCGTTCGCACCGCTCCCCGGGAGCTGGGCATCTCCTCGAGCACCGACACCTCGAACTCGCCGTACACGGTGAGGACGACGGTGCGGGGGATGGGCGTC